>JAIDUT010000058.1 GCA_029060065.1 Clostridia bacterium | reverse complement strand
TAAAAAATATTCTCGCACATGTTAATTAATTCTGCACAAAAATACGCAAAAAAAAAATTTAAAATTTGAAATTTTTTGAAAATGGACGTTTTTTGAACGCAGACTGCCAATTTTTTCCATTTGCCATTTTTTAATAGAAAAATATTGATTATTTATTGCTTTAATAAAAATTATGTTGTATAATTAAAATACTTTAATATAAAATCTTAATTAGGAAGGTGGAATGATGGAAGAAAAAACATTAAACCAAGACCTTGAAAACAAAGAGGTCGAAACGGGAAATAATAACAATACTCCCGAAGCTCCCAAGAAGAAAGGCGGAAAAGGTATTTTGCAAGCAATCCTTTTCGTATTGTTGAGTATGGTGGGATTTATCGTTCAATCAATATTTAACCTATGTAAGGATCTTTCTTTTGTTCAAAAGATTGACGCGCAACATACTTTTTATTTGTTTGGTTTATCGTGGTTAAATACGGCGCTTGGCTCATTCATAGTTATGATGATTGGTATTTTCCTTTGCAAACTTATCAACTTTATTTTGCATAGAAAAGTATTGTTCAAGCCTAGACGCAACCTCGCATTCGGTATTGTTATGTACATAATTTTTAGCGTAGCATTGTGGGCTACTACTACTATTGTTGACCAACCGTTGGCTAACGCAATAAATAATTCAGGCGCATGGCAGAAACTTTTTGCTAGCAATCTTAGTACAGGAAAGACAATTGCCAACTATCTTGCAATGCTTATCTATTCCTGCGCTGATATGATTATAATGTTCCTTGCTGAGAAGTTCTTAATTATGAACGACAAGCTCTTCCAAAAGAAGAATAAAGAAGCAATAGTTGCTCCTGTTGCAGAAACCGTAGCTCCTGTAGAAGAGCAAGCAGTTGCCGCTGATAGCGCAGTTAGCGAAGAAGTTGCTCCTGTAGCTCAAGAAGAAGTAAAGGCTGAAGAGCAAGTAGTTGAGGAAGTAAAAGAGCAAGCTCCTGTAGAAGAAGCTCCTGCAGTCGAAGAGGCTGTAGCAGAGGAAGTCCCTGTAGTCGAAGAAGCTCCCGCAGTAGAGGAAACTCCTGTAGTTGAAGAAACTGTAGTCGAAGAAGTACAAGAAGTTGAAGCGCCAGCAGAAGAAACTGTGGCTAGCGATGAAGTTGTCGCAGAAGTAGTAGCTGAAGAAGCTCCTGTAGTCGAAAAAGCTCCTGTAAAGAAGCCGGCTACTAAGAAGAGCACGACCACGACTGCAAAGAAGACGACCGCAACTGCTACGAAGAAGCCTGCTACGTCAACTGCAAAGAAGACGACGACGGCAAGCAAATCTACGACAGCTAAGAAGCCTGCTACGACAGCAAAGGCTACGTCTACCGCAAAGAAACCTGCTACCGCTAAGACGGCAACTACGGCAAAGAAGACGACTTCAACCGCTACGAAGAAGCCTGCTACGTCAACTGCAAAGAAGACGACGACGGCAAGCAAATCTACGACAGCTAAGAAGCCTGCTACGACAGCAAAGGCTACGTCTACCGCAAAGAAGCCTGCTACTACAAAGACGGCTACTACGGCAAAGAAGACGACGACCGCAAGCAAGTCTACGACTGCTAAGAAAACAACGACAACCAAGAAATAATCTTGTGAGTATTAAAAAATGCGTCACTTCAAAAGTGACGCATTTTTTATTGGAAATCTTGACTTAATTTATGCAGATGGTAATAAAACGTCGAGGGTCTGACGTCGAGCAAATCAAGCGCGTCGGAAAGAGCGATTTTCTTTTCTATATAAAGTTCAGTGACTTCGACAAACATCTCGGTATACTTTTTCTTTGGTCTGCCAAAGCTGATACCGCGCTGTTTGGCAAGAGCTATACCTTCGGCTTGACGTGCGCGAATGTTTTGTCTTTCGTTTTCAGCGACAAAAGAGAGTAGTTGCAGAACTACGTCGGATATGAATCTACCCACCAAGTTGTCGGCTTTATCTCTTGTGTCGAGCAGAGGCATATCCAAGACTAGTATGTCGGCGCCAATCTGCTTGGTAATTTTTTTCCACTCTTCAATTATCATGTCATAATTGCGCCCCAATCTATCTATAGATTTTATTACGACTAGGTCTCCCGCTCTCAATCTCTTAATAAGGCGGGTGTATTCTTTACGATCAAAATTTTTACCGCTTTTTTTGTCGCAAAAAATATTGTTATTCTTAATACCGAATTTTAGAAATTCTTCAATTTGTCTACCAAGGTTTTGATCCGTGGCGGACACGCGTGCATAACCGTATTGCAATTTTTGTTACTCCTTTTAATTCTTCGTTTGTATTATTGCCATTTTGAAAATAAATTGTATTTATTATAGCAGATATGTTAAGAATATCAAAAATATTGGTTCAAGTCCAAGTATTTTTAGTGTTACTGAATAGAAAAAATTAAATTGTTAAATAATTAGGTAGATATATTAAAATTTATATTTTGACATAGAAATTTCTATATGTCAAGTAATTTATAGAATTTTCTATAATAATAAAAGTATGGAACCTAGTTTTGACGAAATCTTAAAAGAGTTTATGATTCTTAATAATTTGACTCAGACTGCTTTTGCAAATGCAATAGGCGTTAAGCAAAGTCAGGTCAGCGAATGGTTAAACGGTAAAGCTAACCCGGGATACGACACGTTGCGACGTATCTCGTTGGCTTTCAACATTTCTGCAGATTATCTCTTGGGTCTTAAAGAGAATTATTAATGTCGATTTGTATTTCAGGATTGCATCTTGAGATATAGAGTAAAATTATATTAAATTATTCAAAGAAATAACTTAGTGGAATATTGAGTGTTTCGCTTAATTTTCTCAGCACGTCGATACTGGGTAGAGTGTTGCCGTGCACGATATCAAGCATTTCAGCGTTAGATATATGAGTAATCTGCGCAAGTTGCGAAACGTTGATGTCGCACTTTTTTATATTTTGAGCTATTCTTGTTCTCAATTCTGCCACCGATATTTTGTCGCTCATAATTATCCTTAGTTTCAATATAGCGCATTTTCACAGCGTTTTGTTGTTACGTGAATATTTTACAACAGTTTGCTGTAAAATTCAAGTAGTTGGATAATATTTATGAAAATATTTGCGCAAAGACTGAAAGAGTTGAGGATTCAACATAATTTTTCTCAACAATATATGGCGGAAAAGTTGCATATCAAGCAACAGTCATATTCACGTTATGAGTTGGCGATAGGCGAGCCAAGTCTAGTTACTTTGCGAGAGATAGCTATTCTATTTAACGTATCAACCGATTATTTAATAGGACTAAGCGATATATAATTAAAATTCGTCTTTTTTATTTATAGAATCCATAATATTATCAAGATAATCGTCTTCCTCTGTTTTTTGAGTGGGCTCAGACTTTTTCTTTGAGGTATATCTTATAGAATCTTTTTCATAGTCGTTTTTATCATTATAGTATTTACTAGTGTTGTTGCAGTCGTATTTTTTAGTGAATTTGCTATTATTATCCGTTTCGTAATAACTTTCGTACTCGGCGCCGTCTTGTCTATTGCTTTGGTCGAACTTAGAAGTTTCGCTGTCGATAAATTCTTGTAGTTTATCTCCTACTGCGCGCGGATTTGCAAGGTCTAGAAGCGTTACGACAAACCTATTGATATTATTATAACTATAACCGTTTTCATATGTTGGAGTTTTTCTAGTAATAACTATATCTCCGACTTTGAACATTTTGTCAATAAAACCAACGCGAACTTGCACTTTGCACAAATCTTTGTAATAATAACTCAATAGTTTATCTTTATCGCGTACGATAATACGCTCGTTGGTCAGTGCATACTCTAAATTTTTGTGTACTCTTAGCGCCTTTATTATGCTAAATATCCATAGCCATACCGGCAAAAGGTGAAAGGCGAAAAATATTACCATGACTATTCTCATGCTAGTAGGCATTCCTGCCTTAGCAATCATTGATATGGCAAAGCCGTCAAAGCATAGCCAAATTAAAGCGAATGGCATAATTGCTACGCTTTTTGATAGCACAAACGACGCCTTTTGAGGCGCGCATCTTACAAGCATCTCTTCGTCTTGCGTTAATTCCATAGAAATATCTTTGTCAAATGAAGTAAATGAGTTTTTTCCCATAATATAATCCTTGTTAGATAATAACGTATAAATAATAACAATAAATAATATTTTTGTCAATAAAAATATATGCAGTGTCATAAAGCGTTGGTGAATTTATATAATAAAGTAGGCTGTTTTAGTGAGGAGATTTATGAAAACATTGGGGTATTACAACGGAAAATATGACGAAATAGGGAAAATGCAAATTCCTATGCTTGACAGAGTATGCAGTTTTGGCGACGGAGTGTATGACGTGACTTACGCGCGTAATCACAAGATTTTTACGCTAGACGAACATATCGACAGATTTTTTTCAAGCGCGGAGCAACTCGACATACGCCTACCGCACGACAAGGCAGGTTTGAAATATCTATTGCAAGAGATGGTAAATTTGTGCGATGACGGCAATTTAGTGATATGTTGGCAAGCAACGCGCGGAACGCAAGTTCGCTCGCACGCTTATCCCTACGATATGATTGCAAATATATGGATAACAATTCGTCCTTGCGATATAGTTGATATGACGGAAAAGGTTGACCTTATCACTGTCGAGGATACCAGATATTTGCATTGCAATATAAAGACGCTCAATCTTATTCCTAACGTTATGGCGTCGCAAAAAGCTTTGAGAGAGGGTGTTCACGAAGCGCTCTTTCACAGAGGCGAGAGAGTCACAGAGTGTGCGCACAGTAATGTTCATATAATAAAAGACGGCGCTTTGATAACTCCGCCAGCCGATTGTTATATTCTCAAAGGCGTGGCAAGAGATAATTTGATAAAGGCTTGTCAGAATTTGAATATCCCCGTGAAGATTCAACCTTTTACCGTGCAAGAAGTCTTCAACGCCGACGAAGTGATAATCACAAGTTCGGGATCGCTCTGTCTGCAAGTCGGCAAAGTAGACGGCAAAGAAGTGGGCGGTAAAGCAGAAGAAATGATCAAAAAGTTGCAATCGTATCTTTTAGACGAGTTCATTAAGGCCACGGAGTAAAATTTGCAAGATCGTAATAAACTGACGGATAGGACGTATATTGAAATTGACGTCAATGCGTTGCGACACAATATAGAAGTTGTTAGAGCTAAGGTCGGTCGCGATGTTAAAATACTTTGTCTTGTCAAAGCCGACGCATACGGACACGGGGCGGTAGAGGTTGCTAAAAATTGCGCGGATTTGCTTGACTATTTTGGCGTCGCGACCGTTGACGAGGGGATAGAATTGCGCAAAAGCGGAGCAAGTTTGCCAATACTCGCCGTAGGAGACGTCGCTAAGAGCAGATATGCAGACGCCGTTGATTTTGACATCGAGCTTACCCTGCATTCTTTTGAGGTTGCAAAGTCGCTCAACGAATATTGCGTGTCAAGCGGTAAGATTGCCAAAGTTCATATTGCTGTGGATACGGGTATGGGACGAATAGGCTTTTTGCCTGACGAAGTAAGCCAAGCCGTCGAGGCATGCCGTCTTAGCAATATCAACGTCAAAGGGATTTTTACGCATTTTGCTAAAGCAGACGAAAGAGATAAGTCTTATACCGAAATGCAAAAAAATCTTTTCGACGTATTTGTCGAAAGTATGAAAAGCGCAGGCGCAGAGGTGGGTCTGCGCCACGTTGCCAATAGCGCCAGCATTTTGGATATGCCGTCTAATAATTACGATATGGTACGTATGGGCATAATGACGTACGGACTTTTCCCGTCTAATGACGTCGACACTACCGACGATTTACGTCCCGTTATGAGCATGCATACTCATATAGTACATATCAAGAGGCTTCCCAAGGGAAGAAGCATAAGCTACGGCGGAGATTTCGTAACTCAGAAAAATACCTTAGTCGCGACTATCGCAGTGGGATACGGCGACGGTTATCCCAGAGCGCTTTCCGGCAAAGGAAGCGTTCTTGTTGGCGGTAAAAGAGCGCCTATCATAGGTCGTATTTGTATGGACCAGACTATGATTGACGTCACGCATATCCAAGACGTAAAAGTCGGCGACACGGTCACTTTGCTGGGCTGTCAAGGAAAAGAAAAAATTACCGCAAACGATATTGCCAAACTTGTAGGTACGATAAATTACGAGATAGTTTGCGGTATTGCGCCGAGAGTAAATAGAGTTTATATAAATAAATAGTACCGTTATATTTATTATCTTCCGCATAAGTTTTACCGGTCAGAATGACTTTTGGTTTTATAATATACGAAAACTTAAAATTTAGTTAATTGACAGTTTAGTAATAGTATGTTATAATTTTACTATTAAATATCTTGATTTTTTAATAAATCTGAGGGCTGTATGAAAAGAAAAAACTTTTTGTTGTCAATCTCATTAGTGCTTATTTTGGCGTTAGGCTTGGGTATGTTATACGCGTGCAACGGCTCGCCTAAGAGCGTAAACGCAACGATTTCTAAAGACAATATGGGAGTGGAAATTGCCGACACTATGTATGGCTTGTTCTTGGAAGATATTTCTTACGCAGGCGACGGCGGACTTATTTCCGAGCTTGTCAATAACGGAAGTTTTGAATACGAAGCAAATCCGACGGCGTATTGGAATATCGACGGTAGCGCTGAGGTCAAGAATATATACGGACTAAACGAAGCAAATCCGTCTTATTTACATTTAGTAGTTGACGGCACTGCTCAACTTGAGAATTTGGGATATATAGAATATTACGACAATTTGACGGAAAACTACAACAAAGATAAAATGAATACCGCCGACATGGGATTTCATAAAGACGTAGAGTATGACTTGTCGTTCTACGTCCGTATCGCAGACTTTGAGGGTACGATATCCGCGGGACTTTCTTCGCCAAGCAATAGCGAGAAAATTGCGTTGACACTTCCGCAGCAAAAGGATGAATGGGTAAAGGTAAGTTGCGTATTGACTAGCAAAGCCACCGAAGACGGCTCTTTGGTATTCATTGCTCAAGGCAAAGGAGAACTCGATGTAGACTTCGTATCTTTAGTTCCGCACGACACTTTCGGATATGGAAGCGACGAGTGGAAATACGTCACATTGCGACAAGACCTATATGACGCTCTTGACGCGCTATCGCCGGCATTTATAAGATTCCCGGGCGGTTGTCTTGCCGAGGGCGATACCTTTGAACATCTTTTTGACTGGAAAAAGACAATCGGACCGCTCGAAGAAAGAGAGCAGTATCACAACATATGGCGCGACGAAGAGAACGGTAAGTATTACAACAACACCTTTGCGCTTGGCTATCACGAATATTTCCAGCTTTGCGAAGACTTGGGCGCAAAAGCCTTGCCTATACTCAACGTGGGTATGATTTGTCAATTTGAAGCAGACTACAGACAAAACGCCAAAGCTTACGCGCAAGGCAAGATGAGTAAGGACGAGTGGGAGAAGTATCTCGACACGTTTGCAATACGACCGGGTACTGCTGAATTTGACGCATATATACAAGATATAATGGATTTAATAGATTATGCCAACGGCACTGACATAAGCAACGAATGGGTGCAAAAGCGTATCCAAAACGGACACCCCGAGCCTTTCAATATCGAATACATAGGACTTGGAAATGAGAACTGGGGAGAAGTCTATTGGCGTAATTTCGACGCACTGTACAAAGCGGTTAAAGAAGCTCATCCGGAATTGACGATAATTTCATCGGCTTCGTTTCAGTTTGGCGGAGAGTATTTTGACGACTGTTGGGAACATATCCGCGCTAACTATTCCGACACTTTGGTAGATGAGCATTATTATACGTCGCAAAATAAACTCTTTAAGAACAACGATAGATACGATAGTTATGACAGGAATAGCGCGAAAGTATTTGTAGGCGAATACGCCGCAAGCCCTTGGGGTATAGGAAAGTATTGGTCGGAGAATAATCTTTGGTCGGCAGTTGAAGAAGCCAGCTATCTCACGGCTTTGGAACGCAACGGCGACGTGGTAAAAATGGCTTCTTATGCGCCTACGTTCGCCAAGATAAACGCGCAATGCTGGGATATAAACATGATATGGTTTGATTCTCAAAATATAGTTTTGACGCCCAATTACTTCAATCAGATGCTTTTTGCCAACAATACCGGTAGCAGATATATAGACACCGGAATAACCGCCAAGGGAATTTATTCCTCGGCTTCCGTTGATGAAGAAACACAAACTCTCTACGTAAAACTTGTCAACGTCAACGCAAGCGCGATGGACGTAAGTCTGTCATTCGACGGCTTTGGGAAACTTAACGCAAGCTCAATGCAATATATGAGCGGTGAGAGAGCGTCGTACAACGGACCTAACATGACTACAATCGTACCGAAGCAGGTGAACTGCAATATTGACGGTAGCAACGTTACGACAAGGATAGACGGACAGAGTATCAATATCATTCGAGTATACTATGGCGACAACGACGGTTCTGAAGCGTATAATCTACCCGCTCTTCCGGAAAACATGCAAAATGAGATTACTCAGTTTAATACTTTCGTTATGACCCCTGAAATCGGTTTTGTAGTGGGTATTATCGGAATCGCTTTACTTCTTACGGTTGTATTTATAGTAATCGCAATTATCAACAAAAAGTTGATATATAAAAAAGCGGGATTGAAGAGAAAATAATGATAAATTAATTAGTAATAACTCTTGAAGGTTTTAATAAAATAACGCTGTCAATTCTAAACTGACAGCGTTATTTATTTAATTGATATTCTTAGATATGCAACCGTTTTTTGAGTTCGCCGAAATACTTATCTTTTGCAAAGAACGATAGCACGAGTATGTCGAGAAAACCTCTTGCTGTACAAATGTACCATGCCCAATGATATGCGCCTTTCCATATAAAGGAGATGCCAATACAGATTGCCGAGAGTACGAAAATTTTCGTCAAAGATATTTGATAATCCCCGCATCCGTTTTTGTGGGAGAGAGCGAGAATTTCAAGTACTGTTTGCCAAGTGAGAATTGCTATCGGCATACCCAGCGAAAACGCCCAAGGATTGGCAAGCCTAGACGTCCATATATTGATATAGAAGAGCAAGGCTATCACGCCTATAAAATCCCAAGTGAGATGCTTGCGTACGCAAAATTTTTTCAAAGTAGGTCTGCATACGCATGTCCAAGCTAAAGCAAAACCGAATATTACGTGGAATGCCCAAGACACTTTATGGCTTACGGCAAGATTGATTATCAATACAAGCGCTATAGTGAATACTGTTGCAAAACCGCTTATTTTCAAAAGCAGTTTTCTTTTTTTCATTATATCTACCGCAGGGTAATCGTATATAGTCGAAGTAGTCTCTTCGTGGACAAAAGCTCCGCAAAGAGGGCAGTTAGCCGAGTCGTCGTCTACGTATACTCCGCATTTGCGACACTGTTTCATTATGTCACCTCCTATTGCTGTTGACACTCACTTCAATGCCGTGTTCGGTGAGTATCTTGAAGAAATCTCTCTCCAAAATCGGGTCTTTTGACGTACGTGAAAAAGTCACGACGCTGACGCCGTTATACGACGCGCAAGTCATAGAGTTGCTCATATATTTTTGCGGACCGAGTACAAATTCAAATCTATCGATATAATCGTACAATTCCTTTGGCGTGACTACGTTGCCTATGTTGCTAAACGTGCAAGACATAAGTTTTTCACCCACTAAATAAAAAGATATATTCATAATTAAGGTTTTCAAAAACCTCGGAGCAATCTTGACTATTGGGTTTTTTTCCAAAGATACATTGGAGTTGATAAACTTTTGGCAGTACTCTTGCGTAATATTTTCTTTGAGTTGGATATCCAATTCTTTGATTACTTCCTCGAAGGTTTTTTCTTCGGGAGCAAGGTTGGTATTGTAATATCCTGCAAAGTTACGTAAAGTTTCCGAACCGAAAATCTTTCTTAGGTTGATGGGCACTTGTACTCTGACAGGCTTTTTCTTAGACTTTTTTTCATAAAGCTGTCTTTTCAAAAGCGCATATGCGAGTACTGCGGTCAAATACGTATTTACTGTGCAACCGAAAGATTTGGCTACGCCGTGTAGTTGCTCAAAAGGCATACGACCTTGAGTAACGTTGAGAACGCCTCTGATTTCTTTCTGCCCTTTGATTTGATATGCCGAAGGTTCTTTTCTCGGTAGTTTGCCTTTGCTCTTGTCTATAAAGCGAGAGAAAGAGTCTTCGACTTCTTCGGGAGTAGGGTCATCGTCGTAATGCAGGATATCGCCGAAATTTTCTATTTGCGCTCCGCATAATTCGCAATATCTCATTATCAAAGTCTTGAGAAAGGTTATATTGCCCGTACCGTCGGTAATAGAGTGAAAGACCTCGACGGAAATTCTATGGGAGTGATAGAGTACTCTAAATACGTAATCGTTGCCCGTCAATCTCATCATCGCGCAAGGGAAATCAGTTTCTTTTTGTATTTGCGGTTTATGGTCTACGAATTGGAAGTAATACCAGAAGAAGCCTTTTTTCAAAGCCATTCTAAAGGTAGGGAAACGGTCAATTACGTCATCCAATGCCTGCTGAAGAATTTCAGGTTTTACTTCTTCCTTCATTACGCATGACATACGGAATACGGCGTTCCATCTCGAACTTCTGGCGGCGGGATAAATCTTCGCCGCATTGTCGAGCTTGAACCATTCCTTGTCGAACATTGCGTTTTTCATTTTTTATCTCCTAACATATTACATTATTAATTATACATTATATTTTTATAAAACACAATACAAAATTATTGACAAGTTTATAGTTCTAAAGGATAATTATTATAATAAGATAATTTGAGGTGTATTGTGAAAAAGATTGTTTGGATAATTATAGCCGTTTTGCTATTGACGTTTCCCATTTCGCTTATGGCAGGATGCTCGAATAATGACGAAATGCTATTGCAATGCAACGATGAAAATTTCGGTAATTATAAAGGTAAGACCGTTGAAGGTATGAGCGCTTACGACCTTATTATGGAAGCGTACGAAAATTCTCACGCAGAGCAGAATTATACTAGAGAAGAGTACTTTTGCTTTAATTCGTCTGTTGCCACGCGCAACTCGCATTTGATACGCAAAATCGTAGACGACAAGGTATACAACCAAGAAATTATAGTCGGCACGGGCTTCGATAAAGGCACTAGCGCAAATCGCTTTTATTATGACGGCAAGACTGCCAACTTTATAAACAATACCAATACGAAAAGGAATAATATTACATACAACAAGTCTACGAAAAAATTTAACGTAAAAGATTGGGGTAGCTTTGTTCCGTTCAACGGAGATTTAGAGAAAGACCTTAAAATGCTTAGATACAAAATCACTACTTACGACATTTACAGCAGAGATATTCTTTCTCCTAAGCACAATGATAAGGTATATGAAAAGGACGGAGTGTATTACTGCCAAATCAAAATAAACTGCTCGACGGAGAAGTTGAATAGCGTGCAGTTGGAAGCGTTCGAAGAATTTTTGGATATGCTCAGCGCGAAATCCGAAGGTTTTACTATGGAAGATACTACAATAGATTTTGCTATATCGCAAATCGACGGAGAGTATAAGATTCTTATTTGGAAGCGTACGGAAATTTATTCCGGCAAACACGCTTCAACAGGTCTAAGAGTATCTTGCAGACAGGAATGTCTAAGCTACTATACTTACGGGAACGCCGTAATTACAAGCGACGACCTTTTGAATTTGGCGTAAATTAATATGAAAAATATAATAGAAATTAAAGATTTGAAAAAGTATTTTAAGGAAGTCAAGGCGGTTGACGGCATATCCTTTTGCGTAAAGGAAGGTCAGCTGTTTGCTTTCTTGGGACTCAACGGCGCAGGAAAGAGTACTACGATAAACATTATATGCAATTTGCTAGAGAAGGACGGAGGAGAAGTATATATCGACGGAATGTCCGTAGACGGCAATATGCATAGTATCAAACCTATATTAGGCGTGGTCTTTCAGGAAAATACCTTGGACGCCAAATTATCCGTATACGATAATCTAAAGTTCAGAGCGGGACTTTACGGTTTGAGGGGACAACGATTCCAAGACAAGCTTAACTATCTTGCCGAAAGATTGCAATTCAAAGATATACTCAAAAGACCGTTCGGCAAGTTGTCAGGCGGACAGCAAAGACGTATCGATGTTGCAAGAGCTTTGATACATTCTCCCAAAATTTTGATTTTAGACGAGCCTACCACCGGACTTGACCCTAATACGAGAATTACCGTTTGGGAATTCCTAAATGAATTGCGTCGTACTACCAATCTTACCATACTTCTTACTACGCATTATATGGAAGAAGCGAGCGAATCCGATTACGTCGTTATTATCGACAGAGGAAAGATAGTGGCAAGCGATACTCCCAACAATCTCAAGAATCAATACGCCTACGACTTTATTAAAATATATGACGGCGCAGACGAATTGAAAGTTAGATTAGACTCTGACGGCGTAGTTTATAAAGAAGATGGCGGGTATTTACTTATCGAGGTCAAAGAGATTACTGAGGCAAAAGAGATTTTGACATCTTACGGTAAATACTTTGACGACTTTGAAGTGATAAAAGGTAAAATGGACAACGTATTCCTCAATGTTACGGGTAAGCAGTTGAAGGAGGAAACTAAATGAAAGATAAGTTGAATGCTTTCGGCTCTATGTTGGGACGTAATATCAAGGTCTATTTTAAGGATAGAATGACTTTCGTTTTATCTCTTATGACGCCTATAATATTGGTAGTACTGTTTTTGTTGTTTTTGCGAGGGATATATGAGGACTCTCTCGTTAACGCCATGCCCGAAGGCTATGAACTCAGCAATAAAATCGTCAACGCTTTCACTGGAAGTTGGCTTTTTTCGTCGATAATGGCGACTTCGTGTATTACGATATCTTTTTGCTCGAATATGCGTATTGATGACAAACTTAAAAAAACGTTGCGTGGCTTTGAGATTGCGCCTATTGGAAAATTTGACTTAAGCCTAAGTTATACTGTGTCGAATTTTATCTCAACAGTGTTAATATGTACAATAGTAATGATAATCAGCTTTATTTATCTTGCTATTGTGGGGTGGTATATGACCTTTGGCGACGTTATGCTTATTATTGTCGATATGCTATTGACTTCTGCGATGGGGTCTTTGATTATATCTATAGTCGGATTGTTTATCAATTCGCAAGGGGCGTTGGGCGGATTTTGCACACTGGTGTCGTCAATGTACGGTTTTATTTGCGGAGCTTATATGCCCATATCTACAATGGGTAAGGGTATTCAAAACTTCGTGGGTTTTATTCCGGGTATGTATTCTACCGTAATTTTCCGTCGAGCGTACATGAATGGCATATTGGAAGAGATGAGCAAGAGCGCGCCGTCGCAAGCCGTGGACGCAATACGCGTAAACTTTGACTGCGAGTACTTCTTTTTTGACCACAAGGTGGCGACTTGGGTTCATTTTACTGTAGTCATCGTCACTATCGCCGTATTGCTTGCAATTTATTTGGCGCTCAATATCCGTATTCACCGTAAGAATGGAAAGCCTAAAAAATCTCACTAAAATAAGTTGTAAAAAGTGATTGACACTTTTGCGCTTATCAATTATAATAGTTAAGCAAGTTAAGTTTGCTGCTATGGCTCAGCAGGTAGAGCACGTCCTTGGTAAGGACGAGGTCACCGGTTCAAGTCCGGTTAGCAGCTCCAGTTACGGAGTCCTCAAGGTATTGAGGGCTCCGTATTCAAAGCCGATAAAGAATGCAAAGATTTGTGCTATAATTAGCTCAATAGCTATAAGAATAAACTAAAAGCGGTTGGCAGGTTGTGGGCGATAATGAGGAAAGCGATTTGCCGAATGGTTATACAAGAGAATTTGCGGAACAAAACAAGGAGAAAACAAATGACTAACGAAAAATTGTTTGAATTTATTAAAAAACAAAAGACTGCATTCATTTCATCAGTTGATGAACAAGGCTTTCCGGTAACAAGGGCAATGCTTTCTCCAAGGGAAATTGATGGCAATCATATTTATTTCAGCACCAACACTTCAAGCAAGAAAGTGAAGCAATATCAAGACAACAACAAGGCTTGTGTTTATTTCTATGAACGTGGAAGATTCAAGTATCAAGGAGTAACAATCAAGGGGACAATGCAAGTCTGCACGGAACTAGAAACAAAAGAAAGAATTTGGAGATTCGGCGACAAGTTGTTTTATAAACAAGGCATAACCGATCCAGATTATTGCGTACTAAAATTTACAGCGCAAGAAGCTGAATATTATTGCGATTTCAAAATTGAAAAAATAGAATTATAAAATAAAATCACAAATAAATAAGGCGCTCTCAATGATAGGAGAATATAATGGAAACAATTTATTTAGCAGGAGGGTGCTTGTGGGGAGTTCAGCATTTTATCAAAAGTCTGCCCGGCGTTGTTGCGACAGAGGCAGGAAGAGCTAACGGAACCACGAACACTCTTGAGGGAGATTACGACGGTTATGCGGAATGCGTAAAGACTGTGTTTGATTCGCAACAATTATCGGTAAAACAGTTGCTAAATTATTTTTTTGAGATAATCGACCCTTACAGCGTGGATAAGCAGGGTATTGACGTGGGTAGAAAATATCGCACAGGCATTTACAGTACCAACGAAAGACATTTGGAGATAGCGAAAAACTTTATTGACGAAAGAGATGACAGATCGCTAATAAAAGTAGAGGTGCTTCCTTTAACAAATTACGTAAGGAGCGCTGATGAGCATCAGGATAGACTAGCAAGGTATCCGAATGATTATTGTCATATTCACGAGGATATATTGAATAAATACAGAAAATAAAAATTTTAAGGTTTATTAAGCTAGAGGCATTAATATGCGCCGTCTTATGACGGGCGCTGTTTTTGTCGATAAAGTATTGACAAAGGGCATAATAATATGCTACAATTTCAAAGGTTATTTTTACGCTAATATCATGAACAACGGAGAACTTAGATGAAGTATTGGTGGGTATCTGTAATAATCATATTGATGGCATTGCTTATGATTGCGTGCGCATGGTTATTGCGAAAGAATCGCAGGGCAAATATGATTACACTTTTTGTCGTATCGTTGGTATTACTTATTTTTAAGTCTATTCAATTTGGAATAGAGCGGTCAATTCATCATTATCCAATAGAGTTT
Organism: Clostridia bacterium; assembly: GCA_029060065.1. Taxonomy (GTDB): domain Bacteria; phylum Bacillota; class Clostridia; order Christensenellales; family UBA3700; genus RACS-045. The sequence goes on along the minus strand of JAIDUT010000058.1, from coordinate 49,277 downwards.
TCTCATTTATCGTATTTTATTTTGGGCGCTACGGTAACGGTTGGCGTAAAAAAATTGCGTCCGTTTGCAGGAATTTGCGCGTTTATTTCGGGCTTGGCGTTCGTTCTTGCGGGTATTTTCTCACCGGCGCCAATAGTTAGGGACGCTGAAAGTACATTTAATTGGGTCACCGGTATTATCCAACATGAAGTTTTGTTCTTTGCGGGACTAGTGATTATTTTTAGCACCGATAGATACAGCATTAAGGACATTTGGATACCTATCGTAGGTATATTTATTATGTTTATATTCTCCGTGTTGGTATACAAGAGAGTGCTATATCCGGATTTAGCAGAAAAAAATCATGACGGAATGGTAATCATATGCGTACTTTCCGGTACTATTTTGAAATACGTTTTGCCTGCAGGGTCTATAGTCCCAGTTTGGTTGAGGGTAATGACTGTAATAATTGAAATGATTTTGCTTGGAGTAATACTTTGGGCGTTCTACTTTGTCAACAACAAGTTCTACGACAAGAAACTCAAGAAATATCCCGATTTTGCAGGCAATGCAGAAGAGTATAGCGCGATTGCTCTCGTCAAGTATATTATCAAGAAAAACAACGACAAAAAGGCTTTGCAATTACAAAGCCAAGTCAATGAATCTGATTCAAAAAACGACATTGAAGAATAATACTTATTACAAATCGTCTGCGTCTTGAGTAGGAGTGCTATGGTCGTCGTACGCGGGCGTACCCGTGTAAGCTCCGTTGACGTCGTAGGCGCTTGAGAGAGATTTTTGATTGTTTTCTGTGGATTTTAGGTTAAGTTTTTTAAGCTTTCTTTTCATAATTGTATTCCTTATTTTTTTCTATATTTCTATTATATCCTTATATATTCAGCATATACTCACACGCTAACTAATATATTTAAGTGAGGAGATAAATATAATTTTTATTTTCTGAAGCAAAACACTTGACAAGTTATAGCGTAGTAAATATAATGTTAGCGTAGGATAACTTTATCCTACAAATTTATTGTTAAAAAGTTAGTCGGAGATAACTTTTGGAGGTTACATGCAATTATTTTCTTCGCCTATAGGTAAGAAATTGAAGATAGTAGACGTTACTACGGATGAAAAGACGAAAAACCGTTTGCAAAATATTGGCGTCATAGTAGGCGGTAACATCACAGTTTTGCAGTCCAATTTCGGGGATACCATCGTAAGGGTTCGCGATTGCAGAGTTGCGATGAACAAAGACGTCGCAAAGCATGTTTTAGTGGAGGTTTGCAATGAAGAAGTCACGACAGACCAAGCGCAGTGACATAAAAGTTGCTTTGGTAGGTAATCCTAACTGCGGTAAGACTACGCTTTTTAATGCTTTGACAGGCGCAACGGCTCACGTTGGCAACTGGACCGGCGTTACGGTAGAAAAACTCGAGGGCACTTATAAGGACAAAAAGAGCGACTTAACGGTTGATATAGTGGATTTGCCGGGTATCTATTCGCTTTCGCCGTATTCTCCGGAAGAAGTAGTTTCGCGCGATTACATACTTTCACAAGACGCGGACGTGATACTCAATATTATCGATGCTACCAATCTACAGCGTAATTTATATTTGACTACTCAGATATTGGAAATAGGCGTGCCTGTAGTAGTGGCGCTCAATATGGCAGACTGCTTGAGAGCTAACGGAGAGAGAATTGACGTTAAGGCTTTGTCGCAAAAGTTGGGCGTACCGGTAGTAGCAATTTCCGCCCTCAAGCAAAAGGGACTTAAAGAACTTATGCAAGCCGTTAAGGAACAGAAGGGCGTTAAAAGAGAGGCGGTGTCTTTTGTATCTTCGGGTATTCTCAAAGAAAGCGTTGACAATGTAATGCTACTTTTGGGCGATAGCGATTCTAAGCACAAACTATTTGACAGCGTAAAACTTGTCGAAGGAGATATACTTACTCTAGATAAGTATACATCGCTCGCAAGTCAAATTACGGAAATAAAGGCAAGAAATCAAGAAGTTAAAAATAGGTATAAGGGTAATTTCGAAACTTGCGTCGCAGACCAAAGATATCAGTATATTAATGATAATTTCAGCGACGTAATCACTGTGGACAAAGAGAAACCCGCAATATCCAAAAGCGATAAGGCGGATAAGGTATTAACGCACAAATTTTGGGGTATACCGATATTCCTATTGATTATATTTGCTATATTCCACCTCACTTTTAGCGAGAATTTATTCTATTTGTCGGCGGTTATTCCAGACGGGGCGTTTAAGGACGCAGGTCTGGTAGCTTCGCTATTCGTTGACACGGAGTATGACGAGGAAGAGCAATCGGGAGCCAACTCCATTAAGTCCCCGGGCGTATTTTTACAGGGCTTAGTAGAAGAACTGGCAGGACTTGTCAACGGAGAAAGAGTGGTCGAGGACGGTTTTGACGAAAACGGAGATGCGATTCAAGTGGTGGAAGAAGAGGGCGGTTGGATACCGCAGTTGCTAAAAAATGCTCCTGATTGGGCGTACGGCGTAATTTGCGACGGCGTTTTGGCAGGCGTGTTCGGAGTGCTGTCTTTTATACCGCAGATAATGTTGCTGTTCTTGTTTTTAACAATACTTGAAGATACGGGATATATGGCAAGAGTAGCGTTCATAATGGATAGGGCGTTTAGGCGCATTGGTCTTTCTGGAAAATCTTTTATGCCACTACTTATGTGTTTCGGTTGCGCTGTGCCGGGTATTATGGCAACGCGTACTATAGAAAATGCTAAGGAAAGACGCGCTACGATACTTCTCGCGCCGTTCTTCTCATGCGGAGCAAAGAGCCCGATATGGTACGCTTTTGCGGGAGTTTTAGCTACGACAGTAGGTTGGAATAGCGAGCTGACTGTATTCGGTATGTATATTATAGGTATAGTCGTTGCGATGATTGCGTCGTTGATACTTAAGAAGATTAGCGGACAAAAGGGCGTAACACCGTTTATTATGGAATTGCCTACCTACCATACTCCGCAATTTAAGAGCGTGACGATACATATTTGGCAAAAGCTCAAACACTTTGTATTCCGAGCCGGTACGGTCATAGCCGCGTCAACTATAATTATTTGGTATCTACTGAACTTTAATTTCAAGTTCCAAATGGTTGGTGAAGAGGAGTGTATCCTTAAAGTCGTCGGCAGTTGGCTTGAATGGCTGTTCAAACCGCTTGGTTTTGGGAATTGGAAATATATAGTTGCTACGGTTACTGGACTTGTAGCAAAAGAAGAAGTCGTATCGTCAATCGAAGTTCTTGCAGGAAGTGTCGAAGCATTCGTGTCTGAGAGCGGAGTTACGACGGCGGGCATCGTAGCTTTCATGGCTTTCAACTTGCTTACAGTGCCTTGTATGGCGGCAGTCGGCGCGGCGTCCGGCGAACTTGGCTCGGCAAAACGCACTGCGTTAGCGATACTGTTCTGGATACTCACATCGTATATAGTGTCTATGATGATATATCTTGTCGGCACGTATTGGTGGACGGTGTTTATCTTTGCGGTAGTCATAGCTTTGATAATTGTATCCGCTCATTTTATCAACAAAAAACGTATTGGTAAAAAGGAGAAAGAAAATGCTTAGCTTACTGTGCGCAGGTGTTGCGGAAATTGTCGTAGGTATAGTTGTGGCAGTGATATTGGTGGGCGGTTTCGGCGGATATATAGCTTATAAGATATGGGCAAAAAAGCACGGAAAATGCGGTTGCGGTTGCGATTGCGGAAAGTGTTCAGGTTGCGGAGTATGTCCATCGGCTTATAAAAAACAAGATAGCAAATTAAAGTAAAAGAATTACCTCCATATATGTTTACTTTTAGCAAATACCCGTGGTGATATCACTGCGGGTATTTGCTATTATCATATTGATTTAATAAATTATTAAAAATAAAAATGATAATCATTATTATTTTTATTGACAGAATTATATTTTAGTGATAATATAAAAACTGCAAATGGCAAACTTTTCTTCGCGCCGACAAGCAGTGCTTGAGGTAATACAAAACATGAGGTGTCATCCTTCTGCGGATATGATATATGAGGAATGTCGCAAGACTATCCCCAACATATCTCTTGCGACAGTATATCGCAATTTGGCTTATCTTGAGAAACAAGGTGCGCTTGGCAGAGTAATAGGCGCTGGCGAAAAGGAGAGATATGACGTAGAACTTGACACGCATTGTCACGTTATATGCGACAAGTGCGGAAAGATTATCGATATGCCGTATCCGCAAAAATTGAAAGGCATACTTGACGAGTGTTGCGACGGTTTGGAGTTGTCAAGATATGCTTTGAGTTTTTATAATACTTGCGAAGACTGTAAAGATAAATGAGCTATTCACGGCTTATGCCGTAAAAATAAGTAAACATATATTATACGGAGGTAATTTATTATGGCAAAATACGTATGCACAGTGTGCGGTCACGTTCACGAGGGAGATAACGCTCCTGAAAAATGCCCCGTCTGCGGAGCAAAGACTTTCAAAGAGGTAGAAGGCGAATTGGCTTGGGCTTGCGAGCACATAGTCGGTAGCGCAAAGGGCTATGACAAAGAGGTAATCAAAGGACTTGTCGATAACTTTAACGGCGAGTGCGCAGAAGTCGGTATGTACCTTGCAATGTCCAGACAAGCTGACAGAGAGGGATATCCGGACGTTGCCGAGGCTTTCAAGAGATATGCTTTTGAAGAAGCTGAACACGCTTCTAAGTTTGCCGAACTTCTCGGCGACGTATTGACGAACAGCACGGCTAAAAACGTTAAGATGCGTATGGAAGCAGAGAACGGCGCTTGCGCAGGTAAGCTGGAGCTTGCTAAACTTGCAAAGAAGCTCGGCTACGACGACGTACACGACACCGTTCACGAAATGGCTAAGGACGAGGCTAGACACGGTTGCGGTTTTAAGGGACTTTACGAGAAGTATTTCAAGTAATATTTGTCACCTCAAGCGTAGAGAAGAGGTCTAAACTTAATTAAAAATATCGAAAAGCTCTCGGATAGTTTGTCCGAGAGCTTTTAACTAACTTAACGAAGTAAAATAAATTGAAATTTATCGTATTTGTTTTTCCATTACATAATTAGTCAAGGCAATTCCATTTCTTTCAACTTGTTGCTCTTTGACAACCTTAAAACTTCGTTGTTCAAAAAAAGGTTTAGCTGTTATAGAAGCGTGAGTAATTATTTTATTTACTTTAACTGCTTGTTCTAATTTATCGCAGATTGCCGTTGCAATGCCTTGACGCTGATAGTCTTTGTGTACATATAACCTATCAAGATAACCCGATTTATCAATATCGCCAAAACCAACTATTATATTATTTTCAACGGCAACAACAGTATAATGCTCGGAAAGTGATTTGTTCCACACTTCTAAATCTATTTTGTTAGTAGCCCAAACATTTAACTGCTCGTGCGAATAATCTTTGGCATTTATAGTATGAACTGTTCCATAGAACAGTTTAGTTAAGTGTTCACAGTCTGCTGGCTCATATTCTCTGATAATCATTTAGTCCTCTAAATTACTGTTTATCGCAGAGTCATCATATCATAGTTGGATGCAAAAAACAAGTTATTAATGATTTTGTATAGTCTAATTAATATATTATAAAGAGAAAAATATAGATAAATCGGGTATTATTTTTAACTTTTTGCAGAGAACAATAAGGCTTAAAAGCCATGATTATATCGTGTAGAATCTACAAAATACAGGTAGAAATTACAAAAAAATACATCTTAAAATTTTGTTTTTTATAATATAATAAATATGATAGGGTAAAAGACGTATGGGAGGTATATATGGATTTTTGGAGTATTGCGGCGCAAACGTCATTGTTGATAGTGGGATTTTTCATGCTCATCAAGGGCGCCGATTGGTTTGTTGACGGCGCGTCAATGATTGCCAAAAAATTCGGCATACCTCAAATTGTAATAGGTTTGACAATAGTTGCGTTCGGTACGAGCGCCCCCGAAGCGGCGATAAGTATTACGTCGGCGATCAAGGGTAGCGCGGGACTTGCCATTGGCAACGTGCTTGGCTCCAACGTAATGAATATATTTCTGATTTTAGGTCTATGCGCGCTGTTTACACCGCTTGCAGTGAAGAAAAGTACGCTTTATATAGAGATCCCTTTCGTAATAGTTATTTCTTCTGTTCTTATGATATTGGGCGTAGTAGGCAAGCAGTTGAGCTGGATAGACGGCTTGATTTTGTGGTTGTTCTTTATAGCGTTTTTCGTATATCTCATTATTCTTTCCAAGAAAGATAAGTCGGCTATTGCAGATTTGCAAGAGAGTGAGAAAGAGGTAGATCAAGAGGAAGAAAAACCTCAAAAGAAAAGTATTGAGATTGCAAAGATGCTAGGCAAACTTGCCGTGGGTATCGCGCTCGTAATTCTTGGTTCGCAAGCCATAGTCAAAGGAGCTCAGACAATAGCCTCAGGATTTGGTATGTCTGAGAGCCTAATAGGTTTGACGATTGTTGCGTTCGGTACGTCGTTGCCGGAACTTGTCACGTCTATGACTGCGGCAAAAAAAGGCGAAGCAGACTTGGCAATCGGCAATATTGTAGGAAGTAATATATTCAATATTCTGTTTGTTCTCGGGACGTCGTCGCTTATTTCGACAATAGCCTATGACACGAATTGGATAACGGGCTTTATGATAGACAATATCATGTCTATAGTCGTTGGTATAGTGCTTTTCCTTTGTATCTTGCTCACCAAGGACAAAAAGCTCAAGCGCGCCGGAGGTATCACTATGCTTGTTATGTACGCGGGGTATTTTGCTTGGATAGTGGCTAAAGATTTTATTTGGTAGGCTTATAACGTAATTTTTTAAGAAAATATAAAAAATCTTTGAAAATTATTTGACATTTATTTAGTTTTTTATTAAAATTACTTGGTAAAGAAGTTATGTTGAAGAACTAGCCCCTCTGATACGTGACAACCTAACAATATTATTACAAATACAATGGAGGGTTTTATCCGTGAATAAGACATATATGGCAAAACCTGAAGACGTTAAGGAAAAATGGTACGTCGTTGACGCAACCGATATGGTACTCGGTAGACTTGCAAGCAACGTTGCCAACGTTCTCAGAGGTAAGAATAAGCCTATTTATACGCCCAACGTAGATTGCGGTGACCATGTTATCATCGTCAACTGCGCCAACGTGAGATTGACCGGTAAGAAATTGGAGAAGAAGGTGCATATCCACCACTCTGGATATATCGGCGGTCTTAAAGAGATTCAATATAAGAAGTTAATGGCAGAAAAGCCGGAAAGAGCAGTTATGCTCGCCGTAAAGGGAATGCTCCCCAAAAATTCGCTCGGAAGAAAGCAACTCACCAAATTGCGTTGCTACGCAGGCGCTGAGCACAACCAACAGGCTCAAAAGCCCGAAGATTTGAAATTTTAAGAAGGAGTAATGACAAATGGCTACGAAGAAGACTAAGAAAAAAGTTCAGTTCTGGGGAACCGGAAGAAGAAAGAAAGCTATCGCTAGAGTTAGACTTATTCCTGACGGCAACGGCGCAATCACCATCAACAAGAGAAGTATTGACGAATACTTCGGTCTAGACACTCTTAAACTTATCGTTCGTCAACCGCTTGAATTGACAGGTAGCACTGCAAAGTATGACGTTATCGTCAACGTACACGGCGGTGGCTTCACAGGTCAAGCAGGCGCAATCAGACACGGTATCTCAAGAGCATTGGTTCTCGCAGATGAAGAAACAAAGTCAGCTTTGAAAAAAGCAGGTTTCTTGACAAGAGATCCAAGAGCAAAAGAAAGAAAGAAATACGGTCTCAAGAAAGCAAGAAGAGCTCCGCAATTCTCAAAGAGATAATCAAAATCAACAATCAAAAAGCCCCGAAATTTTTCGGGGCTTTCACTTTTTTCGGTATTTATTTTCTTGTTACATAAATTAAAGCGTAACTTTATAAACATAAAAGAATACTTTTTAATCTTCATCTCTTGCGCAACCGTCTGTTCTATAAACAATTTTGCTCCAATAAGTGCAGTAACACATCATATAGTCTTTAGTAGGTTGACAGTAGGGACACCTACTACAATTAAAATAGTTCATAATTTTATATCTCCTTTGTTTGGTTTCCAATGTTTCTTTTACTCATTTTATCAAATCTTGCTTGAAAGTTCAAGAGGTCATTAGTTCATTTCTTTTCATCTTATATCATCCAATTATTGACTTTATATTTGCTTGCCGTATAATAAAGAAAAGTCAGAGGGACGACAAGCGTTGCCCCTCGACCCCCCAAACCGTCTAGACTCTCAACGCGTGGGCGGTTTCTTTTATGCCTTGTTTGATTATCTTTGCAAGGGCTTTGCGGAATTCTTCAAGCGTTTCGCAGTTATCCGCTAATTCCTGCATCGTTCGCAATATCGCTTCCGTTGCCGTCATTTCCTTGAGTGCCTTTTTTTAACCAACTTCGCAAACTGTTCAAAAAATGCGTTAAACTGTATGTAATAAAGTATTACGACTGATTACTTACTTTCGGTATTGCCCTGCTAAGAGTTTTAACCGAATGGCTCATATTTTATTTTGAGCGTTTGAGCGCCAAACGGTTTAGTGCGTTGTGAAAAGCGAATTGCTAGAGTACTAAAACACAGTAAACTCAGAAAATCGTATAACGGCAGTTGTTTAATAGTACGAATTGCTAGAGTACTAAAACACAGTCGGTTGTTTGTTCTGTACGTTACGCGTTGTTTAATAGTACGAATTGCTAGAGTACTAAAACGATTGATGCAGTATATAGAAATAATAAAGAGTTGTTTAATAGTACGAATTGCTAGAGTACTAAAACACTTTATAATGTCCAAGTATAAATGCGGATGTTGTTTAATAGTACGAATTGCTAGAGTACTAAAACCAACCGTCACACGTATGCGCAAAATGTTAAGTTGTTTAATAGTACGAATTGCTAGAGTACTAAAACCTTTTCTCTTGTTCCGATACTTTTTTTTTAGTTGTTTAATAGTACGAATTGCTAGAGTACTAAAACAGTCGCCCGCGGTGTGGTTGCCTTTGTCCCGTTGTTTAATAGTACGAATTGCTAGAGTACTAAAACAAATTAGTGGAGAAATTATACCAAACATAAGTTGTTTAATAGTACGAATTGCTAGAGTACTAAAACCTCAAATTGATAAAAATAAAAGGAATAGGTCTATTAATCCGTAATTTTATTTTACTACAGTGAATAACTCTTCGTCAACTATAAGTTTACGCTCACTTGGGAAAACTCGATTGTCTGATACGTTTTCAAGCAAGAGCAAAGGACAGCGAGTGCGTATTGCAGATTGAATTACGCTGTCTATATCTACTTGAGTAAGCATAGACTTTAAGTTGACGAATACAATGACTTTGGTAAATTTAATTACGCCGTTTACGTTAATGAACTGAATAATTCTATCTAGTAAAGATTGATCTTCCTCAGCTACTTTAACGTCCAAAAACTTCAAATAATCTTTTAATGCAAGTTCATCTTTCATCGTCAATTCTAATGGGTATCCAAATATTAAGTTGTGAAAGTGCAAATTTATATATGCGCTCAGTTCATTGAGTGAAAATATATTGTCATCAGATTGCTTGAAATGTTTTTCAATTTCTTTGTAGAGTCTAGAAAGATAAGTTTTATCATTGACGTCCACTTCGTACGGGTCAAAGATAATTGTCATATCTTTTGTATCTATAAAAGAATTATCATTGAACAAATTGATTTCTCTTATTTCTTGCGTACCGGTTCCCTTGAGTTCATTGATTATTCTACGAAAGCAGTCTCGGTTGAGTACTTCCAAAGTAGCCACTTCGTCGTCTAGTATGTCTAATTGATAATCTGAGCAAAACAGTCGTATCGTCATAGTATAATTAGTCTATCCTCGCTAGATATAACCTTTGAATCAAAACTACCGCACAGTAGTTCTATTGATGCAAACTGTTTTTCAGTTATGCAAAGCCACATTACGTTGCCTTCGATGGGGCATATCTTTTTGACTCGAGCTTTTGTTAAATCGGCGTTTGACCTGTTTATTACCATTTTGCAGTAGACGGATTCTTGTAGCATATAGAAGCCGTCATTTATAAGCGCCTTACGGAATAATCGATAATCCCGTTTTTGCTTAAAAGTATCGGTAGGTAAGTCAAAAAACAACAACATTCTCATATATCTATATCTCATAGAGTTTGATTCCTTCGTACACTTGGCAATTCAGATGGTCTATCACTTCCTTAGTCACTTGCTTTATTGCCATTACTAGAGAAATATTTTCGCCGTTTAATACGACTTGTTTATTGAGCAAATCGACAAGCTCGAATTTGTAATCTTTGTCGAGTACACGTCCGACATTTTCATACACGTATTCGTCGACCGCCACTCTAAACGGTTCTATTATATCGCAAGAGAGGTTGAAGAAGTTATACTCATTGCTATGCTTGAGACCAAGTTGCGTGATGCAACCGCAGTTGATTACGGCGCGGTTTATCGCTGATAGTAGAATAGTATATCCATAGTCAAGCGCTGAGTTGGTATCGCTAAATATTTGGCGAGAGAAGTCTTTGCCAAACAAAGCGTTGAAGTATACCTTAGCGGCAAAGCCCTCGCGATTGGTTACGTCACCTTGTAGCAGTTCGTTGGCGTAATTTTTGAGTAATAAACTTTCGGTGTGTTTACCTACTTTTGCAAGCAATGTGGCTTGATTGACAATCTTTTGCCGTATAATTTGAGTAAATATCTTTTCTTTTCCTTGCTCCTCCCATTTTAGTTGCATAGCTATCTTTTTGCTTGTATTATGACAGCCATAGTATCCTACAATTTCGCCGTACGGATTACGCTTTTCATCGCAGAACACTATTCGTATCTTTGCTTTATTAAGTTCACATAGAGCGTGCGCAGTCATAGTGGCTTGGGTAGTCGAGACCATTAGCATATCTATTTCGGAAATATGAATCATATTGTTATCGTTACCGGTGACTACAAGATAGTTATTCTTAAAACTTATCTTACTGGGCGAGTCGACTACTATACTACGCCAACCCATTATTTCTTATCCTTTCGGAGCTGGCTAGCGGGAATTTTCTTTTCCCAGAACCCGGTAATAGAACGGTTGACGAAAGTTATATCGTCAAGGTTGAGTTTTTGGGTAAGCCTGCCTAAACTCGCCCCTTTAATCGTAAGAGTCTCGCCGTCAACGGTAACTATATAATCTTTGAGTTTATCTGTCCTGCCCGCTGTAGATGTAATCTTCAGTAATTCAAATATAAACGATTGCTTAAGCTCAAAAGACAATGCATCAAAGCCTCCTTTATCGACGAAGCCTTCCTTTATATTTTTTGCTATATCGTTGTAGAGCGCAAAATATTTTTTTCCGAGTTGGTCTAGGAAGTCGTTTACGAATGCTCGCATTTGCCTGTTTATTTTAGTGTATTCTTCGTCCGTCATATTATCTTTACACAGCCACGTCTTTCTCTCATTAGCTTTTGCAATCTTACTTAATGCTTCTTGCCAATATTGTTTGCCTTTGATTTGCGTAGCGTTATTGAGTTCCGACTCCGATATATAGTAACATAGTTGTCCTTTATAGATAAGCATTTGATTTTTGCATATCTTGTCTTTTAGAACGGTGTACTCGCCGTAGTTGTGCTTTAGGTACTCGTCGACGTTATTTTTATATACGTTGAGGAGAGGAATATTGACAATTTTTCTCTCGTATTTTTTACCTTTTTTGTATTCTATTGCTATAGCGTACGCGGAACTAATAGAACTATATCCGCCGTATTGCTGAGGTGGTAAGTCGACTTTTTTGCCGAACTTATTTACTGCCATTTTGCGTGGAATCAAATTAGACTTAGAGCTATTCTTTCCGTAAATTGTTTGGTCATAGAAATCCGAATTTGCCTCTTCTTCAATCTTTTTTGTCAATAGACAGTCGTTGTAGTTGAGTGTTCTTAAAACGTTTTCGCGGTACGTGGACGACCATATTATCTCACCATCGGGGGAGAGCATTTGCAATTCTTGGCGTAAGAGATTGCCTTTCTCGTCATACTCTTCGTTGGCGGTTCTGAGAATAGAGCCGAATCTCAGATTCATCATATTTACGACCAAGCCGTGGCGTAGTTTTTGCGACTTGCCTCTACCTCCGTCATTAAGGCTCATCTGTATGCCTTTGCGATAGAGCTGTCTAAAGCCACCGTTGTTTTTACTTACTGTATTTTGCGCAAATCTACCGAATACGCAGGCGATATACGCGTCTTTAGCATGATGATAGTCGTTGAGCTCTCTTACCTTGAAGTAGCCTAGTGCAGATTTTAAGTTATTGCAAGATTTAGCCGGTACTTTTACGACATCGCAACCATCGAGTTCAGGAAGCAACTTGACGATATCTCCCACGACTTTAACAGTCTGTCGAGTTTCCACGAGTTGGCGCTCTATGAATTGCTCTATATCTCTCTCGTCAAAATTCTCTCTCGTGAGAGCGTAAAACTTTTTCTTGCTGATGAAATTCATCCTGAGCAGTTTTTTCCAAGTGGCGGTCATTCTAGCAATGACGTCCTTGCTCAGAGTTAGATTATCGGTTTTGTTTTGGTTTTCAATCTTTTTGACGAGTACCTTATTATCTCTGCTGTCGTCCTTTATGAGAGATTGCGGAATAATATGGTCGACTTCGTACTTATCCAGCTGGCTTACGTCGAGCGAATCGCCACTGTACATACATTTGCCAAGTTGTGTGAAGTATAGATATAGTTTTTCTTTATTGAAGGCAGATTCGTTGGACTTGACGTTTCTTGCCTTTTCGTCATCTATGCGAGTTTTAAGTTCTATCTTAGTCCTTTCATAATCTTCGTCGCGCGCAGACTTTGTTACTTTGTCGTAAAGTTCTTTGAGGGTATCGGCTTTGGATTTTGTTCTCTTGCCTTTCTTATTTAATTCCTCACCGCTTGCGCTTTCGAGATAAACAGCCGATGGAGCATGACCGACTATTTTGATAATCTCTTTTATGAGTTTTATAGCTTGATTGGTGGATTTCTTTACGGCAGGCGAGCAGTAACTGTTTTCAATGCAATCGGCGTAGAAGTTCTCGATGTCTTGCTTTTGCGGTTGCATTTGCTCGTAGAAACCGTATGGGCTGTTCTTAGTTGCAGTAATTTCCATAAAGTTTTTAACGGTATCTCTCATTACTTGGATAACAGTGCGACGATTATCTTCTTTGCTGTAGATTCCGTTGAGTACCTTTTTGGAGAACCGTCCCCAACCGTTGTAGTTGAGTTTAGCAAGAGCCATAATCTGATTTTGGCTTACGGCGTTAGTTTTATCTTTATCGAGCGCCTTTTCAATTCTTTCCATTCTCGTCTGCTTATCATTGACGTCGAATATTGTAAGTATTTTTACGATTTCTTCGTAAATATCTTGGATATTCTTTTCGCTAAAATTGTCGCCTAAGATTCTCTTAAAATCCCTGTACGGCTTGTAGATATTTGCTAAGTGGTCGTCCTCGTGGAGACCTGTTATATCCGACTTGCTCAACTTGAGATTTTCATTCTTATTCAACCATTCTGCGATATCGCTATTGGTGACTTTCGCCTTTGCGTTTGCCGAACAGAACAAATCCGTAAAGAGTTGTTTTTTGACGGAAGGCGAGAGAAGTTTGCCATTTACTTTAATTTTGTTGAGTTCGTCAAGCGCCATATACTCGCTATAGAGGAAAGAATTGAGCGGTAAGACGGGCTCTTCAAGGAATACGGAACAGTTGTTAGTCAAGTTCTCTATAAATCTTTCTTGCGCGTAACCAAGGTCAATCTTATCGTTAAAATTCCACGGCTCGACTTTGCCGTCAATGTCCTTGTCGTACCAGCTGAATTTACTATTTTTATTTAGTACGCCTACGTAGTATGGACGTCTAAATGTCAGCAGTGAGATAATCTTATCTTTGTTTTCTTTAAGCGAAGGGTAGTACTTACTTTGTTTTTCAAGAATGATTTTTAGCTCTTTATAATTCATTTGATAGGGAATAGTCGCATTGACCTTAGAGTTTAGCTTAGGTAAAATCTCCCTCAAATTGTTTTGATGAATTGCCTTTAGTCGCATATACCTCTCATCGTCTTGAAGTTCTTGTATTCGCGACGTCTTTTCAAGTAACTTAAAGATTTCGTCGACAAAGACTTCGTTGGGAGTCTTATTATTTGCTTTTAGCTTGTTTATTCTATGAATATAATTGTAATAGCATATATAATCTTTAGCCTTGCTTTCCTTTGAAGTGAAGAATTGCGCGTACGATTTCTCGTCGCAGTATTCCTTCATCAAGCCCTTTATGTCATAGAGATCTCTATGGTGTATATCATATTTATCGCACATAGCATAGGAGATATAGTCGTTATTGCCGAGTATCTCCTTGAACGTTAGAGAATAGTAAAGTGTGTACAGCGCACCGAGTAGGGGAGCATCGTCAGATGCTAGGTTGATATAATCATCGGCTTTTTCTTCATAACTCGCGTCAGAAAAACTAATCGTCAAAGGTTTGCCGTTCTCATTCTTTATATCATCACGGTTACCTAATACAACGCCGAGATTAAACTTTAGTCCAAGGACGGCATTGGCAAATTGTTCGGCGTAGGCTTGTTCTTCTTTAGAGCTAAACAAACTTTTGATGCTTTCTACTTTTTCTTTACGTTTTTTGGAGTCGTCAAGAAGTATTTTTTCAACGTCGTTTATTTTGTCAATATATATTGCGCTGTCATCTAATTCGTCGAAACAGTTTTTGATATACTCGACGTCATAACCCTTGAATCCTTCGGCGTCGCCTTCATACAAGAAGTTGCCTCTGTATTTTATTATGTGGTGAATTGCCAAATATACTAGGCGGATATCAAACTTTTCATAGCTCTCTAACAATGCCTTTTTTAGATGATAAATCGTCGGATACTGCGTGTAAAACTCTTTGTCAGTGTAGAGCTTGTCCGCGAAAAGATTATATTTACATTCTCTACCGAAGTCGTCGTTTTTATGCAAATAACTTTGGTCCATTCTGATGAAGAATGACTCGTCGGCTTTTAATACATCGCTTTCCATTAGTTTTCGTAGGGTAGCGATACGTTGTTTGCGTCGTACAAGACGCCTGCGAGCGGTACGCTTTGCTCGTCTATCCTGTGCGGGCATACCTTCGTCGAAAAGGTTTACGCCCCATAGATTTTTATGGTTTACTCTAAGGAGAGTATAATCATCGTTCATCACCGCCCAACCAGCGCTATTAGTACCGATATCTATTCCTATTGAATAATTTCCGATTTTTTTTACATTTTCCATTGACAACAACTCCTATGTGTGATATATTGTAAGTACGAATTGCTAGGTATAGTTAAAATAAATTCTAAACTAAAAAGTGCCACAGGTAGATGTGGCTTTTTTTCTGCCAAATTTTACTTACAATCAAAGTCTAGCATACATTTATGTCTAAATCAATACAAAATTTGTCAAAATAATCTGCATTATCGGTAATTGTCCAAAAAATAGGACATATATTGTTTAAAACAAGATGATATGAGTTTTTATGTACAATAAAGTAATTAGTGGGTGGTAAAATTATTATTTCATTTTTGATTTTGTCAGCTGTAAGCTTGTAATTTACGCCATTTTTGGAAAATGAGTTGATTTCGCTTGCCAAAAAGAAGTTTATGCGTTAAACTTAATGCCATACGGAAGCGTATCGAAGTGGTCATAACGGGCTTGACTCGAAATCAAGTAGCCGAGTAATCGGCTCGAGGGTTCGAATCCCTCCGCTTCCGCCACAGCCAAGAAGTCGCTCTTGGCGAGTAATAGAAAGTGAGGTGTTTTGCACCTCACTTTTTCTATCACTCAGCTTTTTTGCGACTTCTTTTTGTAGTTACAGTATCGGGTTATCGAAATATTGACGCTCGCAAGCTCGCTATTCCGTCGCTACGCTCCTTGCGAATCCCTTAACTTTTGTATATGGCGTCGTATGGATTTACACTTGCATTTGTTTATTAAATACGCTATAATTATTTGTGCGATAAAAAGTAATTTTTGAGACAAACATATGATTAGAATATATGGAAAAGCTATGCTCAGTTTAGTCTTAAAATTTGCATCTTAACTATATGGAGCAAATAAAGTATCATTGGGTGTTTTTGAGAATAATCTTCCGGCATATTAATCTTATGAAGCACTCGGTTTTTGCGACGTGGTTCTTGATACAACAGAAAAATATAATATTCTGGGTGAAAATGAAAGTGTAAAGAACTGATTTAGAAATTAGATAAATCCGTGAGTATAATGAATCAACAAATTTCAAGATAACTAGTAAGAATTAAGATTTTGGGAGCAAATGATATGGCAATGTGGAATCCGTGGCGAGGATGTAGAAAATGTAGCGAAGGTTGTTTGCATTGCTATATCCATAAAGGAGATAAAAAAAGGAATATAAACACCAATATCATTATAAAGACAAAAGACTTTGAAAAACCGATAGAAAAATTAAAAAATGGCAATTATAAAATGAAATCGGGAATTGTCTATTTATGTTTTTCTACAGATTTTCTTATTGAAGAAGCAGATGAGTGGAGAAATGAATGTTGGCAAATGATTAGAGAACGGCAAGACTGTACTTTTTTGTTTCTGACCAAAAGAATAGAAAGATTTATAAACTGTATTCCAAATGATTGGAATGATGGATATGATAACGTGGTTGTATGTTGTACTGTTGAAAATCAAAAAAATGCAGATTATAAATTATCAATATTTAAGGATTTGCCTATAAAACATAAATGTATTACAGCGCAACCATTGTTAGAGAAAATAGATATTGAAAAATATCTTGACGATATTGAATTAGTCGTAGTAGGCGGAGAATCTGATATAAATGCAAGAGTATTTAATTACGACTGGGCATTAGATGTTAGAGAACAATGTGTGAGAAAAAAGGTTGATTTTGAGTTTAGACAATGTGGAACTTATACGTTAAAAGATGGAAAACAATATAAAATACAAACAAAAGACTTGTGTAAGCAAGCAAAATTAGCAAATATTGATTATAAAAGTAGTTGCTGATTTTATCTATAGTATGAATAATGAAGTCTGACGTTTTCTCGACTCTTGACTAAGGCAAGTCTTTTACACGGCTTCAGAGTCGGGACGCCGAAATAGTTACGCTCGCGGGCTCGTTATTCTGTCGCTACGCTTCTTACGAATCCCTCCGCTTCCGCCACAGCCAAGAAGTCGCTCTTGGCGATTAATAGAAAGTGAGGTGATTACATCTCACTTTTTTCTTATTTATGAATTTTTAGTAAGCGTATAATGTTTGCAGACATAGACGACAGGTATTGACATCGTATATTAAACGCACATGTAATATAAAATTTTACGCAAAAATTATGCATTTTTAAGATGATTTAGACGTATTATATAATAACTCAACCGTTGGTTGGGACAAAGAATATATAAAATAGGAGATTATTTCTATGGAAAAGAACATCACGAACACAGCAACGCCTACAGAGGTACCGGTAACAACAGAGCCTACGCAAGCGCCCGTAACAACATCTATGGGAGAAGAACTTTGCGGTTCGGAAAACATCCTTGACACTGTACATCTTAAGAATCTCGTAGACGACCTTGCAAAACTCTATGGCACGTCTGTTTGCACGAAAGTTGCAAAAGACAAAAAGACTTCGGCAGAGAAACGCCTCATTGAAGCAATTCGCGCCAATCTTGACCGTTACGAAGGTTAGAACAAAAATGTAGTTTTGTTACCACAATCATTAAAGCTCAAATACGTAATAGTGTTTGAGCTTTTTGCAAGTTGCGCCAACGCTTTTAATTGGTTCGTATTTTTTATTGTAAATATTTTTATGTATGTGCTAAAATAAATAAAAAGAGGTGTTTATGATAGGAATAATAATTTCAATAGCCTTATTGGTTTTGGCGGGCATAATCATTTTGATAATATATCATTTTGGCATGATATCTTTTTATCATCCTATGAAGAGAGCTAAAGACAATCAAATTCGCATTGCCTGCGTTGGGGACAGCATTACATATGGATTTTTTGTCAGAAATCGGCGCAAAAATAACTATCCGGCAATTCTGAATAGACTTTTAGGAGAAAATTATTGTGTTAATAATTTCGGTTACACCAACAGGACTGCCATTAAAAGCGGAGATTTTCCCATTGTAAACGAAAAGGTCTATAAACAGAGTTTAGATTTTAAGCCGAATATTGTTGTTATCCTTCTTGGGACGAACGATACTAAGGAAAATAACTGGGACAGAGATAAATTTGTCAATGATTACGGAGAGATTATAGATAGTTATTTATCGCTTGAAAGCGCGCCTAAAGTATATATTCTTACGCCACCGCCTTTATTTGAAGTGGGAGGAAAGGTATTATATAATTTGAGGAAGTCTGTCGTCGAAAGCGAAATAGTTCCTGCTATAAAAAATCTTGCGCAAGAAAAAGGCGTAGACTGTATTGACGTCAATACAATATTTGATGGAAAAAAAGAGTTATTCTCAGACGGAGTTCACCCAAACGTCAAAGGAAGCAAACTTTTGGCGCAAAGCGTATTTGATAAATTAAACAATAATTAGAAAAGATTCTGAGGCAATATTCGCGTAATAAATTTTGTTTTGACTTGACAAGATAATGTTATTGAACTATTATAGAGGTAATTAATTATATTGCAGGTGTAGTTCAATGGTAGAACTACGGCTTCCCAAGCCGTCAGCGCGGGTCCGATTCCCGTCACCTGCTCCAATAGTTGACAATATATTATATATATGGTAATATAATAAAAAAATTAAAAACTAAGGAGAACAAGATGAAAAAGGTTTTAACAAGTTTAATTGTTGTAGTTATGTTACTTGCAGTTATTTGCGGTTGTGTGGCTTGCACCAACAAAGACCCGTTTGACCAAGTAGTTGATTGCGCAAAAGCATTGAGAGCCGAGATAAATGACGAGTCTTTTGAGATCGCCGGCAGATGCGGATATGAAAAGTATTATACAGACGACGAAGGTACCACGCACCTTTATATCTTTGTTGCAATTCCGTTCAAAGTAACAGACGAATCAGGCGATGACGTATATGACGTTGCATTTTACGTAGGCGACTCTCTTATTGGATACAAAAGTGATTTTGATGAAGAAAATTACGAGCAATGGACGTCGGAGTCAAGGCTAGAAAAATTTCTTTATTCAATCGAAGTTTGGATTGACGGTTATACTGAGGTATTTGACAAAGAAAAAGTCAACAGCGCTTTGGGAATCGGTGTATCTTCCGGCGAAGTCGGTAGCGGAACCGTTAGCGGAGAAGAAACCGACGCTGAGTAAAATTTGAAATAGCGTGTTGAAATTTGTTTGACAAAAAAATTTAATTTTGTTAAAATAATCAACGTCGAACAGCAATTATAGAGCGTAGAATTTTCGACAATTCTACGCTCTTTTTATGTTCTTCGAAGGTTTCAGGCGTTCTTTACTCCGACAAAGACGAAGTTCTTATCGGAGGTTTTTTTATTTATGGAAGACACAGCCAAGAATAATTTTTTAGGCGTTGAGAAAGTCGGCAAGTTGATGAAAATGTTTGCCATTCCTTGCGTATTGAGTTTGATAATCCAATCTCTTTACAATTTGGTTGACCAAATTTATATCGGCAACTGCGCTACTTTGGGCGCGACTGGTAATGCCGCAACGGGTATCGTATATCCGCTTACTGTAATAGCGTTGGGTATCGGTCTTTGGATAGGCGACGGTTGCGCGGCGTGTATGAGTCTTAATCAAGGACAGGGCAACACCAAAGGTACGGCAAAGAGCGTAGGCACCGCATTGTTTTACGGAACTATAGCAAGTATAGTTTTTATGATAATGTGCTTTTGCTTAAAGGATAAAATCTTGGTCGCAATCGGCGCGCAAGGCGATATCTTGGACAAGTCAAGCGAATACGCCAACTTTATTATCGGCGGTTTCTTGTTCTTTACATTGGCTTGCGTACTCAATCCTATAGTTAGAGCCGACGGCAGTCCAAAGTTCGCTATGCTTGCTATGGCAATAGGCGCTATAATAAATATTGCCCTTGACCCGCTCTTCATCTTTGGCTTCAAAATGGGCATGACCGGAGCTGCATTGGCGACTTTCCTCGGACAGTTGATTACTTTCGTTTTGCACGTTGCGTACCTGTTCAAATCAAAGACGTTTAAGTTGAAAATTGCGGATTTTATTCCGTCAAAAGCTATAGGAAGCATTCTGAAGTTTGGTATATCGTCACTATTGACTCAGCTTGCAATAGTAATCATATCCATTGTCAACAATATACTTTTGTTTAAGTACAGCGCTAGTAGCGGATACGATACGGCTATCACGCAAGGCGTAATTACTTTAGCATTCAAAGTATTCGGTATAGTTGTATCGGTCGCTATAGGTATAGCCTCGGGCGCTCAACCCGTCATAGGTTACAACTACGGCGCAAAGAAGTACGACCGCGTAAAGAAAGCCTTGCTGTATATGATGATAGCTACGGTAGTAGTCGGCGTAATTGCCACTATTATATTCGAAGCGGTACCTCAAGTTTTCTTGCTTATATTCGGCAACGGTGGCGAGGGAGTAGACCCTGTTATATACAAGGAATTTACTTGCCTTACTTTTAGAATATATCTCGGATTTATACTCTTTACTTGTATAGTCAAGAACTTGGCAATATTCTTCCAAGCAATCGGTTCGCCAATCAAGGCTACGATTATATCTATGATGAGAGACGTAATAATACTAGTTCCTCTTTCGATAATCATGGCTAAATTCGGCGGTATTGATGCGCTTTTGTGGTCGGCGCCGATATCCGATACAGTCGGTGTTGTACTTGCATTAGTATTGACGTTGCACGCGCTAAGAGTAATGAACAAAAAAGGCAAAAGAAGTTCAAGTAGAAGACACGGCGCAAATTCGAGAGTCGCAACAAGGCGTTATCGTAACGCTGGCTAGACAGCATGGAGCTTCCGGTAGAGAAATAGGCAAATTGCTTGCCGAGAAATTGGGTGTTCCGTATTATAACAAAGACTTGACGTTGCTTACCGCGCAAGAGAGCGGACTGTCAAGTGAATACGTTAGAGACATCGAGGACGGTAAATTGCAAAAGATAGAAACTTTGTATATAGGTCTTGACCCGACCGACCAAGCTAGAATTGCGCAAGAAAAAGTACTTAAGAGTATTGCCGAGAAAGGCTCTTGCGTAATCGTCGGCAGAGCGTCGGATAAAGTGCTTGCGGAGTATAAACCTCTTAGAGTATTTATCCACGCGCCTTTGGAATATCGCGTAGAGCGTATAATGCTCAAGTACGGCGACAGCAAAGAAAAAGCAGAGGAGTTTGCATTAAAGTCTGATAAACGCAGAGCAAAATACTATGAGCTTATCACAGGTAGCAAGTGGGGCGAATCAAGCAACTATGACTTGACTGTAGACGGCTCAATCGGAGTAGAAAACGCAGTAGACGTCATACTTGAGTTTATCAACAAGAGATAAAGTCATTTAACAAGTATTAGAAATCAGCGCACAATTAAGATTTAGTTTTTTTTGTAATTATCTCTAGAAATTTTTCAAAACAATAATATTCATATGCAAAAAGCCGACCTTACGGTCGACTTCTTGCATTAGGGGGTCATGTATGTAGAAGAAAAAGTCTAACTAATTACAATCGTTTTTGGATATATCGTCACTTTCGTCTTCGTTGCTAAAATTTACTGTTTTTTTTAAGACGAATGTAATATAATTATCATCTAAAATTTTCGCAATATTTTTTCCTTTAACAATTGCGTAAATAATGATAACCAAAAGCATAACACACGATAAGCTGAATACTATTACAGATATTGTTGAAAGGATATTGCTCATACTTAAGAACATTGTAGTAAACGAACTTATAGCAACAACTCCCCAAACAAGTAAAGGCAATATTGTTTTTCTCGTGTGGGACTGGTATTGGTCGCCGTCAAACAAATTTTCTTCGACTGATAAGCCTTTTTTGAAGCCGTCAATATAGTGCTTTGTTTTTTTCAAAGACGAGCAACTTAATGTATATTTTTTTCCGTTTATCATTAGACTTATCTTGCCCCAATAGGCGCGCGATATTGAAGCCGCGCCCATTGTATCGCTATATGTTTCCCAGCTATATCCTTCGAGTTCTTCCGGAAAAACTTTTGAGTAAAAATCTTTACTTTCTTTAATATATAAATCTTTGCCTATGAAGTACATTTTAGGCGTTTTAAGTAATTGCAGTCGCGTTAATATCACTGCTAATGTAACAATAATAATAATGAAACATGAAATTGGCGCGCCCCAATTTTTGCTATTGCTATTGCTTATATAACTGTTAATTAAAACATTTAGAAATAGAAACATAATAACATTTGCAAATATTATGATTATTGCAAGTATGTACGACAGCATGCCGAACGCGCCCTTTATCGTAGCGACGTTGTTACTTTTTTCATCGTATAAAACCAAATCTTCTTTTTTAACTCTTTCCATACTTATTTCCTTACATATTTATTATACCAATTTAGATTGGTTAAAGACAATATTGTTTTTAAGAAAGTTTTACTTAAACTATGTAGGTTTTACATGATTATAAGTAGTTATTTATCTGCAATTTGCCTATTGCGTTGCATTTGCGTATTATTTTTGATAATATAAGAGTATGAATAAAGATGCTTACGATATTATCGTTGTCGGCGCAGGACCGACCGGCGCAACTTGCGCAAAAATTTTGGCGGAAAACGGCTTTTCAGTATTGGTAGTTGAGAAGTGCAAGTTGCCAAGATACAAGTCTTGTTCAGGCATGATAATTGCCAAGACGGCGGGGCTTGTCAAAGAGTATTTTCATGCAGATATTCCCGATAGAGTAAAGTGTACGCCGTATGACAATTACGGAATGGTGTTCGTCAACGATGAGGGTAAGGAATATAAATTCGAGCAACGAGGATACAACGTATGGCGAAGCGGATTCGATAACTTTCTTTTGGAAATAGCGGTGGAGAAAGGAGCAGAGTTTATTGACGGAGTAAGCGTAAGTTGTTGCCAAAACTTAAAAGGTTGCGTGGAAGTTACTTTTTCAGATAGAAGCGTCGGCAAAAAGAGAGCGAAGTATCTCATTGATTGCGAGGGCGCGGTCGGAACTATAAAACGAAGTTTGCTAAATTGCAATAAAGATTATATTATTACTTATCAGGCGTTTTACGAAGGTAATATAAATCTAGACCCGCATTATTTTTTCGCTTATCTTCAACCTGAATTTTCGCAATACGACGCTTGGTTTAACGTCAAAGACGGCATGCTTGTTTTGGGAGTTGCAGTAGAGGATAAAAGCAAAATTAAAGAATACAACAAAAACTTTATAAAATATATGCAAGAAAAACACGACTTGGTAATTGATAAGAAAGTAAAGGAAGAAAAGTGGATAATGCCGCGCGTAAGCCCCGACTATAATATAAATTACGGCATAGACAGAGTTATATTTGCAGGCGAAGTCGCAGGTTTTCTCAATCCAATGGGCGAGGGTATATCTTGCGGTATGGAGAGCGGTTATCACTGCGCTAAGGCGATAATAGATAATTTCAATGACAGCCAAAAGATATTGCCGACGTACAAACAAAACACAACTGATTTATTGGACTATATGAAAAGGCAGTGGCATTTGGTGTCTATTATGTCGAGTAAGTTTAAGGAGAAGGGATTTAATAGGAACTAATATGCAAAAAGCCGACCTTGCGGTCGACTTCTTGCATTAGGGGGTTATGTATGTATAAGAAAAAGTCTAATTAATTGCTGTCGGATTCTTTGAATACATCGACTTGCTCGGCTTCATACCCGGCAGACTTATTGTATTTGACAGGCTGATTTGCTACGAAGTCATTGAAGTATTGCAATTCTAATTCTCTAATACTCTTGATTTTAGACAAGTATTTAATAAAAAGAATAATTGCTGTCAAGAATGAGCCGACAAATAAAATTGTTGATATTATTCTAATGACCATGTTTGCGCTGTCTAGCATCAAATAGCAAAAAGTTGCTATTATACTGGTAATAATTACAGTAATTGCAAGTGTGCGAATATTCAGTGTTCTGAGTGGGTCACCGTTAAAGTTATTCTCTCTAACGGATATGCCGTTCATAAAGCCATCGATATAATGTTTTGCTTTTTTCAAAGACGAACAACTTACTTTATATGTATTGTCATTGACGACAAGATTTACGTATCCCCAATATGAGCAGGAAGAATATCCTTTTGAAGTCTTTCTTGCTCCTACAAAGTTTTGAGAAGTATAGGGCATCAACCCACATTCGTCAAGTTCTTGCGGTGAAATTTTCAGATAGTGATTTTTTCTTTCTTTTATATACATGTCGTTGCCCACAAAGTATAAATTGGGGTCTTTGAGCATAATAATTCTCATTATTGCAACTATCGCTACCACAGCAAGAAGTACTATAGCGTATATCAATATACCATAGTTGTCGCAAACTCCTTTATTGATATATTGATTGGCGATATCGTTAATAGAGATTATTAAAATCATTAAGCCACAAAGCGCAAACGTAAAAACTAATATAGAGAACCTGCCAAACGCTCCTTTTATCGTTGCGACATTGTTACTTTTTTCATCGTATAAAACCAAATCTTCTTTCTTAACATTTTCCATGCTCATTCCTCCTTACGTATTTATTATACCGATGGAGATGGGGAAAAGACAATATAGTATTAGAGCGTATTTTACATGTATCATGTAGATTTTACAGAATTATTTATTAATATAATAAAAAACAGCGAAAGTATTTTTCGCTGTTAGTTTTATAATAAGCAATGCATTACATATTCTTTTTGAGTTTTGCTTCATGCTTTAATCTCAAGTCTTTAGAGAGTATAGTCTTACGCAATCTTATGCTTTTGGGCGTTACTTCGACAAGTTCATCGTCGGCTATAAACTCAAGGCACTGTTCTAGCGACATAACCGTCGGGGTAATTAGCTTGAGCGCTTCTTCGCTTCCGCTTGCGCGGTTGTTGGTGAGTTGCTTTTTCTTGCAGACGTTGACAACCATATCTTCTTCGCGCGAATTGACGCCGACTATCATTCCTTCATATACGTTTACGCCTGCGCCAATGAAAAGATTACCGCGTTCTTGCGCGTTGAATAGTCCGTATGAAGTGGTTACGCCGTCTTCCCAAGCGACAAGAGAACCTCTGTTGCGTTCTTGAACTTCGCCCTTATATGGCTCGTATCCTTTGAGTACGTGGTTCATTACGCCGAAACCTCTGGTGTCCGTCAGCATTTCGCTTCTGTAGCCGATAAGGCATCTTGACGGTATTTCAAATTCCAGTTTAGTACCGCCTCGCTCATCTGGTGTCATATTCTTCAGGTCGCCCTTTCTTGCGCCGATTTTATTCATAACCGCGCCTACGTATTCTTCGGGTACGTCAACGACGAGTTCTTCCATAGGCTCGCAGAGTACTCCGTCGATAGTCTTATAAATTACTTTAGGACGGGATACTGCAAATTCATAGCCCTCTCTGCGCATCGTTTCTATGAGGATAGAGAGGTGAAGCTCGCCTCTGCCGAATACCTTGAAGCTGTCTGCGGAATCGGTTTCCTCAACGCGCATTGATACGTTGGTTTCCACTTCTTTGAAAAGTCTTGCTCTCAAGTGTCTTGAGGTGACGTATTTGCCTTCCTTGCCTGCGAAAGGCGAGTTGTTGACCATAAAGAGCATCGATAGAGTAGGTTCATCGATTTTGACGAAGGGGAGTGGCTCTACTTTGTTAAGGTCGCATATCGTTTCGCCGATATTGAGGTTGTCCACACCGCTTATTGCCACGATGTCGCCCACGCTACCGCTTTCGCACTCAACTCTCTTCAAACCCTCGAATTGATACAGCTTTGCTATCTTAGCTTGGTGGTTGGTGCCATCGGCGTGGCAAATTATTGCCTGCTGTCCGTTCTTTATCGTACCTCTTACAATTCTACCTATGCCGATTCTTCCCACGTATTCGTCATAGTCTATATTGCAAATGATTGCTTGTAAGCCGTCTTCGGTATCGCCCTCGGGACATGGTATCTGTTCGATAATGGTATCAAGAAGGGGAGTCATATCTTTTCCTACTTCGCCTACCTTAAGACTTGCCCAGCCTTGCTTTGCGCTTGCCATAACGGTAACGAAATCAAGTTGGTCATCGTTGGCGCCAAGTTCGATAAACAAGTCGATAAGCTGGTCGATAACTTGATTCGGGTCACCGCCTCTGTCAACTTTGTTGATAACTACTACGGCTTTTTTGTTTAGACCTAAAGCTTTTTTTAGTACGTATCTCGTCTGTGGCATACAGCCTTCTACTGCGTCGACGAGGAGCAGTACGCCGTCAACCATAGAGAGTATACGCTCGACTTCACCGCCGAAGTCTGCGTGTCCGGGGGTGTCGATAATGTTTATCTTTACGCCCTTGTAGTGTACGGCGGTATTCTTGGCAAGTATGGTGATTCCGCGTTCTCTTTCAATATCGCCGTTGTCCATAACTCTGTCTACGACGGCTTCGTTGGAGCGGAAAACTCCGTTTTGACGGAGTAGTTGGTCTACCATAGTCGTCTTGCCGTGGTCTACGTGCGCAATGATTGCAATGTTTCTCAAATCTTGTCTTTTCATTTTATATATTTCACCTTAAAATTTATTTCTTCTTTTCCTCAACTTCTTAACTCTACGATTTTGGCAAGTACCTTGTCGTTGATTACGCTCATATAACAATACGTCCTTGAGTACTTGAGCGAGCCCGGGTTGATAAGTTGTATATTACCGATTTTGTTAATAGTGGGGATATGCGCGTGTCCGTAAAGACAACAGTCTGCTCCAAGTTCCTCACCGCGTAATTGCAGAAGTATATCCGACGACTTAACTTTATAGTTGTGTCCGTGCGTCAGGAAGAATTTTACGCCTTCGATTTCCACGACTTGTTCAAGTCCGCTCGACATAGCGTCGCAATTACCGTAGACGTAGTATAGCTTGTCCTTGTATATTTCTTTTAGCTTGGCAATTTCGTTCTTACCGTCGCCGAGATGAAATATAAAGTCTGCGTTATCAAAGGCTTCCCATAGTGTTTGGTTGTCGGGGATGCTTCCGTGGGTATCGGAAATAACAATAATATTTTTCATATTTATAAAATTACTCTTTTTATTTTATAATGTCAAACGATTTTTTCAAGCAAATCTTTAAGCGCGCGTGAGCGGTGAGAAATGGTATTCTTTTCTTCCATTACCGCTTCGCCGAAAGTCTTGCCCAGTTCATCGCTCAAGAACAACGGGTCGTAGCCAAAGCCGTTGGAGCCTCTGTATTCGTCGATAATTTTGCCGTACGTTCTTCCGCTTCCGCTGACGTAACTGCCGTCGGGGTAGCACAGTACCACCACGCTTTGGAAATACGCCGTTCTATCGACGCTTTTACCGTCGCTTTCTAAGGCATGGAGCTTAGAGAGTAATTTCTGGTTATTGTTTCTATCGTTACAAGGTTCGCCTGCGTAACGGGCAGAGTAGATATTTGGTTCGCCGTTTAGAGCGAGTACGCAAATTCCGCTGTCGTCGCCAATGGCAGGCATACCCGTCATTTTGGCGATCGTACTTGCCTTTATGTACGCGTTTTCTTCAAAGGTCGCGCCGTTTTCTTCAATCTCTATTTCTATGCCGAGGTCTTTGAGAGTGAGAATATCTTCAAACTTGCCCGATAGCATAGCTTTGATTTCTATAAGTTTGTGCTTGTTGTTACTTGCCAGTACAGCTTTCATCTTTTACGTACTCCTTTTGGTGGCGCGGTGACAAATTCTACGACGATAGAAGGATGTTTCTTTCTCAATCCGTCGATAATATTGTCAAAGTATTGGTTTTTGCAGTTGACCATGATAACGTCGGCGTTAAGTCCCGTCTTTTTATCCTTGACCATACCGCGTCTTTTGACCTTGTAATATATCAACATAAATTCGCCTGCGGTATCCATATTTACCACAATTATATCTTCGTATTTGATGCGCTCTACCAAAAAGCCCATTACGTAGAATACGTGATTTTTGCCAAGACTTAATCCGCATAAGAAAACGAATATTGCCAGAATTATCGCGACTACGCCCATTATGACTATTGCGACTATGTCTTCCGTGTGATGATAGGATACCAAATTACCTACGCCTGCAACGCTTAAAATCTTGACAATCATAAAAATTATCAATATAATAATTGCAAGTATAGAGAGAATATATATCCAAGATTTTTGTTTGAAAGGATAAAATTTTTTCATACTTCAATTATACACACAAATCATAATACGTACAACTAAAAATAAGGAAATTATGCTATTTAGAGCAATTAAAGACGAAGACTTTTCAAATATAGCGAGTATTCAAAAGCTCACTAACTATGACGGCAGTGAATATTCTCTCCTTTATCTCAAAGGTTGGGACTTTTTTAATTACCAAAGCATGCAGATTGCAGAGGAGGACGGCGTAATATATTTGCGATTCAAGCCTCATGACAAATTCAATGAAGACGGCGTCAAAGACGGATATATCTATCTTCCTCCGCTTTGCGTCATTGACAAAATTAAAGACGCTTATAGCAAAATCGACGAAGTCTGCAGGGCAGACGGTCAGAATACCTATGTAATGTCCACTCCGCAAGATTACGTTGAAATTTTGGGAGATAATTACGAGTACATCTTAAATCAAGATTATGCCGAATATCTCTATGAGCCACAAAGTCTTATGACGTACGCTGGTAAAAAACTGCACTCCAAGCGCAATCACGTCAATAATTTTATTAGGGAGTACAGACCCAACGAGGAGGGCGGAACGGTCTTTCGCTCATATACGGCAGAAGACAAGGACAAAGTTTTTGCCTTTATCAACGGTTGGGAAGAGAGTAAAGAGTTTGACGATAAAGATTTTGACAAAATGGCAAACGACGAAATCAGCGTAATTGCTTTGGCGTTGCAACTCGTGGAAAAATACGATAATTATTTTGCCGACGTGATAGAATATCAGGGTAAGATTATAGGCTTTTCTTTGGGCGAAATTACTCCGTCAAACGTGGGAATTACGCATATTGAAAAGGGAGATATAAATTACGACGGAGTGTATTCCTATCTTTGTCAAGCCTTTGCGCAAAAGCATTTCGGGCAGGTGAGAGTAATCAATCGCCAAGAGGATATGGGATTGGAGGGCTTGAGAAAGTCCAAGCAGTCCTACCACCCGATAGGTTTTTGCCAAAAGTACGTCGTAAAAAAAGCCTGCAAGTAATTATACATTGACTTGCAATATATGAAAATATAGGCTATAATAAATTTGTTAAGCAACCGCATATATCAGCCGTATTTTTGCGGTCGTGTCTAGCGTGTGTTAAGTCATTCGACCGAAGTGGAGAAATCTCAACAGCATAAAAGTCTTTGCTTCGCTCAAGGTGATAGCAATAAAAAACAATACTACAAATCATTTTTGGAGATACGATATGATACAACTAAAGCAAGGAATGTATTATCTTGACGGAAAATTCGTTTCTTTGGACGAATTAAAGGCAATGGGAGTAGACGCTAAATCTATAGACGAAGCCTATAAAGGCACCATGGCTTACGGTATCTTGGCAAAGCACAACACTTTGCCTACTACGCAGAAGGGACAACCGCTTCAAATCAAGTTCGACGCATTGGCGTCGCACGATATTACCTACGTCGGAATTATTCAGACGGCAAAGGCAAGCGGTCTTAAGGAATTTCCTATCCCTTACGTATTGACAAACTGCCATAATTCGCTTTGCGCCGTCGGCGGTACTATCAACGAGGACGACCATGTATTCGGCTTGTCTGCCGCTAAGAAATACGGCGGAATTTTCGTACCTCCGCATCAAGCGGTAATACATACCTATATGCGCGAATGTATGTCTGGTTGCGGTAAGATGATTTTAGGCTCAGACTCTCACACAAGATACGGCGCGCTGGGAACTATGGCGGTCGGCGAGGGCGGACCTGAACTTGTAAAACAGCTTCTTTGCCGTACGTATGACATAAAGTATCCCGAGGTCGTTGCAATTCACTTGACGGGAGCGCCTAGAAAGGGCGTCGGTCCGCAAGACGTTGCGCTTGCAATTATAGGCGCAGTATTCAAGGGCGGTTTTGTAAAGAACAAGGTCATGGAATTCGTCGGCGATGGCATTAAGAACTTGCCGATAGAGTACCGCATAGGCATTGACGTAATGACGACGGAAACGACTTGTTTGACGTCTATATGGACAACTGACGATAATGAAGTAAAGAATTACTACGGCGTGAGAGGCAGACATGACGATTACGCTGTGATTACTCCGCAAAAACTGGCTTATTACGACGGCGTAGTAGAAGTGGATTTGTCAAAGGTAGTTCCGCAAATCGCTCTTCCTTTCCACCCGTCCAACGTATATAATTTACAAGACGTTATAGACAATCCAATGGACATACTTTCGGCGGTAGAGAAGAAGTGCAACGAACTTCTCAACAACAATAAAATTAAATTCAAGTTGACTGACAAAGTCGTAGACGGAAAGGTAAGAGTTGAGCAGGGTATCATTGCAGGTTGCGCAGGCGGTACGTACGACAATATTATCGAAGCCAGCGCGATACTTAAAGACAAAGCCGTGGGCGACGGTAAGTTTACGTTGAGCGTATATCCGTCATCTACGCCTGTATATTACGACTTGCTCAAGAAGGGCGCAATCGCTCAGCTTGTCAAGAGCGGAGCCAACGTAAAGAGTGCTTTCTGCGGTCCTTGCTTCGGCGCAGGTGACGTACCTGCCAACAACGCATTGTCTATTAGACATACTACTCGCAACTTTGAGTCGAGAGAGGGAAGCAAACCTGCCGGCGGTCAGATTGCGTCTGTCGCTCTTATGGACGCGCGTTCTATTGCGGCAACGGCGTCGAACGGCGGAGTACTTACCAGCGCAATGGATATGGACTACGACAATACGATTCCTGCTTTTGAATATGATAAATCAATTTATGAAAAGAGGGTCTATAACGGCTGGGGAAAGGCCGATAAAGACGCAAATCTCGAGTACGGTCCGAATATCTGCGACTGGCCGGAAGTAATTGAGTTGACGGACAATATCGTAGTTAAACTAAGCGCGGTCATCAACGACCCTGTGACCACTACCGACGAACTTATTCCGTCGGGAGAAACGTCGAGTTACCGTTCCAACCCAATGAAACTTGCAGAGTTTGCGCTTTCAAGAAAATGCCCCGACTACGTTGGCAAAGCTAAGAAAGTATTTGAAGGCGAGTTGGATAGAAGAAATAACGGACTTGGCGGAGAATACCTCGATGCAGTTAAGAAAGCCGGCGTACAACTCAAAGGTAGCGTATCTATCGGAAGCGGTGTGTATGCGGTAAAACCGGGTGACGGAAGCGCAAGAGAGCAGGCGGCAAGCTGTCAAAGAGTGCTTGGCGGAGTATGTAATATCGCCAAGGAGTATGCAACCAAGAGATATCGCTCCAACCTCATAAATTGGGGTATGCTACCATTCCTCTCTCAAGAGAGTTATCAAGACGACGATATATTAGTCGTATACGACGTCAAGAATACTATCGACAACGGCGGTTGCGAGTTTAACGCAAAGATAGTACGCGGTGATAAAGTAATTGACACTGTTTTGACGGTAGACGCATTGACGGCAGATGAGAGAGAGATTATCTCAAGAGGTTGTTTAATTAACTATTATAAGGCAAAAAATTAAATGGATAAGGTATCGCAAAGAAAGGCTTTGAGAGCTATTGTTGCAAATATCCCCGACAAGTCAAAGCAAAGCGAACGAATTGCAAATATTTTGCAAGACACGCCCTTGCCAAGCGGAAGTATATGCATATACAATTCTTTGCCTAGCGAAGTAGATACCAAGGTCATTATTGAGTATTTTTGCAAAAGTCGGCAGGTATATCTGCCTGTCGTGGACGGCGATAATATATTGCTAGTCAATGTGGATAAGAATACAGAATATCAAGCGGGCAGTTGGGGTATTTTAGAGCCTTTAGGCGAAAGACTGTTGCCAAATGACGTCAGACCTGCCGTGACAGTAACACCGCTTTTGGGAGTGGATAAAAAGCTCAACAGACTTGGCAAAGGCAAAGGGTATTACGACAGATATTTTGCAAGCGTAGATACATTCAAAGTCGGACTTGCATTTGAAGAACAGATACTGGACGAAGTTATTTGCGACGAATGGGACAAGCCTCTTGATTTGGTGATCACACCCCACAGCATAATCGGCAAAGAATCTTAAGGAGCAGTCCTATAAAGTATGAGAGTAATAAGCGGAAAATACAGAGGTAAAAGGCTCAATCCTCCAATAGGCAACGACGTGCGCCCCACAGGCGACAAAGTCAAAGAGAGTATCTTCAACGTCATTCAATTCGATATAGCAGGCAGTAGATTTCTCGACTTGTTTTGCGGTAGCGGTTCTATAGGAATTGAGGCAATTAGCCGAGGCGCAAGTTATACGCTTTTTTCCGACGTGAGCAAATCGTCGGTATCTCTCACGCAAGGCAACCTTAAGGGAATATCCAAAAACCATAAAGTTGTCAATCGCGATTGGCGGGATACATTGTTTACGGCAGATGGCAAGTGGGATTTTATCTTCGTAGACCCGCCATATAAAAGCGATTATATCGAGAGTATCTGCCAAATCGTCAAGGAAAAAGATTTGCTCGCCGACGGCGGTTATATCATATACGAACATTCAGACAAAGAATATACTTTGCCAAAAGGCATGTGTATCGCCAAGCGAAAAGGATTTGGAATAGTTACCGTAGACTTTATTGCAAAGTCGAGAGGTAAGACGGCTTTGGCAGGGAGTTACGACCCCATTACAAAGGGGCACTTGGACGTACTGGATAAGGCTCTTGATATTTATGACGAGGCGGTAATACTGCTTGCCTGCAATCCGGACAAGCAATATCTGTTTTCCTTGGAAGAGAGAGTTGAATTTGCCAAACTCGCGGTTAAGGACTATCTAAACGTAACGGTTGACGTATGCGACGGATACGTATACGAGTATTGTAAAAACAACGATATAAATACAGTATTTAGAGGGTATCGTAACGCCGGCGACCTTGAATACGAGCAGGATATGGCTAAGTTTAACGAAGAACACGGCTTGCATACCATACTTGTAGAAGGTATAAGAGAAATCTCTTCTTCGCTGATAAGAGAAAAACTCAAAACGAGCGAGGATATAAAAAAATATTTGCCTGACGGCGTAGCAAGAGCGGTGGTCAAGGCTTATAAGGAGAAACTATGAATACAATGACGATAAGCAGACTTTTGGATAGGTTGGAAGAAACTGTAAACAACGGAAAAAAGCAGATGTTTTCCAACATGCGACTTGTCGACGCCAATACGTGTCTAGGTATATTGCAACAGATAAGAAATCAGCTTCCCAACGAACTTGCGGAAGCGACCGTGTTACTGCGCGATTGCGATAATATCAAAGCCGAAGCGGAAAAAGAAGCGCAGAGTATTATCGAGGAAGCAAAGCAAGAGGCAATGCGCCTTGTCGCCGAAAGCGAGATAATGAGAGAAGCGCAAATGCAGGCAAGCGAACTGGTAAACAATGCCGGAGCGTACGCCGATAATCTCGTCGAACAGAGCTATGAGCAAGTCAATTCGCTTTATTTAGACGTGGAGAATTCTATGAGAGATATGCTCAATAAGGTATATTCTAAGCGCAACAGTCTTTATGTCGCCGACGAAAACGCAGACGGCGAGAGCGGTAATCAATAAAAGATTTGTACTATTCCAAGCGAAATGACGAAAGTTACGATAGCTTGGGTGAGTTTAACGAGTAGATAATACGAGGTCTTGACCTTACAACTTTTGAGAAAAGTCAAAGATTGAAAGGTGATTGAAAGACCGCCGAACGAGAGTAGTCCTGCAATAAACGGCAGGATTATTTTCATACTTACTCCGCTTTGCGCAAAAGCCTGACATCCTCTGGTAATTTCGATAAACGATATTACGGTAGCCTGGGCGATTTCTTGAGATATATTAAAGAGCGATAGCGGTTTTGCAAGCAAAAAAGCCAAGCCGTCGACTATTTTCAAATCTATTGCAATGTCTATTATCATACTGAAAATGGCTATATATCCGCCTACGACGAGGACTGAGAGAATAGAAGAGGTTATAGATTTGTTTAGTAGGTTATCGTCGTCTTGAGTAGACGGCATCGACATAAGTTTATTCTCGCTCTTGCGACCGCGGTATATTAAACCGTTGATTAGCGCGCCTAAGGCATGACACAGGAAAAGAACGTAACCCGCCTTGGGAGACGACAGCATTAGCGTACCCACGGTCCCCACTACGAATAGCGGACCTGAAGTAGACGTGAAAGACGATACTTTTTTGCAGTTGTCTATCGTGAAGTTACCGTTTTCATAAAAGTCGCTGATAAGTTTTGCGCCTATAGGGTATCCCGAAATTAAACTCATTACGAGTATATATCCGCTCTCGGGTGGAGCATTGTATAATCTTGCTACGGGCTTTTTGAGAGCCTTTCCCAGCGCGCTTGCTCCACCTAGCCCCGTAAGAAGTTTTGTGAAAAAGAAGAACGGAAAGAGCGCTGGTGCTACGTTTTTAGTAAAAAGTAGCATACCGCTGAAGATACTTTGAATATACCTTTGCGGATTTATTACAAGACAGCATATAAAAAAGCATATTATCAGTGAAAAGGGTAGAGCTTTTTTTGCCTTTTTAGTGAGAGTAAACATATAAAAATATATGGCAAATGAAGAGGAAATATGATATTTCATTGCCCCGTAAGGCTTTGAATTATTTACTGAGTATTGCGTTTATCTTGATATAATTTGCGTTCTATCGGGAATATTTTCGGTAACGCTAGAGTAAAGGCTGTCTGCGCGCTTTA
Source organism: Clostridia bacterium (assembly GCA_029060065.1). Taxonomy (GTDB): domain Bacteria; phylum Bacillota; class Clostridia; order Christensenellales; family UBA3700; genus RACS-045. The sequence continues at coordinate 14,310 of JAIDUT010000058.1, read as the reverse complement.
TCAAGCTATCGCGGTGAAGTTCTATTGACTTTGTAATTACTTGACAATCAAAGCAAGAGAGCAAATGTTTTTTATCCTTTTCCACGGCAAGTACGTTAACGTAGTCTACGTCATCGTTTTGCAAGTCGTATGCCGAATAGGTATTGCAGAGAAGCATATTTATTAAAGTTCGATGTAAGTACGCGTCGGTATACCTCTTGGTGGAAAGTTTTTCAAGCAGTTCTTGCCAAGATACGCTACTTTTTAGCGTAGAGATAATCCTGTTTTCTATACCTTCTTTCACGCCGTGGATAGCTGTTAAATCAATATTGGCGATATTGAATTTTAATAGAGAAAACAACTTATCGTTTGCGACTTGCAAATGCGTTGGGGATAGCTCTTTAAGATAATCTAAAACGTATGGCGGTACGCCATGGGATATTGCTTGCAAATCAGAGTTTTGCCACAGCTGACGTACACAACTTGCCGACGGGTATTCGTCTACGGAAGTCTGGTGATAACCTCCGCCTATTCTTGCTATCGTATGCGGAGTGATAGCAGATTGAACGTCATTAAGCGCTTTGAGATATTCTACTGCCAAAATATTGTTGGGAGTAGATATAACTTGAGCGTAGAAAGGGTGAGTTTTGGCAAGCGCGTTTGCATAGCTTTTTGCATAGCCGTTGCCGGCTTTGAGCTCTTTGTCGAGGTTAGCCGTAAAAATTTCGTCTTCTTGTAACAATGCAATATCTTGCAAAGTCTTTATATCGCCCAGCTCGCTTCCGAACGAAAGAGTTACTTCGCCTTTAATTTTATCCGCGATTTTTACTCCTCCGAGGGCAAAATACTTCGCTGTAGTCAAGACGTACTGAGGCGGAAGTTCGACTACCATATCGGCTCCGCTTTTAATTGCCCATTCGGCGCGCTTGTATTTATCGGCTATAGTCAGTTGACCTCTTTGGGTAAAATTACCGCTCATAATGCAAATTACGCTATCTGCGCACTCTTTCAAAGCGCGAGAGATATGGTAGACGTGTCCCTTTTGCAGGGGATTGTATTCGCAAATTATGACGGCAATTTTCATTTTTTGCTCCTTAATCTCTTTACAATTTTTTCTATAAAGAGTATACTAAAGCCGTGCAAAGTAGCGTAAAACTTTAACATAAATTAATTATATAGCAATCACAACGAAAAATAAAGTGATTTGGAGGCAGTGAGATGAGCAAAATTATCGACAGCATTATTGATAAGGCAAAAAAACTTGGCAAGACCATAGTCTTAGCGGAGGGTGAAGAACCTCGTACCGTCGAAGCGGCGCAAACTATCGTGCACAATAAAATTGCCAACGTTATTCTTCTTGGCGACGAAGATAAATTGAAAGTAATGTATCCGCACGCAAACTTTGACGGTATAAAGATAGTCAATCCTTTGACTGCAGATATAGAAGATTACGCCAACACGCTTTACGAATTGAGAAAGGCAAAGGGGATGACTTTGGACGTTGCTAAGACGGAAATCAGAAAATACCTCAATTATGGCGCAATGATGATTAAGAAAGGCGACGCCGACGGTATGGTCGCAGGCGCAATCAACTCTACAGGCAATGTGTTGAGGTCGGGACTTACAATCGTAAAGACCAAGCCGGGAATAAAGACGGTTTCGAGCTGTTTCCTTATGGCTTTCGAGGGCACGCCGTATAAAGACCAAGATATAATGGTATTCGGCGACTGCGCTGTAAATATTAATCCTACGGCTGAGCAACTCGCAGACATCGCGATTTCTTCTACGGCTACGGCAAGAGAACTTGCAGGTATAAACGAACCTAAAGTAGCAATGCTTTCATTCTCTACCAAGGGTAGCGCTAAGCACGAATTCGTAGACAAGGTAGTAGAAGCTACCAAACTAGTAAAGGAGAAAGCTCCTGAGATAGAGGTAGACGGAGAATTGCAGGTAGATGCGGCAATCGTGCCTTCCGTAGGCAGACTTAAAGCTCCCGGTAGCGACGTAGCCGGTAAGGCTAACGTGTTTATATTCCCAGATTTACAATCGGGTAATATCGGCTACAAACTCACTCAGAGATTTAGCGGAGCTACGGCAATCGGACCGATTTGTCAAGGCTTTGCAAAGCCTATCAACGACCTTTCAAGAGGTTGTACGAGCGACGATATAGTAGCGGTCGTGGCAATCACGGCGGTACAGGCTAGTCAAAATTAAAATTTAAGTATCGTATTATAAGGAGTAATTTATGAAAATATTGGTTGTCAACGCAGGAAGTTCTTCTCTTAAGTATCAGCTTATCGAAATGACAAAAGAGGAAGTAATTTGCAAGGGTACAGTCGAGTGTATAGGAATCGAAGGCTCGAAGAATACGCACAAAGTCGACGGAAAGTCGTACGTGGTTGAAAGACCGCTTGCAGACCATACCGACGCTTTTAATCTTGTAATGGAGTGCTTGACGAACAAAGAATACGGAAGCATTTCTTCGCCGAAAGAAATAAGCGCGATAGGTCACAGAGTAGTCCACTCGGGCGAAGCCTTTACGAAGTCGTCTTACGTCGACAAAGAAGCGCTCAAAAAGCTCGAGGAGATAGTTACGCTTGCTCCACTGCACAATCCTGCAAGTCTTGCCTGTCTTAAGTCTTGTATGTCAATAGTCGATTGTCCTAACGTGGTAGTATTCGACACGGCTTTCCACAGCACGATGCCCGATAAGGCAAAGATGTACGCAATACCTTATGAGGACTATCAAGCTACGAAGATTCGCAAATACGGTTTTCACGGTACGTCGCACAAATTCGTATCTCAAGAAGCAATCAATTATCTCAAATCTAAAAATAAACCTTGCGCTAAAATCGTCACCTGTCACCTTGGCAACGGCTCATCAGTTACTGCAGTAAAGGATGGGAAATGTATCGATACCTCAATGGGTATGACACCGCTTGAAGGTATGATTATGGGCACAAGATGCGGAAACATCGACGCTGCCGCAGTAATTATGCTTGCAAAAGCAAAGGGAATGTCCCTTGACGATATGAGCAATTACCTTAATAAGAAGAGCGGATTCCTCGGCGTGAGCGGAGTAAGTTCCGACTTCAGAAAACTCGGCGAAGCTATCAAAGAGGGAAATGAGAGGGCAAAACTCGCTTACGATATGTTTGCTTATCAGATTCGCAAACTTATCGGCTCGTATGCGGTTGCTATGGGCGGACTTGACGCGGTTGTATTCACCGGCGGTATAGGCGAGAACGGCGACGGTATTCGTCAATCGGTATCTGAAGATATGGAATTCTTGGGCATGAAGATTGACGCTAAGGTCAATTCAAGCGCTCCAAGAGGAAGTTTTGCAGACGTGAGCGCAAAGGATAGCAAAGTGGCAATTCTCGTCATTCCTACCAATGAAGAACTAGTTATTGCTAGAGAAACAAAGGAAATAGTACAAGCGCTCTAAAATAAAATATAAAACTTTTGCATTTTGTTTGACAAAGGTAAAAAAATCAACTATAATGCAATAGCAATAAATTTTATCAGTATGAAATGGAGGTGTTGGCAATGGCAGTACCAAAGGCGAAAACATCAAAACAAAGAAAGCATACGCGTTCAGCAAATTGGAAGTTGACCGCTCCAAATCTTTCGGCATGTCCACAATGCCACGAGTTGAAGGCAAACCACAGAGTATGCCCGAACTGCGGTTATTACGACGGCGAACTTGTTGTTGAGAAGAGCAACAAGAACTAATCTTATAATTAGTAAAATCAAAGCGGAGCGATAAGCTCCGTTTTTTTGTATATTGACTTAAATTATAACGTATGGTATACTTTAGAAAAAAGGGGGGAATTGTGGCATGACTAAATTAACAAAAAAGAGTAAAGTAAAAATAGCTGTGTCCGTAATAGTAGCTGTAGTCCTGATATTTTCTATCACGATGTTTAGCATATGGGCGACGACGGAAGTATATTGCAAGAAAGTAGACTACGATACTCTTCAAAACAAATTAGGCGATTACTTTATAGTGCCAAGCGGACTTGAAGGCGAGGTCAATAAGACGTCGAATAACGAGATGTCTTGCAGAGTTTATTTTCCCAAGCCTGACGAGGATAGCAATCACCGTTATGGTAAGTACACAAATCTTACTTTAAAGTATAAGTATGCTACCGGATATATAATGGATTTAGGACGCCAAGACGTCAGCGCAAGCATTTCGGCAACAAAAGGAGAGGATATTACGCAGTTGGTAGACGGTTATGACGTTCAAAAGGTTGAGGGTGTAGACGTTTATTATAATCAGCATAGCAACGTAGAATCCTCGCATGCTACAAGCGTCAGCGCGGAAGTGTCAATATATTTTGTTTTGGACGGGGTAATCTATAATATAAATACGAGAACAGGCGTAACAAGCTACGATTCAGATACGTCCGAGATAGATGATAACCTTGAATTCGCAAGAGAAAAAGTAAACGAATACGCGAGGTATTTATTTGATAAAATGTTTATTGTAGAGTGATAGTCTTAAATAATTAGAGGAAATGGTATTCTTATTTGATACATTATGTATCGGGATACGGCTTGGAAGAATAAATAAGTATTAAAATTATAAAGATAGCGATAGCCTTAGTTAAGGCTATCGCTTGATTTTTATAGAAGAATATATTAAAATAAAAGTAGAATACTTATATGAGGATGAAGTCTATGAAGATAATACTTGACTGTTTTGGCGGAGATAACTGTCCCAATAGCGCCATCGACGGAGCGTTATTGGCTCTTGAAGAGAATAAAGAACTGGCTATCACACTTTGCGGAGATGAAAGTGTGATTGGCGCGTATCTTGCGGACAAGACGTACGATAAGTCAAGAATAAATATTTTACACGCAAGCGAAGTAGTGACTAACGACGATTTGCCGACGCTTGCCGTGAGAAGAAAAAAGCAATCGTCTATGATGCTGGGGCTTCAGACTTTAGCGAGCGAAGAGTACGACGGCATGGTTTCGTCGGGTAATACGGGAGCTTTGCTAATCGGCGCAACTGTATTCGTCAAACTCATAGAGGGAGTGCAGAGGGCTACATTATCACCGCTTTTGCCGACTATGATCGACGGTAAGTCTACGATACTCGTGGACGGAGGAGCCAACGTAGACTGCAAGGCGAGCATGCTCAAAGAGTTTGCTATTATGGGTAGCACATTTATGAGCAGTACGAGCGGGATAGAGAGCCCGAAAGTCGCTCTTCTCAATAACGGAGTTGAAGAGGGGAAAGGCAACGCTTTGACGAAAGAAGCGTACGCGCTTTTGAAAGAGTCAGATTTGAATTTCGTCGGCAATGTCGAGGCAAGAGAATTGTTTGCCGGCGAAGCCGACGTAATAGTAGCAGACGGTTTTGCGGGAAATATGAGCATGAAGTCCGCAGAGGGTATGGGTAAAACTATTTTTACAATGCTTAAGAGATATATAACGGAAGGCGGTTTGAGAGCAAAACTGGGGTATCTTTTGCTCAAGCCTTCGCTTAAGAAAATTAAATCGCTGATGTCGAGCGATACGGTAGGCGGAGGGGTTTTCCTAGGCGTTAAAAAGGTTGTTGTCAAAGCGCACGGCGCAAGCAACGCAGTTGCGTTTAAGAACGCAATAGTACGCGCCAAAGAAATGGCTGAGGCAGACGTATGTTCTAAGATAGCAAGCGCGCTCGGCTCGAATATTAAAGATACTGAAATCTAGATCAAAAAGAAGAGTATAGAAAAAGATTGTCGCATGAAATTATAAGTACTCATAGAGGGATAATGCAAGATATAGAAACTTTGATAGGCTATACGTTTGTTGATAAAGATAAGTTACAAAGGGCGTTGACGCACCCCTCGTATTCTCATATACACGGCGGAGAGAACTATCAGAAATTGGAATTTTTGGGCGACAGTATACTGGATTTTATTATTGCAGACGAGCTAGGCAAAGCGTACCCCAGTTTCGACGAGGGTAGATTGACGAAGATGAGATGCGCAATAGTGTCAGCTACTCCGCTGGCAGGAATAGTCAAAGAAAGAGGATACGATAAGTATCTCAAAATGGGCTTTGGGGATTTGAGCGACAATATTAGAAGCGACGTGTTCGAGGCTATTTGCGGAGCGATATATCTCGACGGCGGTATCGAAAATGCAAGAAAATTTATTCTAAAAGATTTGCAAGAACTTATATCTGTCGCTAACGACAACTGGAAAAAAGACTTTAAGTCTACTTTATACGAAAAGTATTCGGGGCATACTATTGAGTTTAAGGACAACGGCAAGACGGGAGAAGAACACCGTCCTATATTTTCGGTAGAATTATATATTGACGGCAATCTTGTGGCTAGCGCAGAGGGTGAAAATAAAAAGAGAGCTCAACAAAAATGCGCTAGACAAGTCTTAGAGAAAGAAAAATAAAATATCTTGCGATATATAAAGCAGTATTTCAATGGAGGATTAAGATATGCTTACTAAGAAACAACAGGAAATGGACATTAAGAAATGGAATGATAGCCAAAAGGCAGGTTACGATACCTGCGGAACGTACGATCATTGCTCAAAATGCGACAAGAGTTTGGAAAACCCATGCGATAAGGCATTGAAGGCAAGTAAGAGCGCAAAGTCCGCTACGAAAAAGGCAACCGCGAAAAAGAGCGTTAAATAAATTTCTACAGTTGTCAAGATTTGCATTGCGCGTGCATAATATAAAAAGAAACTAATTTTTTTGTAAAAATTACATAAAAAACATATTGACATAAGTTATACTGTTTGCTAGAATAAAGTTGTTAAAAATATAACTAAACGAGGTGTAAAAATGGTGGCAAAAGATTTTAGAAAATCTGCATGGCAAAGCCTAAAAGGCAAATGGGGAGTTTGCGTACTCGCATCCCTTATCTTCGATGCGATTTGGGGAGCGTTATCGGGATTGACTTATATTGGCGTAGGCGCTGTCGTAATGCTAATCGTTATGGGACCTTTGACTATAGGTTATTCCAAGATTGCTCTCAACGTTGCTCGTGATAAAGAAGTTGATTTGGGTATGCTTTTCAACGGCTTTAGTGACTTTGGAAGGTCGTTGGTATTGTATATTACCAATCAAATTTTCATAGCGTTGTGGGCATTACTTTTTATTGTTCCGGGAATTATCAAGTCATTTGCTTATTCCATGAGTTATTATATTTTGCTTGACGATCCTAATATTTCTGCAAACGACGCAAGAAAGAAGTCAATCGAGATGATGAAAGGTAATAAGTGGAGATTGTTCTGTCTGCAATTCAGCTTTATAGGATGGTACATGCTTTGTTTGCTCACTTTTGGAATCTTGACTTTCTGGGTTAGTCCTTATATGGAAATTGCTAAGGCTAAGTTCTATTTGAGCTTGCTCCCTGAAGAAGAGAGAGCTAACAGCGCGGTAAACGACAGCAGTGTTATAGTAGACGGCGATTTGAATTCGGATTTTAGCAATAATGACGATGCTTTTGCCGATAGTAATATTCAAATGGACGACTTCAAAGAAGACTTTGATTTCTCACAAGACAACGACGAATTCAAATAATTATTACGATTTTTAGTATGATATACGCTCAATAAAATGAGCGTATATTTTTATGTTGAATTTATCTGAAATATATGATATAATTTATTATAAATAAAAGAGCAAGAGGGATTATGAAAGATATTATCATTATCGGTGGCGGTATTATAGGTTGCGCGATTGCCAGAGAACTTAGTCGCTATAGAGTTAATATAACGTTATTGGAAAGACGAGGTGACGTAACTCAAGGCACAACAAAGGCAAATTCGGGTATCGTCCACGCAGGATTCGATGCGACGCCTCATACATTCAAAGCCAAATTCAATATGCTTGGCAACGCTATGTTCGATGAACTTTCTCAACAACTTGATTTTCCATTTAAGCGCAACGGAGCTTTGGTGCTTTGTTTTGACAAGGAAGAGCTAGGCGCGCTTAAAGAACTTTACGACAGGGGCGTAGCAAACGGCGTTACTGGACTAGAAATTCTTGACGGCGAAAAGGCTAGACAGTTAGAGCCGTATATCAGCGATAAAGTAGTAGGCGCGTTGTACGCCAAGACTTCAGGTATAGTCAGCCCTTACGAGATGTGTATTGCGTATGCGGAAAACGCTTCGGTAAACGGCTGTGAAATTTTGTTCAACAAAGAAGTATGTGATATCTCCAAAGAAAAAGATAGGTGGAAAGTAAGCGCAAAGGACGGGTCGGGGTATTTAGCAGACGTCGTAATAAATTGCGCGGGCGTATATGCAGACGATATAAATAATATGGTATGCGACGAAAAGATAAAGATAGTCGCAAGAAAAGGCGAATATATGTTATACGATAAGTCTTGCGGATATTTGGCGAGCAGAACTATATTCCAGATGCCCAGTAAAATGGGCAAAGGAATTTTGGTTTCTCCCACTACGCACGGCAATATCATAACTGGACCTACGGCAAAGGACGTCGAGGATAAAGAGGGACTGTATACCACTTACGAGGGACTCAAAGAGGTATACGAAAAAGCTATTATAAGCGTACCTTCACTCAATAAGAGATTTGTTATTACGCAGTTCAGCGGTTTGAGGGCTCACAGCGTTGACGGAGATTTCATAATAGGCGAAAGTTCGCAAAAGGGCTTTTACAACGTGGCTGGGATAGAGTCGCCCGGGCTGACCTCTGCTCCAGCAATCGGAGTATACGTTGCGGAAGACATCGCAGGTAAGCTCGCGCTTGCCAAGAAAGACGACTTTATTGCGACGCGCAAAGGTATACCGCGTTTTGCCACCTTGAGCGACGAAGAGAGAGCTGAACTAATCAAGACCAATCCGCTGTACGGCAAAGTTATATGCAAGTGCGAAACCGTTACCGAAGGCGAGATAGTCGACGCAATAAACCGTCCTGTCGGCGCTAAGGACGTAGGCGGAGTTAAGTTCCGTACCCGCGCTGGTATGGGTAAATGCCAGAGCGGTTTTTGTATGGAAAAGGTAATGGACATACTGGAGCGAGAACTTGGCATAGCTTTTGAGGAAGTGGAAAAGAGCCCGGGTGGCAAGATAGTATTTGGCAAAACCAAGGGTAGAAAATAGGGGGAATTATGATAAATAAAAATCTTGTGATAATAGGCGGAGGACCTGCGGGACTTGCGGCCGCAAAGAGCGCGTACGATGCGGGCGAGCGAGATATGGTCATATTGGAAAGGCAAAGCGAGCTTGGCGGTATACTCAATCAATGTATACACAACGGCTTTGGTTTGCATACGTTCAACGAAGAGTTGACGGGCCCCGAATATGCATCGAGATATATAGACGAAATTCAAAAACGCTGTATTGAGTACAAACTTGACACTACAGTGCTTTCAATAAGTAACGATAAAGTTGTGACGGCAGTAAATGAAACCGACGGAATGCTCAAGTATCAAGCAAAAGCCGTGATAGTAGCTTGCGGTTGCAGAGAGCGACCGAGAGGCGGTATCAATGTCGCCGGTAGTCGATGCGCAGGTATATTCTCGGCAGGCACGGCCCAAAAGTTGATCAATATCGACGGATATATGCCGGGGAAAGAGGTGGTTATTCTAGGAAGTGGCGACATAGGTCTTATCATGGCAAGGCGTATGACTTATGAGGGCGCAAAAGTCAAGGCAATCGTCGAGCTTATGCCCTATTCGTCGGGACTAAACAGAAATATTGTACAATGCGTCAAAGACTTTGACATACCGCTTTTGTTCTCGCACACTGTTGTGGAGATAAAGGGCGACAAGAGAGTAAGTAGCGTCGTTATTGCGCAGGTGGACGAAAAGCTCAATCCGATTATGGATACGGCGCAGGAAATAAAATGCGATACTCTGCTTTTGAGTATAGGCTTGGTTCCCGAAAAAGAACTTGCCGAGAAAGCAGGAGTAAAGATTTCGGGAGTAACAGGTGGAGCAATAGTCGACGAGAGTATGATGACGTCAGTCGCAGGTATTTTTGAATGTGGCAACGTGCTTCACGTACATGACCTTGTGGACTTTGTAAGTAAGGAAAGCGATGAAGCAGGCATTAGCGCTGTTAAATATATTAAGGAAGGTATTAAGCCCGATGAGAAAGTTAGTATTGTCGGGGAAGACGGAGTACGCTACGTCGTACCGCAGTATCTATCTAAGAGCGCAAGTATTGACAAGTTACAACTCAAAATGCGCGTAAGCGGAGTGTTCAAGAATAAAAGGCTTGTAGCCGAGATAGACGGCGAAGAAGTATTATCCAAGAAAAAACAAATCGTTACGCCGGGCGAAATGGAAAGCGTAGTTTTGAATAGCGAGCAGATTAGAAGAATACAAAAGGGCAATAAGTTGACGTTGCGTCTTAAAGATTGATATAAGATAGGGAGGAAAGTATATGAAAGAAATGATATGTATTTGCTGTCCGATGGGATGTCACTTGCAAGTTGACGACAGCGACGTAAATAATATAACTGTCACAGGCAATACTTGTCCTCGTGGCGCGAAGTACGCTAAGGACGAAGCAGTCTGTCCCAAGCGCGTCGTAACATCTGTTGTAGACGTGGCAGGCGGTGAGATAAATATGGTCAGTATCAAGACGAGCGAGCCTATACCTAAAGATAAGATGTTCGACGCATTGCAACTTTTGGACGGCGTGATAGTTCAAGCGCCCGTAGAGATAGGTCAAGTAATAATTGAAAATATATTGGGACTGGGAGTAGATTTTATCGCTACCAAATCAGTATCAAAAAGTCCGAGAAAATACTTTGTATCATTGGATCAAGGCACAACTTCTTCGAGAGCTATAGTCTTTGACGATTACGGTAAGATAGTTGCGTCTGCGCAAAAGGAGTTCAAACAAATCTATCCTAAGGCGGGCTGGGTAGAACATGACCCCGAAGATATATGGAACAGTCAGCTAGAAGTATTTAAGTCTGCTGTTAATAAGAGCGGAGTTGCTATTAGCGATATATCGGCTTTAGGTATTACCAACCAACGCGAAACGGCTATCGTATGGGACAAGAACACAGGTAAGCCGATTTACAATGCAATCGTATGGCAATGCCGTCGTACTGCGGATTATTGCGACGAGTTGAAAGCAAAGGGGTATGACGAATTGATATACTCCAAGACAGGCTTGACGGTCGACGCATATTTTTCGGCGACGAAGCTAAAGTGGATACTCGACAACGTCAAAGGCGCTAGGGATAAAGCTCAAAAAGGTCAACTTCTCTTCGGGACTGTCGATACATATCTTATGTGGAAACTCTCAGGAGGAAAAATTCACGCCACCGATTATACCAATGCGTCGAGAACAATGATGTTTAATATCAAAACGTTGGAGTGGGACGACGAATTGCTTGAATTGTACGGTATACCGAAAAATATGTTGCCACAGGTATTCCCGTCGTCGTATAACTACGGGGTGTGCGACAAAAAAGTCGCCGGGGCGGAAATACCTATTTGCGGAGTTGCGGGCGACCAGCAATCGGCGTTGTTCGGGCATCTGTGTATAGATAAGGGTAGCGTAAAGAATACGTATGGCACAGGTTGTTTTACTTTAATGAATACGGGGAGCGAGTTCGTGACATCTAAGCGCGGACTTATCACTACATTGTCGGCTAGCATGCAAGACGGCAGACCGCAATACGTTCTTGAAGGTAGCGTATTTGTCGGCGGAGCGGTATTGCAATGGCTAAGAGATGAAATGAAGCTTATATCTTCGGCAAAAGAAGCCGATGAACTATCTGCTAAGGTCGAAAATACCAACGGCGTATATATTGTGCCGGCTTTCGTGGGTTTGGGCGCTCCGCACTGGGACGCAAACGCCAGGGGTACGGTAGTGGGGCTTACCAGAGGCGTAAAAAGAGAGCATTTCGTACGCGCCGCGTTGGAGTCCATTGCCTATCAGGTTTTTGACGTAGTACACGCAATGGAAAGCGATATCGGCAGAAAAATAACGGCGCTGGCAGTAGACGGAGGTGCAAGCGTATCCGATATACTAATGAAATTCCAAGCAGATTTACTTCAAGCTGAGGTTTTGCGACCGGCTGTAGTAGAAACGACTGCTTTGGGCGTATGTTATTTGGCAGGTCTTTGTATCGGAGTATGGAAAGATGTCGATAGGCTTAGAATGCAAATAGGTAAGGGCAGGGTATTTAAGCCTACCATGGACGAGAATTCTCGGTATGAACTACTTCTTGGTTGGGAGAGCGCTGTGGCAAGAACTAAGTATAAGTAGATTGTTAATTCTTTAACAATCTACTTACTCTATGTCGGCGACAATTTCCCCATATTTTATGATAATTTGGAAAAAACTTACAAAATTCACTGATTTATTAAGGTATTTTTAAGTTTACAGCAACAAAAATTCAAAAAAATTCAGAAAAATTCAAAAGTTTAATGTTTCTTTAAGGTTGATATATAATAATGATACTGTCCTAAAATATGCGTTTTGACAAATTTGTCGTATATTTGAATAAAATAAAGTGACGGATGCAAACGCAATAATTTGAAGGAGGGAGAGAATTATGCGTAACAAGAAATGGCTTGTGATGATAGCAGTACTACTATTAGTAGTATTAATGCTGTCTATAGCATTGGTAGCTTGTAAGCCAAAAGCAAAGACGCCGAATAATGGCGGTGGAACTAACTCAGGAAATGAAGAAAACCCTAAACCACCCAATCCGGGACCGCTTCCTGACCCTGATCCTGAGCCGGAACCAGTAGTTCCGCAAGCCACAAGTTTTAGATCGGCAATGGAATATATCGCTGACTCAATGCCCAGCGAATATATGTCTATAGATTTTGAAGGCTATGCGACTGTAAACGGCAAGAAATATCTAATGACCTTAAAGGCCAACTTGTCAGATAATGATTTACAGTTATCTGCTGTATTTAAGGATGCTAATACAGGTGAGATCACATCGGCAGTCTATATTGTCAATTCAAGGCTGTATGTTCAATCCGGCGACGATGAGAAGAAAGTTATCTATAATGTAGCCGAAATCGATGTTAATTACTTATTATCTATTATAAATAAATTACCTGACACAATATCAGAGTTGCTTAAGGGGATATCGCTTGGCGGAATGAATATTACCAGCATAGTTGACCTAGTATTGGATGTATTGTTGGGTAAGTTATCCCCATCAAAGGATCTAGTATATTCAAATGTGGACGGCGTGGAGAAGTTTGAACTTCCTATCGACATTCAAGGCATTCTGGGACCTATAATGGATTTGCTCGATTCGGAAACAGGTCTTTTAGGTAAACTTTTGCCGAAGGGACTAGACTTGTCTTTCGTTGCCACGCTTTTGGGAATGATACCTCTCACTAACGGTACTATTACTGCTACTGTTGACAACGGCAGATTGACTGAGTTTAGTTTAGAACTTCTTGACAACGACCCTGAAAGCGAGAATTATAAGCAGACGTTGCTTGGCTTCGAGAATGCAGTTACTTTTGGTTCTGAGCCACTCGAGCTTGATATTCCCGAAGAAGTGAAGGATCATGAGAATATCCAAACGCTTACGCTTGGCAATCTCAACGTAGATCTTTCGCTCGACCTTAATACGGGCGACGAAGCCTTCGATGTTGGCGCGATGATCGATGAATTCTTGGGCAAGAAGATGTTCGGAGAGGGAATTTTAGTTCTTAACGCTCATGCTGATTACAGTCTTGACATAAAGGCTTCTCTTGATCCCGATCTCTATGGAAGTAAAGAAGACAACAATTATATAAACGTAATGTTGTATGCAGGAGAAAACGAGATTGTCAGAGCCAATTATCTTGACGGTTATCTCTATATCCAGGCATTGCCCGACGGCGTAAACGGTTTTGCAGAAGGCGGAATCAAAGTCGCTATAAAACTTCCTTTGAAAGAATATATTGCTCAACTCGTAGAGTTGATTACCGGTTATATCGACGGTTTCTTCGGTACTGACTTCAAACCTGAAACGGCGTCTGCGGAAGTGCTTTCAACAAGCATCAACAGAGACGGCGATATGATTTTGTCGCCATCCCTTCAGACAGTAATTATCGGGGTTATGAAACTTCTTAATCTTGATAACTGCATCGATATGGAAGGCGGTGATCACATAACCGTTCTTATCAATGAACAATTCTTGGAAGTAATAGGAAACTTAGCGAAAATCGACCTCAATTATCCGGTATTCGGTGAATTGACGATCGGTCTTTTCAAGGGCGGTATCGAGTATGTAGAAGTTTCAGCAATGAATATTTTGACATTTAGAGCTGATAATTTCGGAATAGGCGAGGCGCAAATCACCAGAGCTGACGTGCTTAAGAACATAGGCGATACGCAATCTTACGGCAATGACGGTGAG
>JAIDUT010000057.1 GCA_029060065.1 Clostridia bacterium | reverse complement strand
TTATCTTCGTCAGCGTCTGATTGTTATACAATAACGACAATAGACGAATGGGAAGTATTTGTCAAGAAGATGGCGACTGACTCAACTCACGGTACTGGTCAATACTATGTACTTGGCAATGATTTGGACTTTGCAGGCAAAGCATTTCATCCAATAGTTAATTTCAGCGGTACATTTTACGGACTTGGATATTCACTTAAAAATATTAATTGCGCCACTTGGCAATATTGGACAGGTTCCACTTATGTAAATATAGGCACTTCAAATATAGCTCACAGTGGTTTTGGTACATTTTGTAAAATAACAAATGCCACTATTACTGATTTAATAGTTAAGGACTACAGTTTTCAAAACATTCCACAGTCATCAACTCTAACTCCAGTAACTGAGTGGGGACCTTTTACCGGTGCTATAGCGGGAGTATCCTATGGAAACGATAATGTACTTAATTGTCATACAACAGGAGAGGTAAAGTCAACAATAACTTATGCTACTTATTTTAATGCAAGTGGAATAGTAGGTACGAAGAATATTGCAAATAGTACGTTGCTAATATACCGTTGTTCTTCCGAAATAGATGCTAATATCAACGTTAATACGACGAATAGAGCAGTAATGATTTCAGGTATGTTAGGAAGCGGTGGTTTGGCAAACGCAATCATACACATATATGATTGTGCTACAAATGTGAGATGGACTGGTACCGGAGCTTATCATCATGTAAGTGTGGGGGTGGCTTGGAACGTATCTTTACCTACTATGGAAAACATAGTAGGTACGGTTGACGCTACTACAACGATTAGACCTTATAGTGGAGTATTAACCGGAACCAGCAGTAACGTGACGGAAAAAAACGCTTATGTTGAAGGAAAAAACGGCACAGCTTCGAAAGATTCTATCATAGCTTCGTCTCGCACGTCAGGGACGACAACTGGTAGCAATATAAATATTGTTAAAAGTACTACCTCATATGCCCCTTTGCAAAGTAGTTCTTACGATGCATTGGGCAATAATGTAACTACTTACAGTAGCACTGACATTATGATAGCTTCTGCTAAAACATTCTTTAGTAACAATTATTCTAACATTTGGGATACGGATAAAATAGGCGGTTCTTACGACCCGGACAATTCGCCTGTACGTAACTACTTGGTAGCAACAATTACGTTTAAGAACTTATTAAGCGGAGATAAAGAAGAAGACATAACAAGTGTACCGACTGACGATTATATGCAAGGCGATGTATTGCCAAGCGCAAGCAATAATGCAAATTTTGCAAGTTATATAGCATCAAA
>JAIDUT010000056.1 GCA_029060065.1 Clostridia bacterium | reverse complement strand
ATATTGCATCAACCGGTGTCACAGGCGACGGGTTTGGATTGTTTTGTAAGGTTAATGACGCTACTATCACCGATTTAATATTAGAGGATTTCAACTATTCAGATATTCCTGCTTCTTATAGCCATACCGTTATCAATCATGGACCGCTTACCGGAAGTATTGTAGGGGTAAGTGTGAATAGCACAAGCGGAGGGTATATGCTGAATTGCCATGTTACTGGAGAGATTACAGGAGGGGCTTTATATACTGGCGGTTTTGTTCGTGTGAGCGGTCTACAAGGGTTTAATGCTTCAGGAAGTATGGTTTTTTATCGTTGTTCTGCGGATACAAGTCTTACAGCCGGCATAAATTCTGGTACTTATAATATATTAATGAGCGGTTTAATTGGACAGAGTTATAGTTCAGATGCATCAACTTTGAAATTGAGCGTATATGACTGTGTTACTAAAACAAATATTACAAATACTTCCACAAGGACAGGTGGAATACATTTTGGTGCATGCGTAGGGCATATAGTTGGTAGCGCATTGATTGAAAATTTCTTAGGATATATAGACTTGACTACAAGTGCATTCTCTACTTGGGGTGGATCGATTGCGGGAGTTGGAGGATCAGCAACTCTTAGAAATTGTTATGGATACGGAATAGTGGGCGCTTCTAACAATAAACTTTCCACATATGCTATAGCTTCAGAAAATGTCCCACCTACTTTGGGAAACGTGTACAATGTAAAAAGCACTAATTCTTATAGCCTCGCATCGAATTGGAATGGATATGAAGGAACAGTTAAATCGAATTTATCCGATTTGATTACAACGGCATATGGCGACGTGGGAACAAAAATGTCTTCACAAGTCTGGGATAAGGAAAAGACTGGCAACTTAACTGGCTATTGGGATGGGAATTATACAGGAAATGAAACAATACTTGACTATTCACCTGTCCGCAATTACCTTATGGCATTTATCAATTTCCGTAACTTGACTAATGGAGGAAATAGTGAAGAGAAAGTTGGACTGGATGACGGTGATGGTTATGTCGTAGGAGATAAACTACCTGACGAGTTGACAGCTGAGGGGAACTTCCTTACATATCTAAATAATAAGGCAAACTCAAATCACGAATTCAAAGGTTGGACGGATGATCCAACAGGAGTAAACGAACCTTTCACAGAATTGCCAAGCGGTTTATTCGGCGACGTTACTTTATATGCCGTATGGGGCTTACCGGATAGTTACGTAAAATCAAATATAAAGACAAGTCTTACTGCAGATAAGTCTATAATAGAATACGACAGCGTAGAGAGCATAACTCTAACCGCTAAAGTTACGCATACCTCGCCGTCGAGCGGTTCAATGACCAATCCGTCGGCTACGTATTACTTTGTGCAAGACGGAGAGGAAAAGACTACTTCCGCTAACGTTAAATCAAGCGGTGTCCTATCGGTAAAGACGGTAAAAGACAGCGGAAAATATACTTTTAAGTATAGACTTACAGACGGTCTAGAACCGTTGTGGTATTATGACGGAACGCCGAGCAATAGTGTAGATATAAAGATAGAGAAAGGCAAGTTGGAGCATATGACGCTCAAGGACTTTAAGATATCTACGTCTACAATACCGTACTTCGGTAAGAAGTTGGAAGATATAGATTTTACCGCAAGTATGCTCAACAACGGTAAGAAAGAAGTACAGCTTGCTTCAATGAGATGGAAATCTACCATAGGCAAAGTAGATACAAAAGGAACCAATACCAAGAAGATAGTATTATGCCCTACAGATACGGACAACTACGAAGAGGAGTACGTCTTTGACGCAACCTTTGAATCACAATCATTGGTAATAATATTCAACATGGCGCAGATAAGCCAAAAGGTAGAGGTAGAAGTAGAGTACGGACAGAACTACGGCTCTGCGGAGATAATATACTTATTCCAACAAGCGTACTTGAAAGCGTTGTCAGAGTGGGATGCAGAGATAGTAGGCGACGTAAGCAGTATGGCACCGTATTTGGACGGCAAAGCATTGGTAGACGGCGATGCTAATGCAGATAAGTTCGATACCGAATACAACGGCATAAACGAGATACACACAATACAGGTCACGTTCAAAGACGCATCATATGAAGTAGTATTCAATCCGGATAACGGCGGAACGTCGTCACCGACGAAAGAAACGTACGGATACGGGCAGTTCTTAAAGAAGCCTACGCCCGACCCGGTCAACGGAGAGATGCTCTTCTTAGGTTGGTACTTTGATGATATCACCATAGACGACAACGGCAATGAAGTAACTACCAGCAGAGCCTGGAGATTTAATTCAGTAGGAAATGTATCGCAAGACAGAGTAACCAAAGCTGTAACCTTGACTGCAAAGTGGCTAAAGGCAGACAAATTGGATTCAATAAAGGTCGAATTAGACCCGTCTAAGAAGTATATAGCGCAGACAGGCTTACAAGAGGGCGACTTAATAGTGACGGCTACGTACAGCGGAACTTTGGATGACAACCACGTAGAGCAAGATGTAGTATTGTCTTGGTCGCAGTTCTCAAGTGGAATAACTTACGCAACAATAGATAAGTTGTTGCACGTAACGCAGGGCGGATATACGGTAACGGTAAGTTACACGTACGGCTCACAGACCAAGACCGACAGCGTGGATATCAACGTATTGCCTATATCTGTAAACACGGGTAAACTTACCTTTGCAGATAAGACAATCATCTATGACGGCACAGATACAAACGTAACAATAGACCCAATCAAGGGAACATTGCCAAGTGAAATAATCAACGTCACGTATGTATACACAAAAAACGGTCAACCTGTAGACGTAGCAGACGTCAAAGGTTTGGGAACTTGGGTAGTTCAAGCGGTATTTGAAACAGATTCGACGGACTATTACGCCGAGCCAATGTTGGCAACGCTAAAGGTAGTAAGACCAACAGCGCTGGAGAAGCCTACATTCACGGGCGGAGTAACGTATGACGGAACGGAGAAGAATATAGAGGACTATCTCAATGACTTTGACCCTGATTATATGAAGAT
>JAIDUT010000055.1 GCA_029060065.1 Clostridia bacterium | reverse complement strand
AAAAGTATACTTTATTTGGAATTTTTCAACACACGTTGAAGTTCGACAAAAATCGCATGTCGAAAGTCCCAAAAGTATACCAAAAGAGGAAACATATGAACTCAAAGACTTTAAGAGCAAAATATCTAAAATCTGCGATATTGATAATGTCTATTTGTTTTATATTAGGAGCGATAAGCGCATGCTTGCCGTTTAATATGTCAGTACCTACGTTGGAAGATAATACAATAAATGATACTGCAGTTGCTATTACTACAAATGCAAACGACGGATTAGGCGAGTTTAACGACGGATATTCCTATGTGTATAGCGACAAAACAAAGGTTGACGGCTATAGAGCGGGGACGGAAGATTACGATATAACTACGCATAAAGTAGCAAAGACATCGATCAATAGAGGTACTCAAGACAATCCATATGTTATATCCACTACTTCCGATTGGGAAACTTTTGTTAAAAAAATGGAAACTGATTCCACTCGCGGTAACGGACAATACTTTGTATTGGGCGCCGATTTGGATTTTACCGGCGTGACCTTTCACCCCGTAAGATTTTTTAACGGAACTTTTTACGGAATGGGACATTCCATAAAAAATATTTCTTGTGATAAATGGCAATATTATAACAATGGCACGACTCTTACTGATATAGCCTCTACTACTCATGGTTTCGGACTTTTCTGCAGAACTTCCGGAGCTACCGTAACCGATTTGATAGTAGAGAATTTCAGTTATAAAGAAATACCGCAAGCATCAGCAGTGACTACGAATGCTGGTCGGCATTCATATACAGGTGGCATTATAGGATTAGCGACGGGAAATGAGGTAGTGTTGAACTGCCATACGTCAGGGGAGATTACTAAGACTGCAGGTGTTAGTGTATGGATGAACAACGGCGGAGTTGTTGGTGGTATATTTACAGGCTCTACTGCTGGTAAATCAATAATTTTATATCGTTGTTCTAGCGAAATTTACATATCAATGAATAGCTCTACTCCTACAACTGGTGGAGGACCGCAAATAGGAGGGATTTTGGGCGACGCCTATAATATTGCTGTTGCCGTTAATGTTTATCTATATGATTGTGTTTCGAATGTACAACTAAAAACAAATGCTAATTACCTATATACGGGAAGTATAATAGGGCACGCTGCTACTTCAAATAGTGCCAATAGTTATATTGAAAACGTCATTGGTACAATAGATATTACTACTTCTCTAGCTAGAACCGAAGGCGGAGCTTTGTGTTATGTGCCTGGCACAAAACTTTATATTAAGAACTGTTACGTTGAAGGTAAAGTCGGTGCAAATGACTCTAGTAAACTTTCTATTCGTGCAACGTTCGGAACATCTAAAGTAACATCAGCCAGTAATATAAACGTTGTAAAAAGCACAGCGTCTTATTCAACTACTAATGCTTCTTGTAGCGATGCGTTGTCAAATATTTCCGGTGAGCCACATGAACTTAGTTCTAGCAATCTTTTAATTTCACAAGCTAAGAGTGACGTTGGTACGAAGTTACCGTCGCAGATTTGGGATGAAAGTAAAATAGGCGGTTCTTATGACCCTGACAATACACCTGTCCGCAACTATCTTTTGGCATTTATCAACTTCCGTAACTTAAATAATAATGGTGACAATGAGGAAAGTGTAGGACTTCCTGACGGAGAGTCGTATAAGGTTGGAGATAAACTACCTGATGAAACAAGCGCTGTGTCTGCATTTACTACCTATCTCAATAATAAGAAAAATTCTAATCATGAGTTTTTAGGTTGGACGGATGACCCTACAGGTAAGAGCGAGCCGTTTACGGAATTGCCGGCAGGCTTTTTCGGCGACATAACGCTGTACGCCGTATGGGGCTTACCGGACAATTACGTAACATCAAATATAAAGACAAGTCTAATGTCAGATAAAGCTCTAATAGAATACGACAGCGTAGAAAGTATAACGCTCACTGCTACAGTTACGCATACCGCTCCGTCAAGCGGAGCAATGACCAATCCGAAGCCTACGTATTACTTTGTGCAAGACGGAGAGGATAAGACAACTTCCGCTAATGTTAAATCAAGCGGTGTCCTATCGGTCAAGACGGTAAAAGACAGCGGAAAATATACCTTTAAGTATAGACTTACAGACGGTCTAGAACCGTTGTGGTATTATGACGGAACGCCGAGCAATAGTGTAGACATCAAGATAGAGAAAGGTAAGAGGGAGCATATGACGCTCAAGGACTTTAAGATATCTACGTCTACGATACCTTATTTCGGTAAGAAGTTGGCAGATATTGCCTTTACCGCAAGTATGCTTAACAAGGCAGATAAAGAAGTAGTATTGACAGAGGTAAAATGGCAATCTACCATAGGCAAAGTAGATACAAAAGGAACCAATACCAAGAAGATAGTGTTATGTCCCGTAGATACGGATAACTACGAAAAAGAATACGCCTTTGACGCAACCTTTGAATCACAATCATTGGTAATAATATTCAACATGGAGCAGATAAGTCAAAAGGTAGAGGTAGAAGTAGAGTACGGACAGAACTATGGCTCTGCGGAGATAATATACCTATTCCAACAAGCGTACTTGAAAGCGTTGTCAGAGTGGGATGCAGAGATAGTAGG
>JAIDUT010000054.1 GCA_029060065.1 Clostridia bacterium | reverse complement strand
ATAGCGGGTACTCCCAATTTTTGTTCAACTATATTAAAAGCGTCGTACACGATAGACTGCGCGATACCTCTTTTACCGTCCCACATAATTTGATTGACAAACTTTGTGATAACCTTACTGCCGTATACTGGATCCGGCAATACATCCCTTACAGGGACCGAATTTCTTCTTGGCATAAACTCTATACCTCCTTTTTAGATTGTGAATAAATGATTACATCCGACTAAATAGCTGATAGCTTATTTAGGTCTCTTTGCGCCATATTTGGATCTAGCCTGCATACGCTTTGCAACGCCTGCGCTATCCAAAGTACCACGAATAATGTGATATCTTACACCCGGCAAATCTCTAACTCTTCCGCCTCTGATGAGTACCACGCTGTGCTCTTGCAAATTATGTCCGATACCCGGGATATAAATCGTACCCTCAAGACCGTTTACAAGACGAACTCTGGCAATCTTTCTCATAGCTGAGTTAGGTTTCTTAGGAGAAGTGGTCGTAACTGAAAGACATACGCCTCTCTTTTGCGGATTCTTCTGCATAATAGGAGCAGTAGACTTCTTGACTTGCTTCTCACGTCCTTGCCTGATAAGCTGATTGATTGTTGGCATTTTGCTAACCTCCTGTGTTAATGTGTCGGATGAGTTATCCAGCAACCCCGAAGGATAATCTCATATCTTTGACTAAAAACGGTCACACCCACCGTTCTTTTGTGCATAAGTTTAGTTTATGGGCATAATTACACCCATAACACCAACATTTTATATGCAATTAAGTTTTAAGTCAAGCATTTGATATAGTTTTTTTTATATTTCGGCTAAAATATAGATTATGTCTTTTACTAGCGCAAACTTACGACTTTATGATTATATAATATGATAAATAATAATATATAAGAAAGAAATTAAATGAGCGGAACACTTTTGCGTTCCGCTCTCACGTTACTTTTTCATTGCGCGTTGCTCTCTAAGCAAATCCTGGTATCTCTCAATCTGGTCATATCTCAAGTCCACCATCTTCTTCGCTGTATCAAAGGCTTGCGCATCAGATACCAATACTTCCGTTTCCTTGACTTTGACCTTTGTTCCGTCGCCCGTTGCATCGCGTCGCAAGTCTTTCATATACTCGTCTTCCATTTTCAAGAGTGCGACCGTAGTATCTTTCTTTATAGTCAACTTAAGTAGCGGATTGGTAGTCGTCTGTCCGTAGACTACAAAGTACGTTGATTTCCTTTCCTTACACTTATACTTCGTCAATACGTATTCTTTAAGTCCGTCAAAGTACTTCTTTTGCTCTTTGGTGAGAAGCGCGTACGCTTCGTCGAGAGTAAGTCTTGGCGCTACTTCCTTCTTAGGCTTCGGCGGTGCTACTACAGGTACTTTTTTCTCAACAATCTTTTCTACTTCGACTATCTTCTCGACCTCTACAGGAACCTCGACGATTTTTTCTACCGGCACTTCTACTTTTACTTCCTTCTCAACTATCTTCTCCACTTCTACAGGAACTTCGACTACTTTCTCCACTATCTTCTCAACTGGAACTTCTTTCACTACTTCCTTTTCTACGATTTGGGGAGTATTGTCTTTCTCCAAGAGCTTCTCTATCAACGCTTCTTGAGTCTTCATCATTTGTTCTATACGCGCGTCGTTCTTATCTATCAATCTTTGAATAGCTTCTTCGCTGACGGTAGAAGATGCGACCTCTCGCTCAACAACTTTCTCTGAAGTCTTTTGTTCAGCGAGTTGTTGTATCAGTTTTTCATTCTGCTCTATGAGTTTTCCCACAAGCTCGTCATTGGTAGAGGCCTGTTGCGGTAAAAGCTGTTGTACGCCAGGAAGCATTGCCGTTACTGTCTCGGAGATTAGTCCGCGCATTTCTTCTACGCCTATACCTTGTTGTACAGCGAATCCACCTTGCATACCTTGCGCGCCTCCGCCGGTATTTCCGCCCATCATGCTCATGAACATCATCTTCATATCTTCGTCACGACGTCGATTTTCTTCTTCTCTGCGTTTTGCGTCAAAGTCGACTTTATTACGGTTATACTCTTCAAATCGCTCTTCGTAATCTTCTTCAGCGTTGTTACATCTCTTCTTGGCTATTATCATTATTATGAAAGATACAACCGCCAAGCCCATGAGTACGCACGCTATCGCCGTCCAAGCTGTCATTGCCATTCCCAAGAATACGCCTGCGTATAC
>JAIDUT010000053.1 GCA_029060065.1 Clostridia bacterium | reverse complement strand
TAATATATGCCGAGGGTTTGAGAGAAGAATATGAGCGCAACAAAGAGGAGATAGCAGAGAGAAAACGCGAAGAAGAAGCAAGAAAACGTGACGAGAGTATGCAAATGATGCTTATGAGCATGATGGGCGGAAACGCAGGCACAGGACAGGGCGGACAGCAAGGCGCATACATGGGCGGTTATGGACTTGGCGCAGAAGAGATACGAGGAATAGTGTCAGAAACCATGACGGCAATGCTACCGGGCGTACAACAAATGCTTCCGCAACAAGCGTCGGTAAATAATGAGCTTGTAGAAAAGTTACTTGAGAAGAGTGAAAAGAGCGAAGAAGCAATGCTTAAAATAATGGAGAAGTCGCAAAAGAACGAAGAAGAAATGCGCGACTTGTTGAAGCAACTTACCAAGCAAAACTCCGAACGCGAAGTGGCATCTTCTAACGTCAGTGAAGAAACTATCCAGAGATTGATAGATAAGAATGACGAGCGTATAGAAAAGATGATGAAGACGCAGGAAGCGCTAATAGAGAGGATCTTAGAAAAAGACAATACTCCGCAAGTCGTAGAAAAGGAAGTAGTGAAAGAAGTTCCTGTCGAAAAGATAGTGGAGAAAGTAGTAGAGGTACCTGTAGAAGTTGAGAAGATAGTCGAAAAAGAAGTAAGAGTAGAGGTTCCTGTAGAGGTAGTCAAAGAAGTACCTGTAATAGCCGAGCCGAAACCTAAAAAGGAAGTAGCCCCAAGACTTACTCTTAACGAAGCATACGCTTTGCTTACCAAAGAGCAGAAGAAGTACTTTGACGGACTCAAGCAGTACGTTCTCGACAAGTATAAGTGTAAGGAAAGGAAATCAACGTACTTTGTAGTCTATGGACAGACGACTACCAATCCGCTCTTGAAGTTGACTATAAAGAAAGACACTACTGTAGCGCTACTCAAAATGGAAGACGAGTACATGAAAGACTTGCGACGCGACGCAACGGGCGACGGAACCAAGGTCAAAGTCAAGGAAACAGAAGTTTTGGTAAGCGACGCTCAAGCCTTTGAAACAGCAAAGAAGATGGTGGACTTGAGATACGACCAAATCGAGAGATACCAGGATTTGTTGAGAGAGCAACGCGCAATGAAGAAGTAATGAGCGAAATGTACACCAATCTCTGCGATTGTGATAGGCGTTAAGCGGATGAGATTTCTCGACTACACTCGAAATGACAATACACTAAGCTATCACAATACCATTAAGAGCGAGGGACACCTCGCTCTTTTCTTGCGCTTATAAAAAATATAAACTAGTCAAAAATTATTGACAGAGCCTTACGATTGTGATAAGATAAAGAAAACCTAGTAATTTACTAGGAATTAAAGGAATACATATGTCAAATAAAATAAAGTTTAATATTCAGGGAATGACTTGCGTCGTATGCGCCAATACTTGCCAAAAAGCAATAGCGAAATTGGGCGGAGTGAAGTCTTGCAACGTTAATTTTGCAAGCGGTGTTGCCATTGTGGAATATGATGACACTACGACGGAAAAAGATATATTTTCAGCGGTAAGCAAAGACGGATATAAGGCAGTAGCGATAAATCAAGAGAGCAAGGGAGAGAATATAGGCGTACTGATCGCAATGCTGGTATTGTCGTTTCTTTTGCTTGCGTACGCAATGCTCGGCATGCTGGGCGTAAAGTATCCGTCGGCTATTTCCGCGGAAGATTCGCCTATCGTATTTACCGTAATACAACTTGTACTGTGTATTCCCGTAGTCATAATGGGATTGCCGTTCTATATCAGAGGTTTCAAAAATCTATTTAAGGCAAAACCTAATATGGACTCTCTTGTCGCTGTAAGTACGACGACGGCATTCGTATACAGTTTCGTCAATTTTATTTTGATATGTATGGGCGATATGCACAAGGTACACTCTCTTTATTTCGAGAGCGTAGCAGTCATAATTGCTATAATATCGCTTGGTAAGTTTTTAGAGGGCAAATCGCTCAAAAAGACTGGCGATGCAATTCGAGCGCTTACAATGCTTACTCCTGCTTACGCTACGGTGCTCCGCGACGGACAGTGGGTACAGGTAGACAGTAGCGAGGTTAAGCAAGGCGACGTCGTTCTTGTAAAAGCAGGCGAGAGTTTTTGTTGCGACGGCGTGATTTCAGAGGGGGAGAGCAACGTCAATGAAAGTATGCTGACGGGCGAGAGTATGCCGGTCGATAAAGGCGTGGGGGATAGAGTTTTCGGCGGTACCATCAACGGCAGTGGTATAATCAAGTTTACTGCCGATAGCGTGGGCGAAGAAACCAAGCTGTCCAAGATAATTCGACTTGTTGAAGAAGCGCAAAATTCCAAAGCGCCTATCGCTAGAATAGCCGATAAAGTTTCGGGAATTTTCGTACCTGCGGTAATGTGCATAGCTATACTTGCCGGCATAATTTGGTGGATTGCAAACGGCTTTGCGATGTCGCTCAAGATATTTGTCAGCGTATTAGTAATAGCTTGTCCGTGCGCATTGGGGCTTGCAACTCCTACGGCGATAATTACAGGCATAGGCAGAGGCGCAAAGGGCGGTATACTCTTCAAAAATGCCGAGGGATTGGAAAGACTTGGTAGTGTAAATACAGTGGTATTCGATAAGACGGGTACTATTACCAAGGGGCATCCGACCTTGACCGATAAATTCATATTGGGTGATGAAGATCAAATACTTGCCTACGTAAGAGCAGTGGAGAGCGTAAGCGAACACCCAATAGCCAAGGCTATTATCGAGAGTATTTCGCCCAACGATTTGCAAGCCGAAGTCAAAGTGTTGTCGGGTTACGGTCTTGACGGTACAGTAGAGGGAAGCAAAGTTCTTTGCGGGAATATGGCTCTTATGCGAGCAAACGGTATAGACGTATCTCAAGTCGAGGCAAAAGCCGACGAGTATTCTATGCAAGGCAAGAGCATAGTTATTGTTGCCAAAGACGGCAAAGCGGTAGGAGTTTTAGGCGTAGCAGATACGCTCAAAGACGATAGTAAAAAGTCAATCGAAGAACTTAGAAATCTCGGTCTGAGAGTGATTTTGCTCAGCGGTGACAATCAAAAGTCTGCCGAGCATATAGCCCAAACTGCGGGTATTGACGAGGTTATTGCCAACGTGCTACCCGAGCAAAAAGGCGAAGTTATCGACAGGCTGATAGTAGAAGGAGCTAAAGTCGCAATGGTTGGCGACGGAGTAAACGACGCGCCTGCGCTTGCAAAATCTAATGTGGGCATTGCCATGGGCGGAGGTAGCGACATTGCCATCGAGAGCGGTCAGGTCGTAATAGTCGGCGGACAAATATCCGGCGTGGTGAGAGGCATACGCCTTGCTAGAGCGACTATGCGAAATATAAAGCAAAATCTATTTTGGGCGTTTATCTACAATATAATTGGTATTCCTATAGCTTGCGGAGTATTGTATCCGCTCAATGGATATACTATGAGTCCAATGCTCGGAGGATTGGCTATGAGCCTGTCGTCAGTGTCAGTTGTCGCCAACGCTTTGCGATTGAATCTCTTTAAGTTTGATAAGAATAAGAAAGACAGCGCTTGCGACGGAGTAAGTTGTCCAGTTATGTCAAAAGAAGATAACTCATTACAAGATTTAACTCAGAAAACACAACAAATAACCACGCAAAACGAAGTGGAAAAAAGGAGAGAAAATATGCAAATTAAAGTAAACGGAATGATGTGCGCTCATTGCGAGAGCAGAATAAACAAGGCGGTCGGAGCTTTGGACGGAGTATTCTTCGTCAGCGCAGACCATAGCAAAGGTATCGTTGAGGTCGAGTTTGATAAAGACAAGGTTACTGTCGAGCAAATTAAAATGGCAATCGTAGACCAAGATTATGAAGTGCTGTTATAATACGTTTTATACTTTCTTAACGTAAGTATGACGAAAACTTTAATTTTATCTAAAAAATTGACAAGCTCTGAACTTTATATTAAAATATACATTAAATTAATATAAAAGATAAAAGGATAAAGTTATGTTCGAAAAAGTCAAGAAGATAATGAGCGAAGAGGAAGTCAAGGCTTTGACGCATCTGTCTTCTGAATGTCAAAAAATCAAAGACCAAAGAGATGAAACGGCAAAGAGAATCATATCGGGCGAAGATAAAAGGAAGATGCTTATCATAGGTCCTTGTTCTGCCGACAATCAAGACGCGGTATGCGATTACGTAGCGCGACTTGCAAAAGTTGCAGACAAAGTAAAGGATAAGATTTTTATCATACCCAGAATTTATACTAATAAACCGCGTACGAGAGGCGAGGGGTACAAGGGAATTCTTCACAACCCCGACCCTCATAAAAACGTCACGGATATATTGGCGGGTATTATGGCAATTCGCGATATGCACATTAGAGCAATCAGCGAGAGCGGATTGAGTAGCGCGGACGAAATGCTATATCCCGAAAACTATCACTATCTTGACGATTTGTTGACTTATGTCGCAATCGGCGCAAGGTCGTCGGAAAATCAACAGCACCGACTTGTAGCCAGCGGTGTGGACGTTCCCGTCGGCGTTAAAAATCCAATGAACGGAAGTATGAGCGTTACGCTCAATTCTATATATGCGGCGCAGATACCCAACGAGTTTAAGTACCTTGATTATCAGGTCAAGACGCAGGGTAATCCATACGCGCATGCAATACTGCGCGGTAGCGTGGACGTGTACGGCAATAATCATCAGAATTATCACTATGAAGATATTGTTAAGTTCAGCGCTATGTATAAGGAGCAAGGACTGAAAAATCCTGCAATAATCATTGATACAAATCATTCTAATTCCGGCAAGAACTACATCGAGCAAGTGAGAATAGCTCACGAGATTGTCAACAATATGCACTACAACGCTGACGTAAAGGACATTGTCAAAGGTATGCTTATCGAATCTTACATAGAGGACGGTAACCAAAGCGTCAAAGGCAATGTGTACGGTAAATCGGTGACAGATTCCTGTCTTGGTTGGGAAAAGAGCGAACGCCTTATTTACGATATTGCCGACAGACTTTAAGAAAAAAATCAGGTAGTAACGTCGCGTATTTTCGCAACATACCTATAAGTATCTGGTTTTTAAGTTGGAGGTAATTATGATATTGATTGATAAAAAAAGCACGTATATTTCGCCTGAAGCAAAAATCGCAGACGACGTTATTATTTATCCCAACAATCATATTATAGGTAATACGGTAATTGGCAAGGGCTGTAAAATTATGCCCAACTGCATACTTACCGACAGCGTTATCGGCGCGGGCTGTACCGTCACTGCAAGCGTTATGGAAGAGGCTAGCGTGGGCGAAACTACTACCGTAGGTCCGTACGCGTATTTGAGAAAGGGCGCTAGGGTCGGCAACCATTGCAGGATAGGCGATTTTGTGGAGATAAAAAACTCTGTGGTGGGAGATTACACCAAGGCTTCTCACTTGGCTTATATCGGCGATGCTACTGTAGGAAAGCGTTGCAATATAGGTTGCGGAGTAATATTCGTCAACTACGACGGTAAGACAAAGCACAAGACTACTGTCGAAGACGATTGTTTTATAGGTTCAAATTGCAATATCATTGCGCCGGTTACTTTGAGAGAGGGGAGCTATATCGCGGCAGGTACGACGATTACCGAAGAAACGCCTTCCGATAGCTTTGTAATCGGACGCTCAAGACAAATTATCAAAGGCGCTAGAAAGGACAAGAACAAAATGAAGTTCGGCACGGACGGAATGAGAGGTCTGGCATATGAAGAACTCAGCGAAAAGATTGCTTTTGAAGTGGGTAATTCTTTAGGAAAAATCAAAGCAAACGCAAAAGTTGTCATTGGCAGAGATACGAGAAGTTCGGGCGTAGATTTGTCCGCGTCGTTTATCGACGGATTGTCTACCGCAGGCGGAAGCGTAATGGATATGGGCGTTATGCCTACTGCGGGCGTGGCGTATCTTACCAAAAAGCACGACTGCGATTTCGGCATAGTAATAAGCGCATCGCACAACCCTCCGCAATATAACGGGATTAAGGTATTCGATAGCCAAGGCTATAAGGCAAGCAAGGATTTAGAAAAACTAATAGAATCTAATATCGGTAAGGAAAGCTGTATAAGAGAAAAAGGCGAGCGCGTCAAGTACACAAAGGGCGAGCAGGAATATATTGAATTTTTGACGTCTAAGGGCGCGGACCTGTCGGGTATGAAGATATTGCTGGATTGTTCCAACGGCGCATCTGGCAGAATTGCGCCACAGGTATTTGAGGCGCTGGGAGCGCACGTGACGGCTATCAATACAAGCGCAGACGGCAGATTTATCAATGACAACTGCGGAGCAGTCAACGCCGATTTGCTATGCGAGCAGGCAAAGAATTTTGACGTGACATTCTCCTTTGACGGAGATTCCGATAGGTTGATAGCTCTTGACGAACAGGGAAATATCGTAGACGGCGATAAGAACTTATATGTCATAGGTAAATACCTCAAAGAAAAAGATATGCTCAAAGGCAATATTGTAGTAGGTACGAGTATGACGAATATGGGCATTGAAAAGGCTATCGAGAATTTAGGTATCGAATTTGTCAGAGAGGACGTGGGCGATAAATACGTTTTGAGAAGACTGCTTGCAGACGGCGGAATATTGGGCGGAGAAGGCTCCGGACATACGATTTTGCTAAACGAAAGTTCGACGGGCGACGGAGTTCAGACGGCGGTAGTACTAGCAAAGATAATAAAGGAGAGCAAGCAAAAACTCTCAAAACTTGCTCAAGTGGATATTTTCCCGCAAATCATTAAGTCTGTTGAAGTCAAGGAAAAGAGCATAGCTACTTGCAAGAGCGTAGTTGACAAAGTAAAAGAAATCGACGGCAATTTACAAGCCAACGGAAGAGTAATCTTAAGACCGTCGGGTACGGAAAATAAGATTAGAATAATGGTAGAGTGTCAGGATATGGCAAAAGCTGAGGAATACGTCCGCGTACTCGTTGACGCAATCGAAGCCGAGAATGAAAAACTATAAATAATTATAAATCAATATCGGGAGATGAAAATCTCCCGTTTTTTTATTATTTTATCTATCTTACACTCATGATTCGTAGAATTGTTATAAAATACTCTTAGGTGGTTGTTTTTTCGCGGAAAAATATGTTAGAATATAAATAATTAAAAAATTATGAGAGAGAAGTTATGAAAAAGATCGTTTTAATTATAACTGCAATAGTATTGACGTGCTGTATGATTTCGGCTTTAGTAGCTTGTAACGGAACAAAAGAGCCGGCTATGGACCAAGTCGAAATGAGTTATGACACTTCGACAGATTACGGCGTATATTGGTTTGGCGACGGTAATAGCGATTACGTCAGAAGCGGGAAAAATATGGATACTAAGTATTTCGACCCGTCAAAGCCTACTTTCGTATTCGCGCACGGCTGGGAGCCGGATCCAAGTAATTCTACGGACGGTTTTTTCGAGGATTTTGTTACGCATAAAGAGACGGTAAGTTATACCGGCGTGACAAAAAGAGATTACGCCAAGATTTTGAAGTCGCAAGGTTATAACGTGGCTTGTCTTAGTTGGTTTTCTTATGCTAAGACGCTTGGGAAAAATTTCGCCTATATTTGGCTTAATTTCGATAACGGATACGCTTTGTCCACAAGATTTGCAATGGAACTTGCTCTTGTGCTAGGCGAGGATTATCAAGGCGACGTTAAAATGGTTGGGCACAGCTACGGCTCTCAATTAGCGTTGGCTACTACTTATCAGCTTGTCAAGATGCAAAAGAACAAGAACTTTAGCAACGACCATATTATACCTTCGCGTTTGACGCTGGCAGATCCTTATTTTGGTAAATCAACGATGATTACAAGTTGGCAAAATATTAAAAACAAAAATATATCGTTTACTAACGAGCCTTTGAATTCAAGAGCTCCAAGTACATTGTTTGCAGATATTACCGATTACGTCGTTAAGAATAAGAATATTGCGGTAGATATGTATTTCGGTATGTCGATAGCTTCAACTTCTTATTATAATTATGACGGAAGCGACGCTAACTTCGAAAAACTTAGTAGGAATTCTACGGTTGTTAAGAGCGAAGGACTGAAGGAAAGATACGGCGATACCAGCATACACAATATCGTAAGAGACTGGGTACTTTCGAGTATCGTCGACGGCGTGTTACTGTATGACCAAAACGGAGATTTGGCGCCGACCGGAGCGGTAAGTAATGACAAAATCAAAGCAATGAGAGGTAAGTGTTATTACCAAACTTATCAAGGTTTTGATTTGAGCAAAGATACTATGCAACTCATCAATAGAAAAACACAATCATTTTAGGATATAATAATAGTATAAACTATCTAGAGGATACGGCGACGTATCCTCTTTTTGTATAGTAAAATGCATATTATTCAATTAAATGTATATTTATGCAGATAATACGTATAAATATGCAATAATAACTTATAATTTATAAAAATATTTAAGAATTGCCAAAAATTTATGAATAAATATGTAAAAATGCTTGCCAAACGCTACTTAGTAGTATATTATATGTATATAAAAGTTAAAAGCAAAAAGGAGACACTGATATGAGTGATATCAAAAAAGTAGTTTTGGCATATTCGGGTGGACTTGACACCTCGATTATTATACCTTGGCTCAAAGAAAATTACGATAATTGCGAGGTAATTGCGGTAAGCGGTGACGTAGGTCAAGGAACGGAACTCGACGGACTTGAAGAAAAGGCAATCAAGACAGGCGCAAGCAAACTTTATATCGAAGATTTGACAGACGAATTCGTTGACGATTACGTATTTCCTACCGTTAAGGCCGGCGCAATCTACGAAAACAGATATATGCTCGGCACGTCATTTGCCCGTCCTGTAATTGCAAAGAGAATAGTTGAGATTGCTCTAAAAGAGGGCGCAGACGCGATTTGTCACGGTTGCACCGGTAAAGGTAACGACCAAGTTAGATTCGAGCTTGCTATCAAGGCATTTGCTCCAAATATGAAAATTATCGCTCCTTGGAGAATATGGGACATAAAGTCGAGAGATGAGGAGATAGATTACGCAGAGGCGCATAACATTCCTCTCAAAATCAATCGCGAAACCAACTATAGCAAGGATAAGAACATATGGCACCTTTCGCACGAAGGACTTGACCTTGAAAATCCTGCCAACGAGCCTATGTACGACAAAATTTTGGAGATGGGCGTAACTCCCGAGAAAGCTCCGGATAAGGCTACATACGTTACGATTAGCTTTGAGAAAGGCGTACCCGTAGCGATAGACGGCAAGAAGATGAAGGGTAGCGATATAGTTCGCAAACTCAACGAGCTTGGCGGAGCCAACGGTATCGGACTTGCCGATATAGTTGAGAACAGACTTGTCGGAATGAAGAGCAGAGGCGTATACGAAACTCCGGGCGGAGCAATTTTGTATCACGCTCATGAAGTTCTCGAAACGTTGTGTCTTGACAAGGAAACCGCGCATTACAAACAACAAGTTGCTATCAAATTCGCGGATTTGGTGTACAACGGACAATGGTTTACTCCTCTCCGCGAGGCTTTGAGCGCTTTTGTAGACAGCACGCAACAGACTGTAACGGGCGACGTAAAACTCAAACTCTACAAGGGCAATATCACCAATGCCGGCGTAACGAGCCCATATTCGCTCTATGACGAAGATATAGCTACGTTTGCGGAGGACGAAGTATACGACCAGATGGATTCGCAAGGCTTTATCAATCTCTTTGGATTGCCAATTAAGGTCAAGGCAATGATGGACGCAAAGCGTAAAAAATAAAATTAAACGCATATAAATTTTTGATAAACACGGCATAAAGATAGTTACTTTTTGGGGCAACTATCTTTATCCGTAAAAATAAAGAAAGCAAAAAAGGGGATATTATGGCAAAGATGTGGCAAGGCAGATTTAGAAAGGAATTGGACAGCAAAGTCAACGACTTCAATTCGTCCATATCTTTTGACAGCCGTATGTTTGAGGAAGATATTCAGGGCAGTATCATACATGTTAAAATGCTTGGCAAACAAGGCATAATAAGCGAGGCTGATAGCAAAGTCATCGCAAAAGAACTTGTAAATATCCACGACGATATTATAAGCGGAAAGTTGGAATTTGATATGAGTGCCGAAGATATTCATATGTTTATCGAGCAAGTCCTTACACAAAGACTTGGCGAAGTGGGCAAGAGATTGCACACTGCAAGAAGCCGTAACGACCAAGTTGCGCTTGATTTGAGAATGTATCTTCGCAAAGAGATAGACTTTATAGTCGGGCTTGTCAAAAATCTTATCGCGTCGCTTGTTAAAAAAGCCGAAGAAAATCTAGACGCCGTAATGCCGGGATACACGCACTTGCAAAGGGCGCAACCTATTACTTTTGCTCATCATCTTATGGCGTACGTAGAGATGTTCAAGAGGGATATGGTAAGATTTTTCAACTGCTTTGACCTCATGAACGAGTGCCCGCTCGGCTCGGGTGCATTGGCTACTACCACGTATCCCATTGACAGAGAGTTTACGGCAGAGTATCTTGGATTCAAGGGACCTATGCAAAATTCTCTTGACGGTGTGAGCGACAGAGATTATTGCATAGAACTTGCAAGCGCAATAGCTACCTGTATGATGCACATGTCTAGGCTTTCCGAAGAAGTCGTTATGTGGAGCAGTTGGGAGTTTAAGTTCGTAGAGCTTGACGACGCGTACTCCACAGGCTCGAGTATAATGCCACAAAAGAAAAATCCCGATATTTGCGAACTTATCAGAGGCAAGACGGGTAGATGCGTGGGTAATTTGACGAGTTTGCTCACGATGATGAAAGGACTTCCGCTAGCATACAATAAGGATATGCAAGAGGACAAGGAAGCTATCTTTGACAGCGTAGATACTATCAAACTTTGCCTATCTACTTTGACGCCTATGATCGATACAATGACGGTAATCAAAGAGAATATGGCAAACGCAGGCAAAAAAGGATTTATCAACGCTACCGATTGCGCGGATTATCTCGTAAAAAAAGGACTTGCATTCAGAGATGCGTATAAGCTTACCGGCAGTTTGGTCGCAACTTGTATAGATAAGGGCTTAACACTTGACAATTTGCCTATGGAAGAGTATAAAAAATTAAGTGATAAGTTTGATAAAGATATTTATGATGCAATATCCTTAAAGAAATGCGTTGACGGAAGAGCCGTCATCGGCGGACCTGCTCCGCAGGCTGTTGCAAAGCATATTGAAAAAATAAAAAACACGGTATTGAAAGAAGATGAAGAAAATTAGAGTAGGAATAATAGGAGCTACGGGATACGCAGGCGTAGAACTTGTCAGACTGCTTGCTTTGCACCCTTACGCAGATTTGACGGCGTTGTCGTCCGTCAGCTATGAGGGAAAGAAGTTGAGCGAAGTTTATCCCAACTTAAAGAACATTTGCGACGAAACCCTTCAAAGCGAAGATATCGTCGATAAGTGCGACGTTATATTTACCTCGCTTCCTCACGGTTTGAGCGAAAAGTTTGCAGGCAAGTGTTTGGCTAATGGCGTCAAGATGATTGACCTCGGAGCAGATTTCCGTTTGGACAGCGCAGAAGAATATACAAAGTGGTACGGCAAGAAATACGAGGATGAAGCGTTGCATATCAAATCTATGTATTGTATACCCGAACTTCACAGAGCTAATTACACGGGACAGCCGATAATCGGCAATCCGGGGTGTTATCCCACAAGCATAGCGTTGGGTCTTGCTCCGGCTATAGGTTTGGCAGTAGATAATACTATTGTAATCGATTCTAAGTCGGGCGTAACGGGCGCGGGTAGAGGACTTGCCGACAATACTCACTATCCAAACTGCAACGAGGCTTTTTCTCCATACAAGGTGGCAAGTCACAGACATACGCCGGAGATAGAGCAGACTTTGTCAAAACTTAGCGGAAAGAAAGTCAACGTTACTTTCGTGCCTCACTTATTACCGGTCAACAGAGGTATAGTTTCGACGATATACTTCAACGTGAATAAAGCAATTACGGCAAAGCAGTTGCATGATATATACGCTGATTTTTATAAGGATGAGAAATTTGTCAGAGTACTTGAACTTGGCGAAGTTGCTAATTTGCGCAATGTCAAATACTCCAATTATTGCGATATATCCTTGCATTTTGACGAGCATACTAACAGAGCTATCGTCGTATCTACCATAGACAATATGGTAAAAGGCGCGGCGGGACAGGCAATACAAAATATGAATATAATGTTTGGACTTGAAGAGGCGTGCGGACTTGAATATATTCCGCCGGCTTTCTAAAAGAGAGGTAAATATGAAGAAAATATCCGGTGGCGTGTGCGCTTCAAAGGGCTTTAAGGCTAACGGCGTACATTGCGGAATAAGAAAGAATAAAGATAAATTGGACTTGGCGCTTATCACGTGCGACGTTCCTTGCGCCGTTGCAAGCGTATATACGAAGAATAAAGTAAAGGGCGCTCCGCTTACCGTTACGAAGAATAATATCTCTGACGGTATTGCGCAAGCCATAATTTGTAACAGCGGTAACGCTAACACTTGCAACGCCGACGGCATAGAAAAGGCGCAGATGATGTGCGACCTCGTGGAAAAACACATGGGTATCAAGGCAAGCGACGTAGTAGTCGCATCTACCGGCGTAATCGGAGAAGTTTTGAATATGCAACCTATCGCGGACGGTATGGCAAGTCTTGCCGGCGGTCTGTCTACGGGTGGCAGTTCCAACGCAGGCAAGGCTATTATGACTACTGACAGAGTAAAGAAAGAGATAGCTTACTCCTTTGAGATTGACGGCAAGGAGTGCCATATAGGCGGTATCGCTAAAGGTAGCGGTATGATAAATCCGAATATGGCGACGTTATTGTGCTTTGTTACGACTGACGTCAATATATCGAGCGAGATGTTGAGTTTGGCTCTTGGCAAAGTAATAAAAGATACTTTGAATATGGTGTGTATAGACGGAGATACTTCTACCAACGATATGCTCAGCATACTCTCGTCATGTTTGGCGGGCAATGCAAAGATAATCGATAAGGGCAAGGACTTCAACGAGTTTTGCAAGTGCTTGAAGAGAATTTTAACGCATTTTGCAAAAGAGATTGCCAAGGACGGAGAGGGCGCGACAAAACTTCTTGAGTGTAAAGTCGTCAAGGCGAAGAATATCAAATCCGCAAAGTCGATTGCTCAATCAGTTATATCCTCTTCGCTAGTTAAATCGGCAATGTTCGCTTCCGACGCTAACTGGGGCAGAATACTTTGCGCGATAGGATACACCGACGAAAAGTTCGACATTAGCAAAATCGACGTCGACCTAAAGTCGAGAGTAGGCATGATACGCGTCTGCGAAAACGGCGCGGGCGTTCCATTCGACGAGGACGTGGCGACTAAGATACTATCAGAAGACGAAGTATGTATCATAGTTACTTGTAATTGCGGTGGAGCAAAGGCTACGGCTTGGGGTTGCGATTTGACGTATGAATACGTGCGTATTAATGCCGATTACCGCACCTGAGAGCGTATAAATATAAACAGCTAATACAATAAGGAGAACAATTATGGACAATATAAGCATACAAGCCGAAACGCTTGTCAACGCGCTTCCTTATATACAAAAATACAGAGATAAAATAATCGTAGTCAAGTACGGTGGCAACGCTATGCTTAACGAAGAACTTAAAAAAGCCGTTATGAACGACATAGTATTGCTATCACTCGTAGGAGTTAAGGTCGTGCTTGTACACGGCGGAGGACCTGAGATAAACGATATGCTTAAGAAAGTCGGTAAAGAAAGTAAGTTTATCAACGGCTTGAGATACACTGACGACGAAACTGCGGACATTGTGCAGATGGTGCTAGCAGGCAAGGTAAACAAAGACCTTGTCAAACTCTTGTCGGGCGTTGGGGGCAAAGCAGTGGGATTTTGCGGTATCGACGGCAATATAATTACGGCAAAAAAGAAAGTAGGCGAAGTTGACCTCGGCAACGTAGGTGAGATACAAAGCATTGACGTAGACCCTATTCTCGTTACTTTGGAAAACGATTATATTCCCGTAATCGCTACAGTTGCAAGCGGAGAGGACGGTAAGATATACAATATCAACGCCGACACCGCGGCGGCAGGTATTGCGTCTGCGCTTCACGCAGAGAACTTGGTACTTATGACGGACGTAAGAGGACTTCTCCTCGACAAGGACGACGAGAGTACTCTTATAAGCGAAATCAAAGTCAGCGACGTGCCTAAACTCATTAAGAAAGGCGTTATTAGCGGAGGTATGATTCCCAAAATCGATTGCGTAGTAGAAGCAGTCAGACAGGGTGTTGACCAAGCGGTTATAATCGACGGAAGAATTAAGCATTCCATTATTATGGATATGTTGACCGATAAGGGTATAGGAACATTAATCAAATAGCAGTTCCGCAACTACCCGCATATATCAGCCGTCTTTTGCCCTAGCACGGACAAAAATACAACTAATCTTTGCGGTCGAAACAAGCGTTTGTGATATGATACGATTGATTATAATATAAAGAAAAAGGACAGATATGAAAAGCATAAAAGATATTGACAAAAAGCACGTAATGAACACATACAACCGCTACGACTTGGAACTCGTGGAGGGTATGGGCGTCAACGCTTACGATATTGACGGCAAGGAGTACATCGACTTGTCGGCAGGTATAGGCGTCAACTGCCTTGGCTTCTGCGAAATGGGCTGGGTGGCAAGCGTTACGCAACAACTTTGCAAACTAAATCACGTAAGCAATTTGTTTTATTCTCAACCCGATGCGTTGCTTGCCAAGTCGCTTTGCGAGAGGACGGGATGCGATAAAGTATTCTTTGCCAATTCCGGAGCTGAAGCAAACGAGGGAGCGATAAAACTTGCCCGCAAGTATTCATTTGATAAGTACGGCGAGGGTAGAGCAAAGATTATCACTCTTGTCAATTCTTTCCACGGCAGAACTATGGCAACGTTGACCGCTACGGGACAGGACGTATTCCACAACTATTTCTTCCCGTTTTTAGGTGATTTCCAGTACGTCGAAGCAGGTAATACCGACGCTGTCAAAGAACTTATATGCAAGGGCGACGTTTGCGCAATTATGCTTGAACTCGTGCAAGGCGAAGGCGGTGTAGTACCGCTTGACAAGAGTTTTGTCAAGAACGTTCGAGAGGTCTGCGAGGATAACGACGTCTTGATGATTATTGATGAAGTGCAGACGGGCGTCGGCAGGACGGGTAAGTTCCTTGCGCAAGAGCATTATGGCGTTAAGGCGGATATAACAACTTTGGCGAAAGGCTTGGGCGGAGGTTTACCTATAGGCGCAGTGCTTGCAAGCGAGAAGTGTAGCGCTACTTTGGGCTTTGGCGCTCACGGTTCAACGTTCGGCGGAAATCCTATAGTTTGCGCAGGCGCAAATTACGTTCTTGCAAGACTTGACAAAGACTTTTTGTACGAAGCGGAACAAAAGGGCGAATACTTCCAAGAAAAACTTGCCGAAATAGACGGTATCGACGATGTGAGCGGACTGGGACTTATGATAGGTTTTAAGGTCAACTCTATGACGTCGGCAGACTTTGTGAAGGAAGGTATCAAGCGCGGTTTGATAATGTTGACGGCAAAGCAAAAGGTAAGACTTTTGCCACCGCTTACGATAACCTATGATGAGATAGACAAAGCATTGGCGATTATTAAATCAATGGTATAGAAATAGAATACATATTAAATAAAAGAGGGTAATATGAAACATTTATTGAAGTTGTTGGATTTGAGCGAGGGTGAGATAATAGATATACTCAATCTTGCCGATCAATTAAAATATGAGAAAAAGCACAATATACCGCACGAGTATCTTAAGGGGAAGAGCCTTGGTATGATATTCCAAAAGTCATCTACTCGTACGAGAGTATCTTTTGAGACGGGTATGTATCAACTTGGCGGACAGGCGCTTTTTTTGTCGCCGCGCGATTTGCAAATCGGCAGGGGCGAGCCTATTGAAGATACCGCTAAAGTCTTGTCCAGATACCTTGACGGTATAATGATTCGTACTTTTGAGCAGAAAGAAGTCGAGGACTTGGCAAAATACGGGTCTATACCTATTATCAACGGTTTGACGGATTTTGCGCACCCGTGTCAAGTGCTTGCCGACCTTATGACGATTAGAGAATACAAAGGCGAGTTTGACAATCTCAAATTGACTTTTGTCGGCGACGGTAACAATATGGCAAATTCTCTTATAGTCGGCTGTCTTAAAGTGGGTATGAGAGTAGCGATTGCTTGCCCTAAGTCGCATATGCCCGACGGCGCGGTATTGGAGTTTGCTAAATCCTACGGCGATAAGTTCTTAGTTACTGACGACGTATTACAAGCGTGCAAAGACGCAGACGTACTCTATACAGACGTATGGGCGTCTATGGGACAAGAGGGCGAAGCAGAAGAGCGTAAGAAGGCTTTTTCGGGTTATCAAATAAACGCCAAAACTATGGCGGTCGCAAAGAAGGACGCAATGGTACTTCACTGTTTGCCCGCGCACAGAGGCGAAGAAATCACAGCCGACGTAATTGACGCGCACCAAGAGATATTTGACGAAGCCGAGAATAGACTGCACGCGCAAAAAGCCGTCCTCGTCAAACTTATGGCTAACAAATGATAAGGCTTAAAGACAATGCTTATAATGGTTACTCTCTTTGCAAAATGCAGGAGAGTGACTTTGTTTTTGTCAAGACGTTTCTTGACATCCAAAGGGCAAAGCTTGATAGAATTGAATTTTTTTATCCGTATAAGGACGAAGAATTGCTATCGGTTCTGAAGCAAGGTTGCTTTTGGGGGCTGTTTGATAAAGATAAGTTAATAGCGACTTTTGCCATTGACTTTGACGAAGATTACGCGCAAACGTTGGCAAATCTTATAAATTCATTTTATGATATAGGTATTGAGCGCGCCTACGAAAGTTCAGGACTTATGGTTGATGAGACGTACCGTGGGCAAGGCATAGCCAAATATATGATGAGCCAAGCTTGCAACGAGGCTGAGAAAAGAAAAATAGATATATGCGGAGTGGTACATACGCAAAACGTAGCGAGCATGTCGACTTTTTTCTCGCTTGGCTTTGAAATGCGAGCTACTTGGCATATGAGCGAGGGGTACGATTTTATATATTTGCTTAAAAGAATTAATTTTCAAAAAGTATTGCGGTCTAAAGAAAAGTATGATAAAATAGAAGAGACGATTGGACAAGCCAACACTAATACGAAAGAGCATAATGCCTTGTTATCTCGGGGGTACGTGGGGGTAAGTTGCCAAGACACGACAATTTATTTTACGAAAAAGGAGAAATTATTATGAACAAGAATCAATTTATCGCAGGAGTAGCTTCTAAGGCAGGATGCTCAAATGAGGTAGCAACAGCTTGCTACGACGCAATGGTTTGTACCATTTTGGAAACCGTTAAGAACGGAGATAAAGTAGCATTGCCTGACTTTGGCAACTTTGAATTAAAGACCAGACCGGCTCGCGTAGGCGTAAATCCTGCGACAGGCGAAAAAATCAATATAGCAGAGAGCAGAGTTCTCAACTTTAAGCCTGCAAAGAAAATTAAAGACGAACTATAAAATAATATGCCACTGAAAAGTGGCGTATTTTTTGCAAGTTCTCGGTTAAGTCGAAAAAACTTATAAAAAGGAATATTTATGCAGAACGAAATTACTAGAAAACAAAAGGCTTACAATTTATTCAAAGAGGGGTACAACTGTTGTCAATCCGTAGTATTGGCATTTGAGGATATTCTACCGCTGGATAGAAAGCATTTACTTGGCGTATCGTGCGGTTTTGGCGGTGGCTTCGGCAGGACGAGAAACCTGTGCGGAGCAGTCAGCGCTTACGCAATAGTAATGGGGCTATATTTGTCGCATTCCGACGACCCTAAGCATGCTAAAGCCGATATGTACAAAATACTGCAAGATATGGTAGCTAAGTTCAAAGAACGTAACGGCTCGGATAATTGTGGCGAACTTCTTAAAGAAGTTAAAAATCTCACAGCAGGTTATATGCCCCAAGAGCGCGACGAAGAATATTACAAAATGCGTCCGTGTATAAAATTTGTTCTTGACAGCGTGGAGATTATTAGTGAGGCAATAGAAGAGTTGTCGTAATAAAAAATT
Organism: Clostridia bacterium; assembly: GCA_029060065.1. Classification (GTDB taxonomy): domain Bacteria; phylum Bacillota; class Clostridia; order Christensenellales; family UBA3700; genus RACS-045. Next base: position 10,717 of record JAIDUT010000053.1, on the reverse strand, counting down.
TCAAAAATTTTTTTTTAAATCTATTGACATATTGAAAAGTACGGGAATATAATCAAAATACAAAGTGAAGATTGAGAGAAGTAATTGAACTCAACTACGCACAGTGACTTGGGGATAGTGAAAACCCAACCGTAGCCTTCAATGAATAACACTCATGAGCGCAAACCCAAATCGCAAGAAAGTAGGGGAGACGGGGAGGCCCGTTACAGCCGATGCTTTTGTTGGAAAGTAAAAGTGATTGATATACCCGTATCAATAAGTTAGGTGGCACCGCGGATAACAGCATTCGTCCTAAAATAAGGAAGAATGCTGTATTTTTTTGGAGGTGGCACTATGTGTTCAATTATGGGTTATGACGGCAAAGACGTCGCAATAGAGGAGTTTAAAAAAGCTCTTGCCGCGACGGTTTCAAGGGGTCCGGACGATACGCGAATCGTCGAGACCAAATCAAGTATTTTAGGTTTTCACAGGCTTGCTATTATGGGCTTGACTCAAGAGGGAATGCAACCTTTTTCGTTAGGCGAAGATTATTGCGTTTGCAACGGCGAGATTTACTGTTTTAGACCAATCAAAGAGAGGCTAAAGGAAAAGTACTCTTTCAAGTCGGACAGCGACTGCGAGATTATATTACCGCTTTATCGCGAAATGGGACTTGAGATGTTCAAGAGCCTTGACAGCGAGTTTGCGCTTGTCATTTACGACAGCAAAAGAGACGCGCTTATCGCAGGCAGAGACCCCATTGGTATCCGTCCGTTGTTTTACGGATTCAGTAAGTTGGGCAAGATTGCATTCGCAAGCGAAGCAAAAAACCTTATGCCTTTATGCGACAAGGTTATGCCTTTCCCTCCGGGACATTATTATGCCGACGGCAAGTTCGTAAGATATTCCGATCCGACCGCCGTTGATAAGTATATAGAAGACGATTTGGATACGATATGCAAAAACATTCATGACAAACTCGTCGCAGGTATAGTAAAACGGCTTGACTCCGACGCTCCGCTAGGCTTCTTGCTTTCTGGAGGTTTGGATAGCTCGCTTGTCTGTTCAGTATCTCAAAAGTTGCTTGATAAGCCTATCCGCACGTTTGCGATAGGTATGAGCGAGGATGCTATCGACCTCAAATACGCCAAAGAAGTTGCCGACTATATAGGTAGCGACCACAGCGAGATTATAATCACGAAAGACGACGTACTTGGCGCTGTAGATACGGTAATCAAGACGCTTGAAACTTTTGATATAACTACAATTAGAGCAAGTATCGGTATGTATCTCATTTGCAAGGCTATTCACGAGCGCACAGACGTGAGAGTGCTTATGACGGGCGAGATTAGCGACGAACTTTTTGGATATAAATATACCGACTTTGCTCCGTCTGCCGAGGAGTTTCAAAAAGAGGCGGTAAAGCGAATTAGCGAGCTGTATATGTACGACGTACTTCGCGCAGATAGATGTATATCTGCAAATTCTCTAGAAGCGCGCGTTCCCTTTGGCGACCTGGATTTTGTCAAATACGTTATGTCTATCGACCCGTCCAAAAAACTCAACACTTACGGCAAAGGCAAATACCTTTTGAGAAGAGCATTCGAGGGCGATTATTTACCTCAAAGCATTTTGTATAGAGAAAAAGCCGCGTTCTCCGACGCTGTGGGGCACTCAATGGTGGACTATATCAAAGAATATGCTTCAACGCTTTACACTGATGAAGAGTTTGAGAGTAAGCGTAAAAAGTATGCTTATCACGCAATGCCTTTTACAAAAGAGAGCTTGATGTATAGAGAGATATTCGAGAAGTACTATCCAAAGCAAGCTCAAATGATAGCAGATTTTTGGATGCCCAACAAATCTTGGGAGGGGTGCGACGTTGACGACCCGTCTGCAAGAGTACTGTCCAACTACGGAGCTTCAGGTAAATAATAACTACCGTATATTTCGGCCAATCTATATTAGAAGCGAGTACGTGCGTGCTCGCTTCAAGTCATAAAGCCTCTAAACTTTAGTCCTATTATGATAGTTGATATGAATTGAGACGGCGAACAAGGCAATGTAAACAAAAGTTGACAGTAATGTAAATAAAAGTTGGCATTAAAAATGTAGATTTTTGTTAAATATTGTGTTATAACGTAGATAAAGATTGCGAATTACAAACGCAAAATAATTTAACATAGGAGAGTTTATCAATGAAAAATATGAAGAAAATCATATTTGCAATGTTCATTGTTGTGCTCATGATTAGCGCGCTATGCGCATGTATTCCGGAAAAAACGCAAGAAGAGATAATATCTTTGAAAGGTAATTATGAAGTTTCCGGTATCAATATTGGTAGGTATAAGATAGTAAGTATCAATCAGCAGATTAATTCGTCTAGTTGTATTTATGAGGTAAGACCGGGCGAACAAGAAGGATTGCTTGACCTATTCAGAAATAACGAGTATTTTGTAGGTGAGTTCGAAGTGCCTAGTTGTTTGGCATTTGAAATAAATAGTCAAGGTATATATGTAGGCAAAAAAGCGATTTGGTTGGCAAAAGAAGGTAATTTATGGGTTGTACAATCTTATGGTCAAAGGCGTGTTAACGCATTGCTGATAGATTATGAGTATATTCGCAATGAAGAAAATACGTTGATTGCAGGCGTTAGCAAAGCGCTCTTGTCGTCCTCATCAGATAGTTATAACTTTGGTAAGGAATATGCCACGCCATTTAGATGGTCACAACTAAAAAACTTTTACTCTCAGGCTAGAGTGAATGAAGAAGAAAAGAGTATTTTAGTAGATTGCCAATTCCAAAAAGAAGGGGAATTTTTGTTCAACGGTAAAGGAATGACAAAGTTATTCTTTGATGAGATAAATAAGACTTTTAGAGTATCTGCAGACTATAGTGTTACGTAAAGCTAGAGCGAGGTGGATAAATGAGTATAATCGAAATTAAAAATCTTAAAAAATCGTATGGGAAAAAACCTGTGCTAGATATAGAAGAAATGAAAATACAAGATGGGGATTCCATTGGAATATTCGGAGCAAACGGTTCCGGTAAAAGTACGTTAATTAAATGTCTGACAGGGCTATTGCCATATCAAGGAAGTATATATATTGATGGCAAGGATATATCGAAAGACCCTTCGCCACTTAAAGATGTGGGCATACTTGTAGAAGAGCCTGCGTTATATAAAATGTTGACGGGACGTGAGAATATAAAATATTTCTGTGAAGATACTGCAAAACTTGACTTGTATGCCAAGATACTTGAAGTTGACGATATACTAGATATGAAGGCAAAGTCATATTCTTTGGGTATGAAACAAAAGCTAGGTATACTTCTTGCATGTGTAAAGGGTAAAAAGCTTGTAATTCTAGACGAGCCTTTTAATTGTTTAGACGTAATAAGTATAGATAAGGCAATTTCTTTGATTACGCAGTGTCAAAAAGACGGCGCAAGCATAATATTGACGTCTCATCAACTAGATTCGTCGCAAAAGGCGGTAGATAAATATTATCTTATAAAAGATACTAAGATTTATCTTTGCAGTGATGAAGAAACTAATAATCAACAAAAGGTATATTCCGTTGAATTCGATAGTTTTGACAGAGCTTCTTCTGCATATAAATTTTTGCAGGAAAAAGACATTGATTGCGAGCTTTGCGATTTAAGTGTTAAAATACGTCTTTCTGAGGGTGATATTTTCACTTTGCTTGCAGATTTGGAAGGATTTAGTATCAAAAAGTTTGAAGATATTTCCAATTCAATAAAAGAAGCCTATATTGCAATGGAGATGAAAAAATGAAAAAAGAGTTTACAATGCTTTTCAAAAAGAGATACCCGTATTTGATTATGCTAGCAGTATTAGCGATAGTTTTTATTCTAGTAGGTCATCTCTCGTTTGTTTCAGACGCAAAAGGCTCAAGTGATTCGGTATATAGCGATTTTATTGACAAACTTGAAATCTATAATACTCAAGAAGAACTGCAAGTATTGTATAATCAATCTCTGGCAAAATTAGAAGAGTATGGACCTGGAGGAACTAAGATAGAGGTTGAAGGAATGACATATTGGGAATCGCCTCCGCCGGAGTATTTTGTCGCAATATATAAGTTTTTGCTTGACAACAACTTGCCTTATGATAGCCTTGTAGAATTTGAAAATAAGCCTAAATACACTCCTTTTCATTATTTTGCCAATTACTCTCTTTATTTTGGATACTTTATTTTGATTTCGAGTATTATAATGGGCGCATTGTTTCAGACAACTGACGTTATGTCGAAGATGGCAAAGATGGTTTATTCTACAGGTGAAAAGCGTAGTAAAATAATTGACGCTAAGTACGGTGTATCAATGCTGGCTTTGATAGTCTTTACTTTGCTTGCCGATATAATCATGTCTATTTCGGCTTATGGACTGTTTGCGAATTCAGATGCAAAGTATTGTATTATGTTTACGGGAAGCAACTTGTTGACGTTGAGTTTTTTTGAGTTTATCTTACTTAACGTATCAAGCCATTTGTTGATAGCAACGCTTATATATACAATTAATTACTATCTGTCTGTCATGTGTAAAAATGGCATTATTATGTTATGCGCAAACTTCTCATTGGTAGTATTGCTTTTGATTATACCTGCATCGGAAAGCGGAATGTTTTTCAAAACGATTGAAATAGCTTTTCTCGGTGGCTTTAACTCAGTATTATATTCGCCTCAGTATTATACTGAATTTAAGTATTTATTGCTTTTGATACCATATGCGCTAATTGCTGTTGCGGTTGCGCTGATCTCGCGACCTGTTATAAAACAAATAGATTATAGTCGTTGACTAATATCTAATTATTATGAAGCGAGTACGAGTGTACTCGCTTTTAATATTAATATAAAATAATTATAGGACTTTTGTATTTGGTGGCGTATAATCTTATTGTACGGAAGAAAAGCGAGGAATTATGGCGGAAAATTTTTCTGAATGGCTGGAAAAACTTAAAGCGAAAGTCGATATAGCGGAGCTAATATCTCCGTACGTTTCCTTGCAATCCAAAGGCAGTAAGAAATGGGCGTGTTGTCCTTTTCACCACGAAAAAACTCCGTCGTTTTGTCTATACGAGCAATCGCAGACTTATCATTGTTTCGGTTGCGGAGTCGGCGGAGATGCTATAACTTTTATTCAAGAGATAGAGCATACTGATTTCATGGGCGCGGTTAAGATTATTGCCGACAAGTATAGAGTTCCCATTCCCGATTTTTCTCACAATGATAAAAGCGCCGGGTTGAAAAAGCACAAGGACAAGCTCTTTGAGATGATGAGAGAGACGGCAAACTACTTTCATAGCAATCTCAAGTCTGACGCAGGAAAGCCTGCGCGAGAGTATCTTGCCAAGCGAGGAATATCAATGCAGACGGCTACCATCTTTGGTATGGGATATTCGCTCGGAAGAAATCAACTTATTGCATATCTCGTTTCAAAGGGATATTCAAAGGAGAATATGCAAGAGGCTGGGCTTGTCGATACCACGCAAAGCGGTAGTGTAGTCGATACTATGGCAGGCAGACTTATAGTGCCCATAATCAACAACATAAAACAAGTCGTAGCATTTGGCGGAAGAGTACTAGACGATAGCAAGCCTAAGTATAAGAACACACGCGATACGGTATTATTCAATAAGTCTAGAGAGATATTCGGGCAACATTCCGTAAAGCGTCTTAAACTTGAGACGGCAGTCAAAGAGCTTATCGTCGTCGAAGGGTATATGGACGTAATTTCGCTCTTCCAAAGCGGAGTGAAGAACGCCATTGCGTCAATGGGTACTTCGCTTACGCAGGACCAAGCCAAACTTATAAAGAGATACGTCGATAAAGTTATTATATGTTACGACGGCGACAGCGCGGGACAAAACGCGACTATGAGAGGTTTGGATATACTTTATAATCACGGACTTGACGTCAGAGTAGTGAGTTTGCCGGATAATTTAGATCCCGATGAGTACGTTCGTAAATATGGGAGAGACGCTTATCTCAAAATGCTTATCGAGGCAAAACCTCTCTTTGAGCACAAACTTTTTACGCTTGCAAAGGCATATGATTTGACTTCTCCGCAGGAGAAAGGCAAGTATGCCGTAGAGGCGATGAAGATAATTAAACCGCTTGGCGACCCTGCGATGATAGAGGCGTATATCGGTTACGTTGCCAAACTCACGGGCTTGCCCAGCGACACTTTAAGACGGCAGTTGGACGTAAGCGAGGCCGTCGCAACCGTTATCAAAAAGGAAACGGCAAAGATAAATATGTCGGCTTTCGATAGGGCTGTAAGATACGTATTGTACGGATTGTTCGGCGGTGTTGAAGGCGCGGTGTGCGAAAAGGATTTATCTCAATATATCGAAGATAAAAACCAAAGGATATTATACGATTTGTATCGCTCAAGTCAAGAAAATACTTTGGAGGAATTGACGTCGCAAGAAGAAGATAATCCCGAGGTCAAAGCTATACTTGACGAGGGTAGCAAGATAGGCGACGAAAAAGCGTTGAGGTATTTTGACGATTGCGTAGCAAGAATAATAAAAGAGGGCTAGAAGAAGCGAAGAAAAGAGCTGGTAAAAGCATTTGACAGCGAAAAAGATGAAGACGCTAAACTCATAATGATGAGCCAAATCGCCCAAAGCAACAACAAAAAATAACCAAAGATACTACGGAGGTGGTAATAAATGGAAGAGCAAAAAATCACGAATGAGCTTGACGAAAAGAAACTTCAAAGAGAAGAAAAGGTCAAGAGCGAAGCCATTAAGTTAGCCGGCGCCTACAAGGGCAAGACTATGAAGATGACGGAGTTCGAAAAGTTCTCCGACAAGCATGCGCTTCAACCTGACGAAACTTCTCTCGTTTTTGAAATTCTCAAGCAAGAGGGCGTGGAAATTCAAGAGGATAGCGAAGAGGTAGTCAAGGACATCGTATTTGACAATATCGAGGCTACGACAGACGATTCTGTCAAGATGTATCTTAAAGATATAGGTCAAGTACCGTTGCTCAGAGCCGACGAGGAAATAGAACTTGCGAAGCGTATGAGCGAGGGCGACGTCGATGCGAAAAATAGATTGAGTGAAGCCAACTTAAGACTTGTCGTATCTATTGCCAAGAGATACGTCGGCAGAGGTATGCAATTCCTCGACCTCATTCAAGAGGGAAACTTAGGACTTATGAAAGCTGTGGAGAAGTTCGATTATACCAAGGGCTTCAAGTTTTCCACTTACGCTACTTGGTGGATAAAGCAATCTATTACGAGAGCAATAGCCGACCAAGCGAGAACTATTAGAATTCCTGTGCATATGGTTGAAACAATCAACAAGACAGGCAGGGTATCGCGTCAACTTTTGCAGACTTTGGGCAGAGAACCCACAACCGCAGAGATTGCAGAGAAAATGGGCTTGACGGAAGAAAAGGTCATAGAGATACAAAAAATAGCCCAAGACCCTGTGTCGCTAGAAAAGCCTATCGGCGAAGAAGAGGATAGCCACCTTGGCGATTTTATTGAGGATAACACCTCGGCGTCGCCGGCAGAGAAAGCCGAAACAAGAATGCTCAAAGAACATTTGCTTGAAGTATTGAGTACGCTTACACCGAGAGAGAACGAAGTTATCCGCAAGAGATACGGACTTGACGATTCCCGTCCTAAGACGTTGGAAGAGGTGGGAAGAGAGTTTAACGTAACAAGAGAGCGTATACGTCAAATCGAAGCCAAGGCTTTGAGAAAGTTGCGTCATCCAAACCGCACTAAAAAACTCAAAGATTATATCGGCAAAGTATAATGATACTTGGCAAGAGATTGAGCGCCGTAGTAAGCGAAGTAGACGGCATGAGTATGGCGGACGTAGGTTGCGACCACGGCAAAGTATCGGTTGAGTGCCTGTTGAGCGGAAAAGTCGAGAAAGCGATTGCTTGCGATATATCTTCAAAGTCGCTACAAAAGGCTGTTGATTTGGCTGAAAAATACAAAGTCAATGGCATAGAATTCAGAGCGGGCGACGGTCTGCAAGTAATTGCCGACGGCGAAGTCGATTGTGTGGTTATCGCGGGTATGGGCGGTATAGAGATTATGAATATTCTCTCGCATATTCCGCAAGGCGTCAAAAAACTCGTACTTTCTCCTCATCGAAATGTCATTGAATTAAGACAGTTTTTGAGCAGTCGCGAAATATATGTGGACAAGGACTACATAGTCAAGGACGGTAAAAAGTTTTACGACGTGATAGTCGCCGAGATTGACAGCGGTAAAGATTGCAAAATTGACAGACGGCAGTTGCTTTTGGGCAAAAACCGTAGCGGTGAAGATTTTGAAGAATACATACGTTATTTAAGAAGAAAATACGATATAATTGCGCAACTAAGCGCCGATAGCTCGCAGGCAAAACTTTATAAGGAAATGCTTGAATTGGCTTAGGAGTAGGATATGCCAAAGGTAAAGGATATAATAGATATCATAGAGAGCAAAGCTCCGCTTACGCTTGCGTTGGATTTTGACAGCGCGGGACTCAACGTCGGAAATTTAGCGGAAGAAGTTAAGGGCATTTTACTCGCGCAAAACGCGACTTATTCTACGCTAGAAGAGTGCGCGCGCGAGGGAGCAAACATGCTAATCACGCATCACCCATGCGTATTCGGCGAAGAGCCTGATAAGTATATGCAAAGTTTGGTCGCAAAAGCAAAAGATATGGGGCTGAATTTATATAGTTGTCATACCAATCTTGATTGTTGCAACGGCGGACTTAACGACTTCGTAGTACAAATACTGGGAATGCAAAACGTGTCAATAATAGACGGTTGCGCAAGAGGCGGAGTTATTAAGCCTATTCAGTTAAAGGAATTTGCAAAGTTCGTTGCAAAAACTCTTGACGACGAATGCGTAAAATACGTCGGCGAGGATGATAAAGTAATTAAAAAAGTTGCGTTATGTACGGGCGCAGGGGCGCGCGACGAAGAACTTGTCGAGTACGCCAAAGATAACGCTGTGGATTGCATAATAGGCGGAGAGAGCAAGTTGTCGCTTGCGCTTATGGCAAAAGATTACGGAGTGAGCATTATTGACATAGGTCATTACACGAGCGAAATTGCATGTGTAAAAATCTTTAAGGAATGGCTTAAAGAATATGAATATATGATAAGAATCAGCAAGACGGATACCAATCCGTACAAATCAATAAAATAAGCCTAGATAGGCAGAAGGAGTAAGATATGAGTATAGAGAAGATGTTGAAGTATCAGGAGACGGATATGCGTTTGATTAAACTTGAGAATGAACTCAAGAATAGCGAATGCGCAAAAAAAATGATTTATTTTCAAGGCGAAACAAAAAAATCTTTTGATACGTTGACAAGTATGAATGACGTCGCAAAGAATAATATGGATTCTATCGTAAAGTTGAAGTCCAAGTATGACGAGATTTGCAAGCAGGTAGACGAAATATCCAATGAGGTTTTGTCGGAGAGCGACGAAAAACAACTTGAGTATTATTCCAAACAACTTGAGAAACTCTATCAAAATATAGAAGATATGGAGAAAGAATGGTCAAGGACAAGGAAAGAACTTGCTGACGCCGGCTACAGATACACGAAAGAATATGAGCAGGCAAGCAAGTCTTCTACGAGCTTTAGAAGATACTCCGAAGAATTCAACAATCTTAAAAAGGAAAAGGCTGTCGATGCCAATGCTATTATGAAAGAGCTTAGAGCTATGGAAGCAGAACTCGACAGAGCGCTTTTAGATAAATATAAGAAGATAAGAGCCAGCAAGCGTCCCGTATTCGTGCAGTTTGTCAAACCAAACATCTGTGGCGGTTGCGGTATGGAAGTAGCTCAAGACGTAATCAACAAACTTGGCGAGGGCAGAAAGATTCAAGAGTGTCCCAATTGCGGTAGAATAATCTACAACAAAGACTAACTTATATATAGATATTTTATAAATAATTATATGAAGAAATCAAATGCAAAGGAAAACGTAATCAAACCTGCAATTATCGGCGTCGTGGTAGCAATACTGGGCGCGGTATTGCTTGTGTATTACATATGTTTTGCAAAGAGCGCAAGCACGGCAAGTTATGTCGTGTCTGCGCTTACAATAGCGGTTGGAATAGTCCTTACCGTCATGGCAATCTTGAGAATTTTCAAGATAAAGGGCGAACAAAAGATTATGGAATTGGGACAGGACGCGACGGCGACTTTTATATCCTATGACACCAACAAGTCGGTGGGCAAAGTTGCTGTTTACTACGTGGAATATTCCTACGAAGTTGACGGCAAGAAGTACGTGTGCAAAAGCCCAAGCCAATTTAATTGGTACGAAGTGCTTACGCTTAAAGTCGTGGGTCAGTTCCCAATCAAAACCTTGAATGGAAAGAGTATGCTGAATTGCGATTTAATGCAGATGCATCTAGACAACAGAGAAGCCGTTGCGGAACTCAATAGGAAGTACGAACAAGCATTGGAAGAGCTTGTCAACAAATAAAAAAATTGATTATATATTATTATATATTATATTATAATTAAAGCGACTTGCTTAATGCGCCACTTTTATTTGAAAATATGGCAAATTTGATTATATAAAAATTTATTAAATTAAGTTTTAATTTTTTTTGCAAAAATTGTTGACAAGCAAAAATCGATGTGCTATTATAAGTAGGCTGTCACGGGAAGTGGTAGCGAAGCACCTTAAAAACTAAACAGAGAGAAGGAATAGCGAATAGTAGCTAATAA
>JAIDUT010000052.1 GCA_029060065.1 Clostridia bacterium | reverse complement strand
ATATTGCATCAACCGGTGTCACAGGCGACGGGTTTGGATTGTTTTGTAAGGTTAATGACGCTACTATCACCGATTTATTATTAGAGGATTACAGCTATTCAGATATTCCTGCTTCTTTCAACCATGTCGTTAGCAATCATGGAACTCTTACCGGAGGTATTGTAGGAGTAAGTACTAACAGCACAAGCGGTGGGTATATGCTGAATTGCCATGTTACTGGAGAGATTACAGGAGGGTCTTTATATACAGGCGGTTATGTTCGTATGGGCGGTATACATGGGCTTAATGCTACAGGAAGTATGGTTTTATATCGTTGTTCTGCGGATACAAGTATTACAGCTGGAATAAATAATAGCAGTCGTAATTTTATATTGGGCGGTTTAATTGCACAGAGTTATAATTCTTCAAATACATCAACTTTGAAATTGAGCGTATATGACTGTGTTACTAATACAAATATTACAAATACTTCCACAAGTGCAAGTGGATTATATTTTTCTGCATGCGTAGGGAATGCGCATGGTACCGTATTGATTGAAAATTTCATAGGATATATAGACTCGACTACAATTGCATTACCGATTTATAGTGGAACGATTGCGGTATTAGGAAGAGGGACAGGAACATATAGAAATTGTTATGGATACGGAATATTGGGCGCTTCTAACAATAAACTTTCCACACATGCTGTAGTTTCAGAAAATTCCATACCTACTTTAGAAAACGTGAATAATGTGAAATGCACGAGCGCGTATGTAACTGTGCCATCAAGTCTACATATATATGAAGGAACAGTTAAATCGAATTTATCCGATTTGATTACAACGGCATATGGCGACGTGGGAACAAAATTGTCTTCACAAGTCTGGGATAAGGAAAAGACTGGCAACTTAACTGGCTATTGGGATGGGAATTATACAGGAAATGAAACAATACTTGACTATTCACCTGTCCGCAATTACCTTATGGCATTTATCAATTTCCGTAACTTGACTAATGGAGGAAATAGTGAAGAGAAAGTTGGACTGGATGACGGTGATGGTTATGTCGTAGGAGATAAACTACCTGACGAGTTGACAGCTGAGGGGAACTTCCTTACATATCTAAATAATAAGGCAAACTCAAATCACGAATTCAAGGGTTGGACGGACGACCCTACAGGCAATGGCGACGTATTCACAGAATTGCCAAGCGGTTTATTCGGCGACGTTACTTTATATGCCGTATGGGGCTTACCGGATAGTTACGTAACATCTAATATAAAGACAAGTCTAACGTCAGATAAAAATACCATTGAATACGACAGCGTAGATAGCATAACTCTAACCGCTAAAGTTACGCATACCGCGCCGTCGAGCGGGTCAATGACTAATCCGTCGGCTACGTATTACTTTGTGCAAGACGGAGAGGATAAGACTACTTCCGCTAACGTTAAATCAAGCGGTGTTCTATCGGTAAAGACGGTAAAGGACAGCGGAAAATATACGTTTAAGTATAGACTTACAGACGGTCTAGAGCCGTTATGGTATTATGACGGAACGCCGAGCAATAGTGTAGATATCAAGATAGAGAAAGGCAAGTTGGAGCATATGACGCTCAAGGACTTCAAGATATCTACGTCTACAATACCGTACTTCGGTAAGAAGTTGGAAGATATAGACTTTACCGCAAGTATGCTTAACAAAGCAGATAAAGAAGTAGTGTTAACACAGGTAAAATGGCAATCTACCATAGGTAAAGTAGATACAAAAGGAACCAATACTAAGAAGATAGTATTATGTCCTGCAGATACGGATAACTACGAAAAGGAATACGTCTTTGACGCAACCTTCGAATCACAATCATTGGTAATAATATTCAACATGGCGCAGATAAGCCAAAAGGTAGAGGTAGAAGTAGAGTACGGACA
>JAIDUT010000051.1 GCA_029060065.1 Clostridia bacterium | reverse complement strand
GAGTTACATCGATAAGCGATATGTACTGACTTAATATTAATTAGAAATTAAGAGGATTGAGTTAAGTGAATACGAGCAAAGTTGCATAGGCGATTTGCGTAATAAGGAGGATACGTATTGCAGGCGTACTGGATGTACGTCAAAATGCGTAGACAAACTTAGAAAGTAAATCGGTAGCAAGATTGCCGTACGAACTTAACGAAAGCCTCACAAAAAAATAAGGAGGGCGATTATTATGAAAATAGAAATAATTGCAAGAAACTACAAACTCACCGACAATCTTGAGGAAATCATCAACAAGAAAATGGAAAAATTTTCCAGATACTTTGAAGACGACGCCGTCGCAAAAATCTTCCTCAAAGAAACGGGTAAAGAAAGATACGTGATGGAAATAACCATATTCTTCGGCAACAACATGGTCAGAAGCGAAGTGTCGTCGGATAATATGTATAAGAATATAGATTTGGCATTGCCAAAAATCGAAGGTCAAATAAGAAAGCACCGCACAAAACTCGGCAAACTCAAAAAGAGCGCATTGGAAGGCGAAACGATGTACCCGCAATCAGAGCAAGCTCAAATGCAAGTCATTCGTACCAAGTCTATGGCTCTTAAGAAGATTGACCTAGAAGAAGCCGTCGAAGACATGGAACTCGTAGACCACGACTTCTATATCTTCCTCAACAATACCACCGGCAAAGTCAACGTACTCTATAAGAGAAAAGCCGGCAACTTGGGTTGTATAGAAGTCGATTCTTAAGTACGCAAGAATTAAATATCAGTCAAATAAAAATAACGCAATCTTACGGTTGCGTTATTTTTATTTTGCTCAAAGTAACTTAGGGATTGAAAAGTTGACCTATGATTTTTAAGGTTTTGCCGGTGTCTTTCAATTTGTAAAAGCAAGCGTGTTCTACTCTCTCGCTTTTATCGTTGACAAACCCAGGTGAATGAAAGCCCAGTACAAGATTGCCCTGCATATCTTCAAAGACGACAGGATGTCCGCCGTCCTCTGCATACTTGGTATTCTTTGAGTAAAGCGTAGTAGCTTGATGTTTCCACTCGCCGTCAACTTTTCCATTAGTGGAATAAGCTATACCCACGGCGTAATTGTCAAGCAAGTCGCTATTAGACCAAAGCATAAGCAATCTGCCGTCATTAGTTTTATAGAAATACGGAGCGTCAGTGACTTTATTATTTGACCAAAGCGGGTCTTTAGCGTAAAATACCGTCTTAACGTCGCCGACTATATGAGTAAGGTCGTCGGAGAGTTTGGCTACGCACATCGAGCCTTCTCCTTCGTCTACCCATTCGTGTACGAACGCCGTCCAAGGCTGTCCGTCATCGTCTATATAGAAAGTAGCGTCGATACAGTTCCACTCATGTGGCGTCATATGTCCGTCGGATATGAGCTTGAACTCTCCAAGCGGACTGTCAGACACGAATACGCCTGTTCCTCTATTGCCGGTCTTAGGAGACAGATATGTGCCGAATAGATAAAATTTGTCGTTGTATTTATGTACTTCCGGCGCCCAAAAACAACTTGTTCCTTCAAAGCTCTCGTCCCATTCCGCCAAAAATACGTCGTGAGGCGTAGGGTCCCAATACTGCAAATCTTCGCTTACGTAGCAAGCGTATCCCCCGTCCTCAACTGAACACGGATACATACCGTACATATAATACTTACCCTCGTGAACTACTACAGAAATATCCCTGATACGAATATCTGCCGTACGCAGATACCCTTCTTTGACAGGAATGTCGTCATAATACTTTTTGGCGCATCCGACAAAAGAAAATAAGGCGACAAACAATACTGCTACTGCCAAAATGATTGAACATGATTTCAATAAAGTTTTTTTCATTTTTCCCCCTTTGCAAAAGCTTCAAAATCTTTTATGTACTTATCAAAAAATTCTTTATACGCCTCGCAATAGTCAACGCTATCTCTGTTGCGTTTGCAACCTCCGCCACGGCATACTGCGAAGTATTTACATTTCTTACAGTCTTCGGAAATATTGAGCGAATTTCTCAAAAAGCCTATGGCTTTTGGCAGATGCGAGAGCGTAACAAAATCGCTGTCGTTGATATTGCCTAGAAGCCACTCGTCAAGGCAATAGAAGTCGCAGGGATAGACATTGCCGTTTGCTTCGACTACGAATTGACGGGCGCAATGCCCTACCATTCCGCACTGCTCCGCGCTACCGCTAAGATACAGACTTACCGTATTATCCAAATGCCTTACGCTGACGTAATTCCCCGACTTGTAGTCTTGCAAATATAACTCGAACAATTTAGCGAGATATTTGGAGTACTGCTTACTATCCATATAAAGTTCACTTGGCGATTTGTCGCCAAATGGGCGAAGACAAGGTATGAATTGAAGATACCTGAAGTCTTGCGATTTGAAATACTCGTAAATGCGCTCTATTCTCTGCGCCGAATGCGCTGTGACAACAGATACGATATTGAAATCTACGCCTGCTTTTTGTAACGCATGGGCGTTTTGGAGCACTTTGTCAAAGACGGAATTGCCTTTGAAGTCTACTCTGAACTTGTTGCCCACCTCGTCGCCGTCAAGCGATAACCCTATCAAAAAGCCGTTTTGCTTAAACAACTCTATCCACTCGCTATCGATAAGCGTTCCGTTGGTCTGCAAAGCATAAAATACTTTTGCTCCGACTTTATTGGCTTTCTTGACGTAATCTACGAATTGTCTGAAAAACTCCTTGCCTGCGAGCAACGGCTCTCCGCCTTGAAAAGTGAAGTATACGCTCTCGCTACCTGCGTAATTCAAAGAAGCGTCAATTACTCTCTTAGCCGTGGATATCTCCATAATTCCGTAGTCGTCAATACCACGCGCTTGTGTAAGCGAGTGGTAAAAGCAATACTTGCACTGCAGGTTACACCGACCTGAAGCGGGTTTTAGCATGACGGAAATTGATGGCATAATTGCTCCTACGTAGATATTTATAGATTCTTCGACTTCACTTCGTTCAGCTCAGAATCACGTAACACAGCATTACTTATTTTCTTCTTTATTTTCTGCCGGTTGCGTTTGGTCTTTAGTTTGCTTTTTAGTGAAAGTCAACGCTTCGTCATTGGCGTCTATATCGATATAATCGCCGATTGCAAATTCGCCTTTGAGAATACGCTCGCTGAGTTCGTCTTCAATCATTCTCTGCAAAGCTCTGCGGAGCGGTCTTGCGCCGTACTCTTTGTTCGCGCCCTTTGCTACAATGAGTTTCATAGCCTTTTCGCTGACTTCGATATTTATATCCTTATCTGCAAGACGCTTTTTAAGACCTGCCGTCATTACCGTTATAATCTTGGACATATCCTCGTCTTGGAGCGAACGGAATATGATTATATCGTCGATACGATTGATAAACTCAGGCTTCAACGTCTTTTTAAGAGCTGACATCTGCGTCTGACGCATATTTTCGTAATCGTCTTGCGCCGTCGCGCCAAAGCCCAATCTCGGCGTAGCCTTTATCTCGCTCGCGCCTATGTTGGACGTCATAATAATTACGGTATTTTTGAAGTCAACTTTTCTGCCGTGAGAGTCTGTCAGCACGCCATCGTCGAGTATCTGCAAAAGTATATTGAATACTTCGGGGTGCGCTTTTTCTATCTCGTCGAAAAGTACTACCGAATAAGGTTTTCTCCTAACCTTTTCTGTCAACTGTCCGCCCTCTTCAAAGCCGACGTAGCCAGGAGCAGAACCTATGAGTTTGGATACGCTGACCTTATCCATATACTCCGACATATCCACTCTAATCATAAGGTTTTCGTCGCCGAACATAGCTTCTGCAAGCGCCTTGCTAAGTTCGGTTTTACCTACGCCCGTAGGTCCAAGGAAGATAAACGAACCGATAGGTCTTTTGGGGTCTTTAATTCCCACTCTCGCTCTCCTGACTGCGCGCGAGATTGCCTCTACGGCTTCGTCCTGTCCGATAACTCTCTTCTTGAGAAGTTCTTCCATACCCAAGAGTTTCTCGCTCTCGCTTTGCGTGAGTTTGGTGACAGGTATCTTAGTCCAAGACGATACGATATTGGCTATATCCGTTTCGTCAATACTCATATTGCTTGCGCTGGTATCTATAGCCCACTTATTTCTCGCGTCTTTGAGTTGCTTTTCAAGTTCCAACTTATGCGCCTTAACTTCTTGAGCCTTATCGTATTCCGTCATACTCGCGTAAGTCTGCTCTGCGCTCTCAGCCTTTTTGATATCGTCCTCGAGTTTTTGAATCTCTTGCGGAAGAGAAGAACCGTGTATTCTCTTTCTTGACGAGGCTTCGTCAATAAGGTCTATCGCCTTGTCGGGCAAAAATCTGTCGTTGATATATCTGTCGCTCATTACCGCCGCCGCAGTAATTGCGCTGTCGGTAATCTGTACTCCGTGGTGTTCTTCGTACTTACTCTTCAGACCGTGCAGTATTGTAATGGTATCGCTTACGGACGGCGGGTCTACCGTCACGGTTTGGAATCTGCGTTCCAATGCACTGTCCTTTTCGAAGTACTTGCGATATTCTTCTAAGGTCGTAGCTCCTATCGTCTGCAACTCGCCCCTTGCAAGTTGAGGTTTTAAGATATTGGCGGCGTCCATACTGCCCTCGGTGCTTCCGGCGCCGACAATGGTATGAATTTCGTCGATAAAAAGTATCGTATCTCCTCTCTTATTGAGCTGAGTTATTGCTTTCTTCAGCCTTTCTTCAAACTCGCCTCTATACTTCGTACCTGCAAGAAGACTAGCCATATCCAAAGAAAATACTCGCTTGTTTTTGAGTTGTTCAGGCACTTTGCCTTGTACAATCGCTTGAGCTAAGCCCTCTACGACAGCGCTCTTGCCGACGCCCGGCTCGCCTATCAAAATAGGGTTGTTCTTCTTTCTTCTTGAAAGTATCTCTATTATGCGATTGATTTCTTCATCCCTGCCGATTACAGGGTCGAGCTTACCGTCCTTTGCCTTTTGGGTCATATCCTCGCCAAGTCCTGTCAATGCGTCGTCGTCGCCGTCCTCGGAATACTCGTTGGTTGCGCCGTATTGATTATTATCTCCGTAACGTCCCGCGCTTTCGCTATTTGACATACTCTTTGACGCAAGCGCGTTGAGAGCGTCCAACGCTTCGTTGCCTATATCTTCGGGGGATATGTTCAAATCTAAAAGTCCGTTGTAGGCAAATGAGGATTTATCGCTTAGCGTTGCTATCAATAACAAAAGCGAATTGACCAACTTTCTTCTGGTTTTGTCGGCTAAATTCGTAGCAATCTTCAAGCATGACATTGTTCTTTGCGTATACTTGCATGTAGTATGCGTAATACCGTCGAATTGCAAAAACTCGTTGACGATACTTTTATCAAAACCGTGTCTTGCCAATATCCTCGTAGCCAGACAACTTTCGTGATATGTGAAGGCGCAAAGCAGTTGCTCCGTACCTAATAATCCGCCTGACTTGACGGCTAGTATTTCTGCCGTCTCAATAATTTTGTTGCATTCTTCGTCAAATCTTTCCATATATACTCTCCTATATTCGCTTGCCTGGCAAACTTTTATAAAATTCCTTAATTCTTATCTCTTATTTCTTATCCCTTATCTCTTACCTAATTTTACTCTCTATCAGCGTATCCCTTACAATTTTCGCTCGCCTTACGTCCCTCTCGTGGGGCGATAACGCTTTTCCTGCGTTAACTGACATCGTATAGGGCAAGACTTTGGGGATAAGCCTATTGATAGCGGGAATATCCAACTTGAGTAAACCGTATCCCACGCCCAATTTAACGCTTGCTATATTTATCATAAACTCGTCGGAACCAAGTACTCTCGCAAAGAGCAATGTCCCGTATGCTCGCATAATTTGGTCCTCTAAATCCACGCCCTTTCTATCCCATATAGCTCTTCTTGCCTGTTCTTCTAACCGACAAAGCTCATTAACTATACTCTCCATTTTCTCGATAATTTGATTTTCGCTCCAGCCTATCGACGCTTGGTTGGATATCTGATACATAAAGCCTTTGGCTTCGCTACCCTCGCCGTAAACGCCTCTTATCGTCACGTCCTCGCTTGCGTACTTTTTGACTAGCCGTCTTAAATCTCCGCACAGCTCCAACGCGGGCAAAAACATCATTACCGAAGCTCTCATACCCGCTCCGAGATTGGTAGGACAAGCCGTAAGATGTCCAAAACCTTTCTTGTAAGCTATGTCCAATCTATCGTGCAAAGCCAAGTCTACTTCCAAAAGTCTTTCATACGCTTCCTTAAGTCTAAAGCCGTCGAGTATGCACTGCTCGCGCAGATGATCCTCTTCGTTGAACATAACGGATATGCTCTTGTCTTTGCTGATTATTGCTCCGCCGAGTTGGCTTCTGCCAAGCGTAGGACTAATCAAATGATTTTCAATTAGCATATTGAGTATGTAATCGTCTGCTCCTTCGCGCACTTTACCGCCTATCAAAATATTGTTGACAGTATACAAATCGCCGTCAAATTTGGATGCGCACACGCTATGAACAGTGTTCAAAAACTCTTGCAACTTAGGCTCAACGCCCTTGAGAAGATGCGGAAAAGGCAAAGAATTGATGTTGCGAGCAAATCTTATTCTACTTGATACGACAACGTCTTGAATATTCATTGATTGCCTCCTTTGATTTGTTGAATGCGTCTGTCAATGGCTTCGGCGCGGGATACCTGACCGTTATCCTTGGCCTCTTGCATTTTCTTCATCAAAAAAGGTATATCTTCCGCCGTCATCTCCGATAGTCGTCTTGCTCTTTTCTTACCCTCGTAACCGAAATATCTTCCCTTGTATTCTTGACCGCCAAGCTGAGCAAAATACTCGTTGGCTTTCTCAGAGAAGAAGTCATAACACTTGGAACAACCGAATTTATATTCATTGGTAAGCCTGCTCATACTCATTCCGCAGGAAGGACAGATTATCTCGGTATTGCGAGCTATAAACGCCGAGAGCGGATTGAACTCATCGTACGTATAAAAATAGTCCATAAGTCCTTCTATCTCGCCCATTGACTCAAGTAAACGGTATCTTTTATAACATGTTTCGCAAAGCTCGGCACTTCCCTCGTCAGTCTTGACGATAACTTCTGCCTCTCTTCGTCTGCATAGCCTGCAAAGCATAACTTACCTCCTAATCAATCCTATCATAATTTCTTTGAATACGTTTTTGCGCGCCGTAGCGCTGTTTGTTATGACGCCAAGAGCTTTATCGCTTATCGCGCTTTGTATTATTTCGCGCTCTTTGTCAGTTATTATCTTCTCTCTTTCAAGCCTTTGCAAAAAACAGTCTGCTCTGTTGAAAGATAGCGCTTCGATACCGTCAAGCTCTTGTAATATCGTGGAGAGCGTGTCTTGTCTGTTTTCGTTTATTCTAACTATGGTTATAAAACCGCCTCCGCCCCTCTTCGATTCGATGACGTATCCCTTGTCAAGATTAAATCTTGTCGATAAGACATAATTTATCTGACTGGGAGCAACGGAAAAGTAATGCGCTAAATCGTTCCTCGACAGTTTTAGTCTATCGTCGTCTGTGAATATCGAAAGTATAAACTGCTCGATTTCGTCGGATAAGTTTGCCACCGAATACCTCCTTATTTTATGTTTGACTTTCTTTGACCTTTGTTTTATTATATCACTATTTTTGACCTTGTCAATACCTTTTATGCAAAAAAAATAGAAAAATTTGTGTAAACATTGATTTATATTGATAAATAGTATATAATAGATAAAAATTATAATTACAGTTTCTACGCCAATCGGTAGAAAGATTGCGTAATAAGGAGAATATGTATTGCAGGCGTACTTTATGTACGTCAAAATGCGTAGACGAACTTAGCGCGTAAATGGGTAGCATGATTGCCGTATAACTTGACAATAGTAACTAAAATACTAGAGACTCGAGTTAAGTGAGTACGAGCAAGATTGCGTAAGCGATTTGCGTAATAAGCAGGATATGTATTGCAGGCGTACTTTATGTACGTCAAAATGCGTAGACGAACTTAGTACACAAATCGGTAGTAAGATTGCCGTATGAACTTAACGAGGGGCTCTATGAAAATAAAAAAAGCCGTGATTCCGGCGGCCGGATTCGGCACAAGATTTTTACCTGCGACCAAGGCAATACCAAAAGAAATGTTGCCAATAGTTGATACTCCTACCCTGCAATACGTTGTGGAAGAGGCGGTCAAAAGCGGTATTACCGAAATCTTGATAATTCTCGGCAAAAACAAAAAATGCATTGAGGACCACTTTGATATATCAGTCGAACTTGAGCAGTTGCTTATGCGTACCAAAAAGGACGAGTATCTCAAACAAGTAAGAGATATATCTAAAATGGCGCATATATACTACGTCCGTCAAAAGGAAATGAACGGAAGCGGTATGGCAGTACTCGAAGCCGAAGCATTCGTAGGTAACGAACCTTTTGCCGTACTTTACGGCGACGATATTATATACAATCCGCAAAAGCCATGCCTTAAACAGCTCATAGACGCTTACGAAACGACGGGCAAAATCATACTCGGCTGTCAAGACGTGCCGAAAGAAGAGGCAAGCAAGTACGGTATCGTTAAGCCGGGAGCTACCAAAGGCAAGTATACCGAGGTAATTCGCCTTGTGGAAAAGCCGAAAATCGACGAACTCCCCTCGACGCTGGCAAGTATCGGCAGGTATATACTCACCCCCGATATCTTCGATATAATCAAACGTACTCCCGCTATGCCAAACGGCGAGGTATGTCTGACAGACGCAATCCAAACCATTGCCGACTATACAGGCGCATACGCCTATACCTTTGAAGGCAGACGCTACGACGTAGGAGATAAACTGGGATATATACAAGCCACAATAGAATACGGCTTGAGAGATGAAAAACTTAAAGACGGACTTAAACAGTATCTAAAAAGCCTAGAGTTGTAATTGTAAATTTTAGAATATTATAAGTTTTTATTATTGTTATTAAAATCGACGCGCTCCTAATGGAACGCGTCGATTTGTATTTTACAACGGTTGAACGACTATTAACTTTCTGTCGCTTGCCAAACAACAAACGAATCTATATTGCAATTCTTCTTTTTGCATTTTACTTTAACCTTATGTTTGCCTTGAGAAAGTTCCTTCGATAAGAACGCTACTACCGTTCGGTCGCTTGAATTATTCTTAAAGAAATCGGAACTTACCTTTTCCCCGTCAATAGTTACTTCAAAGTCCCTATCGAAAGCAGACGAAGAAAGCAATGCAAATCTATTACCCTCAAACGTAAATTCTACCGTCGCGCCTTTACGTCCGACGACAACGTGTCCAAAGGATGCCATAGTAGACTTTCCTTCCCACTTACCGCTATACTTAAACATCTCATCGTCGATGGAATACTGAGTTCCGCCCAGTTGCTCATAGTGCTCCATAAAATCAATTCTGCTGATGATTATTAGATTGTTGGACGACTTTGTTATAATCATTCTGTAATAACGGAAAGTCTTCAAGTCGAAGTCAACTACGATTCTGTTATTGCTGATGATAGGTACGTCTGTAAAGTCTCCTATCTTAAAGAAGTTCTTACCGTCAAGACTGCCTAACAATTGGAAATCTTTTGGATATCTATAATCTTGTCTTGACTGCGTATTGACGTACATTCTATTTGCGGTTATTTCCTTACCCATATCTACAGTAAAGATAAAGGGATTTTGCGCCGAAATCGTTTGCGTATGGATATACGTGTTCAAGTCGCCATCAACAAGATGCTCGGGCGCGTATAGTTCATAATTATTTGCCCAAGGTTTGTAGTTGACCATATCTCCATACAATGACTGCTTATCGTCATATATATGGTTATAGTTATAACTATACGTATAACTTCTCTTGTAATGATAATCTGACGTAAAGTTTTTATTTATAGATTCATAGCTATCTCTGTATCCTACCGCATAATCAAGCGTAATTGACTCGGGAGTTTCTATCGTATTTCCGTCAGCGTCGAGCAAAGGATCTCCGTTTGCGTCGAGTATAGGCATTGGGTCGTCAAATTTATTAAATCCAAGACCTATATAACTTGCTCTAACTCCTACCTGTCCAGTAATCATAACTTCTTTGAAATGTACCCAATCGCCCTTTTTAAGATCTTTAATATCGTAATACGTTGATACGGTATTTATATTTGTTCCCGTATCAGTGCTTGAAGAAGCAACGAGTTTATATTCTTTATCGTCATTGATCTTAATATACAAAGCAATGTTCCATCTGCCTCTCAATGCAATACGGTATTTTCCGTCTTCATTTACATAAAGCTTACCCTTAATCTCAACTACTGCGTTTTGAGGAACTTCATCGCCTTCTTGGTTGGTATACCATACGTCGGTATTACTGTTCTGCGTTCTATTGATATTGTCGCCTTCAATCTTTTGCTCATAATGCGCATATCCTGCATCATAAGCCTGCACTGCATCGGTATAACCTGCTCCGTCGGCATAAGTATAAGTCGTACGCTGAACAATGTTCTTGTTCATCTCATGAGACTGTTCAAATTCAAGTATCAAGTCAACGTCGTCAATGTTGGTATAAACTCCTTGAGTGTCTTTGACTTCTAAGGTTGCAATTATCTTGCCCGACAATATCTCCTTATTGGGCTTGAAAACGTAATGCAAGTCATCTACTTTCTTGATAGTACCGTTGACTTTTTGTCCGTTTTGAGCTTTAACGCTCTTAACTGTATAACTGAATCTTTCGGGTATAACGACGCTTCCGCTTTGATAAATACCGCCACTACCGACAGTATACCTTGACAAGTCGATAGTAAATTCTTCACCGTATTTTATTACGAAAGGCTGTTGGGTATTGAAATATACCTTTTCGCCGTCATAGACGTAGCTTCTTCCCGTCTGATATACAGACGCCATCGGAATAAACAACGGATAATTCTTTGACTTTGCTTCGTCAAGTACGCTCTGCGACACGTCATAACCTATCAAATCTTTATAATAATATGTCATATCGTTGTGCGACGTATTCATACATGCTTTGAACCACGTATCAACCGACTGTCCGCCGGAATTTCTAATCATCTCGATATATGTTTCTTGACCGAAGTTGTGCAATAAGTTGGCGTATATGGCAAGTCCTTGTCTGCCATTGCTGTATCTACCGTTGATGACTTGATCTGCCGACCAAGTTGCGCTTGTATAACAATTCCAGCCCGACATTCCGCCTCCGCCGTAGGACGCCAAAGTTCTTGCGGAAGATATGTGCGTAAACCAACTGTATTCAACTAGGTTGAGCGCATTATTGGTGACTTCACCGCCGTTACCTACTCCAAAACCTTGGAAGTTGTGGTTGTATTCATGCATATTTCCCCAAGCGCCACCTCTAATATAAGAATCGACTTTGAGAGAACCCGACATCCACCCCGCAGGGCAGTTGACGCTCTGCTGTCCCGGGAAAGCTACCGCCGCGCCTGCCGCAACGAACGGATCGTATAAGAATACTATACCTTCTTTCTTTTTGCGAGCATAATTGGATACCAAAGATATCTTTTCCCAAAGCACACCGGCTTTTTGAACTTCTTCATACGTCGAGATTCCTGCGTACTTTTTAGGTCCGGAGTGAAGAACTCCGCCGTCCCATACTTCCAAATCAAAATACGGAGCAGACGACTTTGCATTCATGTTATACTCGTCCTCAGTCGTATATCCCAAAATGAAATGGGTATATCTCACTCCGCCTGAAATTTTGACGTCTACCGTTACATTGGTGTTATGAATATATATAGGTCCGCCGAGAAATGAGCCAACATATGCCGTATACGTATGCGTTTTTTCGTCATAAGTCGCGGTGCTTTTATTTACTCTCATAGAATTGAGTATTACGGGCATACGGTTGATGTTTTTTGCCGACCATATATTATTTGCCTTAGTATTGTAAAGCGCTTGACCGATATGAACGAGAATACCTCCCGTAGCGTCCATATCCTCTTCGCTGATTTCTATCTTTATAACTTCTCCTGCAGGTGCGTACAGTCCGGTCAAGCTGTAAGAATTAGAATATCTATGTCTTAACGTAACTTTCTTGACTATAGCCGGCTCGTTGTCGGCAACGTCGCCCATATACATACCTACCGATGCAGTATGCTTATATAATTTTTCGCCTGTCGCTTCTCCGTTGAGATATAGATTACCCTTTGCATCCATTGAATCATAAGTGCCCTTGGGGTAACCATCACTACCTATTCTTGTATTTATCGAACAAAGTTTCCAACTTTCTAAAATAACCGCATTCTTCTGCTCTGTGGTCAACGATTGAGTATATCCGTACTTAGGATATCCTTGCGCCAATCCCCCATTTTTCATTTCAGTTGGAATATTTCTATCAACTTCACCGAGATACTCTGCAGAATATCCCACCTCTGTCGTATTCAAATAAGGTCTAGTATATGTACTGTTAAGAGCGCATGACTTAAGACTCAAAACCAAAATCAAAATTGTCAAGAACACTAAAAGAACAGATACCACGATAAGTATCATTCTTTTTACGCTTGGCTCTGACATCGTAGCCTCTGAGGACCTATTTGTCGCTTTCTTTGGATTTTCGTCTACTTTTGCCATTACCTTTTTCGGCTTAGCATCGGCAACCAAAGTAGCGCCGACTTCCCTCGTCGGGGTCTTGGTCTTTCTGTCTGCAAAGGCATTTGATTTAGCCGGTTCGGTCTTCTTCGCATTTGCCGTTGTATTTGCAGGCTCGGTCTTCTTTGCGGTTGCCGTTGTCTTTGCAGGCTCGGCTTTCTTTGCAGTCGCCGTTGTCTTTGCAGGCTCGGCTTTCTTTGCAGTCGCCGTTGCCTTTGCAGGTTCGGCTTTCTTCGCAGTCGCCGTTGCCTTTGCAGGTTCGGCTTTCTTCGCAGTCGCCGTTGTCTTTGCAGGCTCGGCTTTCTTTGCAGTCGCCGTTGCCTTT
>JAIDUT010000050.1 GCA_029060065.1 Clostridia bacterium | reverse complement strand
GAGAAAAATACTTGACTTCTAATTATAATTAGAATACAATGTCTTTAACCCAAAGGTTAATAAATTAAACGTAGGAGAAATTTTTATGAAAGTAGTAGCTTGGATTTTATTTGTTTTATCGATTTTGGTAATTCCGGTATTTGCAATCATAGGCGCATTGGGAGTTTTTGAAGACACAATGCTAGAACTTATTTTAATAGGTGTAGCAGGATTTTTTGTCTTCGGTTTTATTAGTCACATGCTAGTAACATACAGCGAAGGAAGCAGAACAAAAGACGGTTGGGCGCTTTTTATATTGACTTATCCGGCATTTATCATACCCGTTGGAATAATATACTTAATATTGCTTATTTTAAGTGTTATCGATGGGATTATTTACATAGCGACTGGGAAAAGATACATATCAACTGCGCTTAAGTGGTTTAGATCTACTATCTCTAATCAAAGAACAGAATATGACGTCGAACAGGAAAAGAAAAAAGAAGAGGAGAAGAATAAAGTTAAAGTATATGTCGTTATGGATGGCTATAATAAAAGAAAATTAAAGTATGTGGCTCATATTGGACCTA
Source organism: Clostridia bacterium (assembly GCA_029060065.1). GTDB lineage: Bacteria > Bacillota > Clostridia > Christensenellales > UBA3700 > RACS-045. Next base: position 15,345 of record JAIDUT010000050.1, on the reverse strand, counting down.
CAATGGATTATAATGACAAGTCTCCGTATAATGGAAAGTACTATGGTACGTACATAGATGATTTGGGATATTATTGGCGCTCCTACGATGACGGAAAAACTTTCGTGAAAGAGGACTACAAACATGAGATTGTCTGATGCCGTCTGATTCTATGACGTATGATTGATTTTAATATCTATAAGTTGAGAAATGTAACAAAGTAATTTGCCGAAATCGGCGAATATACTATTGATACTGTGGACGGTTTGTGCTAAAATGTCAGCAGTAGGAGAGAAATATGGCATTCGATAAATTCGGCTTGGGAGATTATGACGGCATTTTCGTAGAGAATATTATAGATTGGCTGAAACTCAAATAATACGTAATATTGATAAATAATATAGAAATGCGGACTTAAGTTCGCATTTTTTTAATCAAGTTGGGCATAATCGTTAATATGAGAGAAATTATAAAACACATTGATGAAGTAAAAAGAAGAGTAGGACTTATCGTAGGTCAGCCTTTGACATTTGAGGTTAACAAAGGTCGCAATAAGTTTGTCAAATTCGACGGATATATTCAGGACGCTTATCCGGCGATATTTACAGTGCGTTGTATGATAGAGGGCGAAGAAGAATTACTTTCGTATTCCTATAACGACATACTCACTCGCAACGTTCGGATAAATAAAAAATAAATTTTGTCATATTGCCGTATACATCGCAATATACTATGGTGTAAAAACAACTGTGCGGAGGATATATGGCAATCAATACAATATTTAAGAGCGTAAGCTCAGATTATGAAAGAAATCTTGACGGAAAGCAAATAGTAATGCAGTGCAACTTTGATACTACGTCTAAGGGCGGAGTGAGCAAAGTGTGCGCCTTGTCTAGCGACGCTCAAATCACCAAAGTGCAAGCGTTGTCCAAACAAATCAAAATAAGCGGAAGAGTTTCGCTTAAGCTCGTCTATCTTGACAGCGAGGGCAAATTAGGCAGTTTTGACTATATCTCCGACTTCTCGGAAGACATCGCCGACGAAGCGGTAATTGCGGATATGCCTTGCTTGGTGAAAGCAAATATAGTAGACAGCGTATCCAGCATAACCGGCACGGAAATCAAGGTGCAGACCGTTGTGGAACTTTTGCCTACCGTAGTGGAAATAAATACCGTCGAACTTCTCGAAGAGGGCGAGGGCGCTTTGGCGCTTAGGGAAGAACAAGACTATCAGAAATATCTTGCTACGGTTAGCGAAGAATTTGAAGTCAGCGAAGAATACGCTTGCGGAGCAAGAGTAGACGACGTGCTTTTATACGACGCAAAAGTAGTCGTGTGCAACGTCGACAACGGAGATGATAAGCTTACTGTCAGCGGTCAGTTGGAAGTAAGCGTAATCTATTCTAGCGAGGGCGTACACGCAACTAAAAATATCAGTTTGCCTTTCGTGCAGGAACTTGCTACTTGCGGAGAGAATCTGAGAGCTTGTATAGTCGCTAAAATAAAAGACAGCAGATTGATCATCGAGGGCGACGACAACGACAATACGTTGAAGATGATTATTTGCGTAGCTTTGCAAGGCTTTGTTATGCAGAGCGAAAAAACCTCTGCTATAATAGATTTGTATTCGCCTACCAACGCGCTTGTAGTAAGCAAAGAAACGGTTCGCTTCGATAGACAAAACGGCGTAATGCGTTTTGAAGAGAGAATCAGCGGAAGCGTTGCCGTAGATTCGGGCGACGATGGCATTAAGAGCGTAATAAGTAGCGTTGTTACTCAAAACACTCTTTCCAATCTAGTGGCAATGCAAGATTGTATTCTTGCCGAAGGTATACTCAACACTTGCGTAATATATATAAGCGAAAGCGACGTTATCAAATGTATTCAAGTTGAATTGCCATACTCATTGCAATTTGATAAAGAGGGAGTATCGGCCGACGATATGCTTTGCGGTAGCGCTATAGCTACGGATTGCTCGCACAAGGTCAAGAGAGATAGAGAAGTTGAATTGACAGCTAATATCGTATTGTCGGTATGCTCCAAGACGCCGGTAGAAAACGTGGTAATCAAGTCGCTTGAAGAGGGCGAATGCTTGCAAGCCAATACGAGCGCAATCAGCGTTTATATCCCAAGCAAGGGCGAGAGTATTTGGCAAGTCGCTAAGACCTTGGGAATGTCAATCGAGAGTATTATGGAGCAGAACCCAACGCTTGGCGAAGTAATGCAGGGAGATGAGCGTATAGTAATATACCGCGAAGTTTAACAATACGTCATTGCGCTAAACTTAAGCGCAGTAGAAAAATCTAATTCATATTAAAAGGAAGCGAAATTCGCTTCCTTTTTTACACAAAATTTGCACAATTTATATTAGTTTTACAAGACGGTTATTGATAGGAAGTACGAGATGTGGTAAAATAATAATGTAGAGGTGTTGTATGGATAAGTTTATTCAAGGCTGTATGCGTATCAAAGATATGACTACCGCCGAGGTTAGGGAGTTAATTGACGCCAATTTGGAGGTCGGTATCAACGTTTTTGACCACGCTGATATTTACGGCGGTGGCGAATGCGAAATGCTTTTTGGCAAAGCTCTCAAGGAAGCTCCTCAGCTAAGAGATAAAATAGTTTTGCAGACTAAAGGCGGAATCGTCAAAGATTTGTCTTGTCATAGATACGACAACAGCGCTAATTATCTCATTGATTGCGTTCACAAGAGTATAAAAAGATTGGGAGTTGAGAAGATAGATAGATTTCTTATTCACCGACCCGACGCGCTTTTTAATCCCGACGACGTGGCGAAGGCTTTTGACGTACTCTCTTCGGAGGGCGTAGTGGACGAGTTTGGCGTGAGTAATTTTTCCGGCTCGCAAATCGGGCTTTTACAAAGCGGTTGTAAGCAAAAACTCGGATACAATCAAATCAGATTAAGCATATTCCACTGTCCTATGATAGAAAACGGAATGAATTACAACCGTATGAGCGACGCGGGCGTCAACAGAGATTACGGCACGTTAGATTATTGCAGACTAAACGGAGTACAAATACAATGCTATTCGCCTTATAAGGGCAATAAAAAGTCCTTTATCGGGGATATTAAACATCCTAAATTAAACAAACTTCTCAAGGAACTGTCCTTTAAGTACGACGTAACCCCCAATGCAGTAGCGTCCGCTTGGCTCTTCAAGCACCCGGCAGGATTTGCAGTAATAAACGGAACTACCAAGCCGGAGCGCGTAAAACAAATTGCTAAGGCAAAGGACATAACTTTGACGCGTAGCGAGTGGTATTCGCTTTATCATTCGATGGGTAGGAAGTTGCCATAAAATATTGACATTATATATTAGCATTAAAAAAGTAGGAGCAGTTTTGCTCCTATTTTATTTTAACTGTTGAAATTTGTTGAATATAATGCTAGAATGATACTATATGAATTCAATCAGTATTAAAGTAAATGCAAAGATAAATCTATCGTTGGATATAACGGGAGTGAGAGCAGACGGCTATCATATACTGGATATGCTTATGACTTCGGTGGATATTTTCGATACTATTACTGCAAGTAAGAGCAATCTACCCAAAGTAACTATGGACAACAAGGAAGTGAGCGGAGATAACACTGCCGTAAAAGCGCTAAAACTTTTGCATGATAAGTTTAATATTGCTATGCAAGTGGATATTGTCAAGGGTATACCTTTTTCTGCCGGTATGGGAGGTTCTTCAGCAGACGCAAGCGGAGTTTTTTATTGCGCAAGCAAGTTGTACGGGATTGCTCTTGAGGAGATGATTGGGCTTGCTCTCAAAGTTGGTTGCGACGTGCCCTATATGCTCTTTGGCGGTGGAGCAAGAGTGCAGGGCGTGGGAGAGAAAGTTACTCCCGTCGAAGTACCGCAAATGACAATGGTCATTGCGCAAAAGACTTCGGGAGCTTCGACTAAAGATATATATCGCAAATACGACGATGTGGGCGGAGAACGCGGGAATGGCAAAACGCATTTCAACGTACTTGAGCGCGGAGCGGTTATGCTCAATCCGCAAATAGCGCAGGCTAAGTCGGATTTGCTAAAGTTCACCGACCTAGTTTTCATGACGGGTAGCGGTAGCGCTTACGTAGGCGTATTCGACGATGAAGAAAAGGCTAAGTGTTGCGTCGAAAGTCTGCAAGATTACGTATTTTGTAAGGTGGCGCATACTAAACACACGGGTATTGAGGTAATTTGGCAAAGGTAATAGGTATTTGCGAGGAAGAGAATAACAACTGCATTGTTTGTTAAAACTATAAATATTGTCAATATAAAAAACGCAATAACATATAAGGAGTAAATATCATGAGTAAGTATCAAGGTACGCAAACAGAAAAAAATTTGCAAACTGCATTTGCAGGAGAGTCGCAAGCAAGGAATAAGTATACTTATTTTGCTTCCGTAGCTAAGAAAGAGGGGTATGAGCAAATTGCTTCAATCTTCTTGAATACCGCAGACAACGAAAAAGAGCACGCTAAGATTTGGCTTAAAGAATTGCAGGGAATCGGCAACACTGCAGAGAATCTTGCCGAAGCTATGGGCGGTGAAAATTACGAGTGGACGGATATGTACGACGACTTTGCCAAGACGGCAGAGCAAGAAGGCTTTCCAGAACTCGCAATGAAATTCAGAGCGGTAGGAGCAATCGAAAAGCGCCACGAAGAGAGATACCGTGCGCTTCTCAAAAACGTAGAAACAGCTCAAGTATTTGCAAAGAGCCAAGTCAAAGTTTGGGAGTGCCGTAATTGCGGACATATCGTCGTAGGTACTAATGCGCCCGAAGTTTGTCCTGTGTGCAATCATCCGCAAAGTTACTTTGAAATAAGCGTAGAAAATTATTAAAAAATATCTTGCAATAAAAATACGAACTCATCCAGCAGTGAGTTCGTATTTTTTACTAAAGTAACATAAGTTTTAGCATATTTTATGTATTGATAATAGAATAGTTATGTGATAAAGTTAAAGATAAACAAAATAGAGAAAATCATGGTTATTAGGCTATAAGATATAATTATAAATGGAGAATTTATATGAGATTAACAGTTAGGGGAATAGTTATAAATAGAAAGAGTGGTAAGATTTTATTGTTAAGATATGTTGATAATAAATCAAAGTCAACAATAAATTCAGAGGATGGCTTTTGGGTAATGCCTGGCGGAGGAGTTGAAGAAAGCGAGAGTTTTAAGGAGGCATTAACAAGAGAGATTTATGAAGAAACCGGTATAAGACAGATTGAAATTGCAAAGTGCATAATTAGTCGAGTTATTTATTTAGACTTATTCAGTAAAGCAGATTACTATTATGAGAGATATTATCTTGTATACACAGATGAGGAAATATTGGGAAATGCCAATTTAACAGATTCAGAAAAAGAAGTGATTAAACAATATAAATGGTGGAGCAAAGATGAAATCAAGATAAACCAAGAATGTATTAAGCCACCAAACATCACATCTATTTTGGGAAAAGATTTTACGAAATTAGAATGGGTTATTGATTTAACTGACGAAAAATTATTGTTAAACAAAAAAATGTAAATTTTTATAGAGATAGACAGTGCTAAGCAAGAAAACATAAAGCACAAAAACATACGCATTTTGGCGATTTTGTACGTTTCTTTTGCGTGTGTCTAGGTAATAAGAAGTAGGGATTTGTAAGGAGCAAAGCGACGAAATAGCGAGGCTTGTCGGAAATAGAAAAAGTGAGATGTGATATCATCTCACTTTCTATTTACCGCTAAGATGCGACTTCTTAGCTATGTGCGTGATGAACAAAAGGGATTTTTTAATTGCTTGACAGAGTGGGGGATTTGAACTCCATAATCAAGATAGAGTTAGGGACTTGAACTTGTTATCTAAGAGAGGCCAACAAAAAGGCTGAGGCAAGAGCCAAGGAATTGCAAGAGTTTATAGCGAGATTCTCAGCCAACGCGAGCAAGTCCCGTCAGGCTACGTCGAGGAAGAAGGAGCTTGAAAAACTCACCTTAGAGGACATCAAACCGTCAATGCGCAAGTATCCTTATATCAATTTCGAATTTGAGCAAGAGCTAGGCAAGGACATACTCACAGTTGAGGGACTGACAAAGAAGGGATATTTTGAAGACGTATCGTTTACGGTGCAAAAGGGAGAAAAAATAGCTTTTCTTTCTGATAAATCTATTAACATATCAATGCTTTTTGACATACTTATGGGTATAGAACAAGCAGATGCGGGTTCGTTCAAGTGGGGCAAGACGGTCAATCTCAGCTATGTTCCGCAAAACTTTGACAGCTTTTTTGACGGTGTGCAACTATCGCTCGTCGAATGGATAAACCAATACGCTGTAAAGGACCATACGGAGAGTTATCTTCGCGGTTGGCTTGGCAGAATGTTGTTTTCAGGCGAAGAGGCGAAGAAAAAAGCTTGCGTGCTTAGCGGCGGAGAGAAGGTGCGCTGTATGATGGCAAGAGCAATGTTGCAAGGCGGCAACTGCGTGATACTTGACGAGCCTACCAATCACCTTGATTTGGAAGCTATTACTGCGCTCAACAAAGGTATGATAAATTTCAAGGGCTGTATGCTCTTTGCCTCGCACGACCAAGAGCTTATGCAGACGGTTGCAGGCAGAATTATTGAAATCAACGGCACTAAGACCTTTGACAAACTCACTACATATGAAGAATATCTTGAATTAACGGAGTAAATACTATGGATAATTTTGACATTAAGATACTAAAAGTATTGCAAGATGACAGTAGATTCAGCGCAAAGCAGGTTGCGGATATGGTCGGACTTTCGGAAGACGAAACGCAAAAGAGAATAAGCGCAATGGAGCAAAACGGGGTTATTGCCAAATATACCGCGCTTTGCAATACAGAAAAACTCAGCGAGGATATAGTGACCGCGCTTATAGAGGTCAAAGTAACGCCGCAGATGAGCAACGGTTTTGATGCTATCGCAAGAGCGGTATATCAATTTGACGAGGTTAAGGCTGTATATCTAATGAGCGGCGCATATGACCTTTGCATAACCGTTGAGGGAAAAAATTTGAGAGAGGTTTCAAGATTCGTGTCTGAAAAACTCTCCACGATGCGGGACGTTGTATCTACGGCTACTCACTTTATACTCAAAAAGTACAAGACTGAGGGCGTGATACTTGACGAGGACTCAAATGAACGAAAAAGACAAGTGATACTATGAATTACGAAAAATATTTAAGCAAAATAGTTACGGCTATTCCGCCGTCGGGAATAAGAAAATTTTTCGATCTCGCAGACAAGGATAAAGAAGTCATTTCTTTGGGGGTAGGCGAGCCTGATTTTAACACGCCTTGGTGCGCAAGCGAAGCGGCTATCAAGAGTATCCAAAAGGGAGTAACGCAGTATACGAGCAACAGCGGACTTCCCGCGCTTAGAGCAAATATCGCAAGATATCTCAAAGAACGCTTTGGAGTGGAGTATGACGCGGATAGCGAAATTTTCATTACGGTGGGCGCAAGTGAAGCAATGTATCTTGCGCTTAGAGCTATTCTCAACGATGGAGACGAGGTGATTATACCTGAGCCGAGTTACGTGTCTTACTGTCCAAGCGTGGCAATGTGCGGCGGAGTTGCAGTACCTGCGAGGTGCTACGTAGAGGACGAGTTTAGGCTTACGGCAGAAAATTTAGAGAAAGCTATTTCTCCCAAGACCAAGGTTTTGATTTTGCCTTATCCCAACAACCCCACGGGGGCGATAATGCCCAAAGAAAGCCTTGAAGAAATTGCAAAGGTAATAAAGAAGCGGGACCTGCTTGTTATAAGCGACGAGATATATTGCGAGATGACGTACGGCGGCAGACGTCATACCTGTTTTTGCGAAATCGACGGTATGCAAGAGAGAACCATACTTATCAACGGTTTTTCCAAGGCGTTTGCTATGACGGGTTGGAGAGTGGGTTATGCCTGCGCGCCAAAAGAAATCTTTAAGCAAATGCTAAAAATTCATCAGTACATAATAATGTGCGCTCCTACCAATTCTCAATACGCCGCGCTTGCAGCGTTGAAGGGCGGATTTGAAGATAATTTTGCAGAAATTAAGGCTATGGTGGACGAGTACGATATGCGCAGACGGTTTTTGGTTAGACGTCTAAATGAAATGGGATTGACTTGTTTTGAGCCCAAGGGCGCGTTTTACGTATTTCCTTGCGTCAGGAGTTTGGGTATGAACGGCGAGGAATTTGCAAATACTCTCCTTAAAGAGGGGAAAGTCGCAGTCGTTCCCGGCGGAGCCTTTGGCGAAAGCGGAAAAGACTTTGTAAGAATAAGTTATGCCTATTCTTTAACTTCTCTTAAAAAGGCAATGGATAAAATTGAAGAATTTGTATCAAAACACAGGAAAAATTAAAAGTTTGTTAAACTTTTTCTTTAAAAATATCAAAAAATACCGCTTTTTGCGGTATTTTTTTGTTTTTTCGGCACCCAAAATGAGTAATAAAGTGATATAATACAAAATATTGATTTTAGTAGCGTATTGATTGTAATAAATAGTGTTATATCACAATTTTTCTAAAAAAATTTTTAAAAAATTTCGAAAAAACAGTTGACAAAGGTTTTTTTCAGTGATATTCAGTGATATATTATAGCTGTAAATAAGATTTACACACAACACAGCTCATAATTTTCCCCCTTATCATATAAAGGAAGGGCGTTGGTCTTAGGATTGACGTCCTTTCTTTTATTTTAATATCCATTAAGTGGAAGTAAATTAAGCAAAATTATGTTTTTTGTAGGCTTGACTATTTAATTTGATGTGATTATAATAAAAATGACGTATCACCTATATAGGATATGTACTTTATATACAGTCAAAGTAGATGTGCGATTGAGGAGTGATATATGCTTTACAAAACGAAGAAGAGTCTCGGTAGTTTACGAGTTTTACTGATTTGTGTGATTTTGTGCGCGACTTTATGCGCAATTTCCTTTATATATTTAATAAGTTCAAAGGACGCTACGTTTGCGGAAGATTCGACCGACAATGAAATTTATTGGGGAGTAACTACCGACGATAATGAGTATTATACGCTTGTGCTCGGCGGCAATCAGAGCGATTTGGATGGGATTAGCGCGGGTGACGGCACGGGCATTTATTCAATAGACTATGAAGCAGATGGGCGCGCGCCATGGGTATTGGACAATCATTATTTTAACCCTTCGCCCATTAAAATATTAGCGGTCGAGATTAAGTCGCCTATCAGACCTACTGAAATGGAGCATTGGTTTGCATACAACTATTTTACTTCGACAGAAGATTTTAAGGGGCTGGAAAATTTGGATACAAGCCTCGTTACGTCTATGGCGGGATTGTTTCAATGCTGTTATAATCTTAGAGAAATTGATTTGTCGACGTTTGATACAAGAAGTTTGGTCAATATGAACATGATGTTTGAAACTTGTTCTGCGCTTCAAAGGGTAAATATCTCTTCTTTTGATGCTACAAACGTATTATATACAGATTTTACATTTTCTAATTCTAATATCCTTAGTGAAATCCATCTTCCGGCAGTTATAGGAGAAAATTGTTCTTTTGATTTGGAAAGAAACTTTTGGAACGGCAGCGGGGATATTTCCACTGCGACAAGCGCCGACAGCGGAAAGCCCCTTATAAGACACACCTCGCACAGTATAGAGCATAAGGACGCAAAAGCCGCTACTTGCACGGAAAGCGGGAATATTGACTGTTGGACTTGCTCGATTTGCAAAAAGTGTTTTAGCGAGAAGGGCGCAACCAACGAGATAGACGCCACAATCGCTCCGCTTGAACACAGTTGGGGAGAGTGGACTGTCACTAAGACGGCGAGTGAAACTGAAATTGGCGAGGAACAAAGGATTTGTTCGCGAGATAACAGCCACGTTGAAAAAAGGGAAATTCCAAAGACTTACGACATTATATATTGGGGAGTAGTATCGGAGGGTAGTGATAAGTATAACAAGTTGATTTTGAGTAGCGATCCCCAAGATATCGTAGGGATAGTCGACGGCGTGGAGGGCGGTACAATCACGGTCAAGTTTTCGGGCAGCATATCCGTAGATTCTATGGATACCCCTTGGATTGATCTTCAAAAAAGATATACCAACGTTGAGTTTTCCATTGTCGATATCAAAAGCAAGCTAAGACCTATTTATATGAGAAATTGGTTTAGAAGTTTTCGTGGCAACAGCATAGATTTAAGCAAAATTGATACTTCCAGAACAGTTGATATGAGCAGCCTGTTTTATTGTTGTTACGAACTTACTTCACTTGATTTATCCGGGTTTGATACAAGCGTGGTGACTGACATGAGCGAAATGTTTTATTGTTGCGAAAAACTGACTGCAATTGACGTAAGCGGATTTAATACAAGTAGGGTGACGAATATGAGTGAAATGTTTTGTAGGTGCTACGTACTTACTTCGCTTGATTTGTCAACGTTTGATACCGCTGGCGTGACGAATATGTCAGGAATGTTCAAAGACACCGAAGCGCTCAACCACCTTGATTTGTCAAGTTTTAACACGTCTAGCGTGACGAATATGAGCGAAATGTTTAAAGAATGCGGACTTACTTCGCTTGATTTGTCTGCGTTTAATACAAGCAGCGTTACGGACATGAATGAGATGTTTAAAAAATGCGCATTTACTTCGATTGACTTATCGAATTTCGATACCGGCAGCGTGGTAGATATGAGTAGTATGTTCGAAAGTTGCAAAGCGCTTACTTCCATTGACGTGTCAAATTTCGATACCGGCAGCGTAACGAATTTTAGCGCTATGTTTTTCAGTTGCAATGGACTTACTTCCATTGACCTGAGTTGCTTTGATACCAAAAACGCAGAGATGTTTAATAATATGTTCTGTTGGTGCGAGGGACTTACTTCCATTGACGTGAGCAATTTTGATTTGCGTAGCGCCATAGATATTTCCGGATTGTTCAGTCATTGTGCCAATCTTCAATCCATCGTCGGATTAGATAAGTGGAATACGAGCAGCATCGAGAGCATGAACGCTTTATTTGACGGATGCGTGAAATTAAGTGAGATAGATTTGTCGGCTTTTGATACGTCCAACGTAATTGCTATAAGCCATATGTTTTGGGATTGCGCTAGTCTGACTTATATAGACTTGGCTCATTTCGATTTAAGTCAAGTGTATTACTTTATAGGCACGTTTGGCAACTGCACGTCGCTTAAAGAAGTCGATTTGTCAAATAATTTTACAAACGGCTCGACTCCTGCGAATATTTGTGATATGTTTAGCGGTTGCAGCGCAATAGAGTATATCAATTTGTCGGGTTTGGCAGTATGCGATAGTTGGTTTGCCGTCGACGACGTTTTGGAGGACTGCGACAATTTGAAAAAGATAGTTATGCCAAATATCACCGTTACTTCGCAAGAAATCGCATTGCCCGGATTATTTTGGAATGGCGTAGGAGATATAAGCGTTGCGACTTATCAAAACAGCGGGCAGACGCTTTTAAGACACGATACGCACAGCATCGAGCATCACCCCTTTAAAGACGCCACTTGCGAGGAAAACGGCAATACTGAATATTGGTATTGCACGGTATGTCAAAAGTATTTCTCCAATGATACCTACACCGATGAAATAACCGACTCCGACAGTGTAATAATCAATGCGATTGGACACGAGTGGTCGCAACCGACTTATTCTTGGGACGGCAAGGATTGCACAGCAAAGCGTGTCTGCGCGCACGACAGCTCGCATATAGACAGCGAAACGGTTACAGCGAGCGTAGAAGTCGAAGTGTCTGCAACTTGTACGCAGGGCGGAAAGGATAAATATACGGCAGACTTTGTAAGTCCTGCTTTTGAGACTCAGACCGCGCAAGCGGATTCTTCCGCATTGGGACACGAATACGGCGAGTGGACGGTCACTAAAAAGGCTACGTTTGACGAATACGGCGAAGAACAAAGAGTGTGTTTGCACGACGGCTCGCATATAGAAACAAGGCAGACGCCCAAACGTTTTGATTACAGATGGATAATCATTGCCATTGTGCTGTCAATTATCATTATAGGCGAAGTTGCGTTCTTAATCGGGCATAAAGTCCGCGCCGACAGGAAGGAGGACAAATAATGAAGATAGCGTGTTTGGTACTGTCTGTTATTGCCGTAATACTCGGTATAGTGATAATTATAGTATTATTGCAAGATAAGAAGAAAAAAGTCGTCAAGCAAAGCGGTAGTGAAAAGCCGTCAAACGTAGAAGGCACGACAATTAAATTGACTTCTGATAGCGAAGTTTCGGATAGGTCGACGGCAAGTAGCGCTTCGCCGCAAGACATCCCAGAATATGCATTGGATAAAGATAATACGAGTGTAGTTGACAATACGGTTGAAGATGAGGCGGGCAGTCTGTTTGGAGCAGGCGATACGCAAGATATGGCGGATAACGACGAGACCGAGGAACAAACTAACGAGGGAGAGAAATCAAGCGCCGATATAGACGGGGACGAAAATGAAGAATTTGCAGAACTTAAAGCAGTCGTCGAGAACGGCGAAACGCGATATATAATTATAAAATACAGCAAGAGCTTTCAGGCAAAACTTATTCAATCGTCAGACGAAACGAAGAGGTATTATTCACAGTTGAAAAATACCCTTTTGTCATACGGCGTAAAGAGCCGTATGAGTTGGAAATGGGAGTCATTCCGCTACGGCAGAAAGACGCTCGCCAAGTTCAGGTTGAGAGGAAAGACGCTGTCGCTTGTGCTTGCATTAGATCCCAACGATTACGAGAATACAAAGTATCACGTCGAGAGCATCGCGGATATCGCTTGCTATGCGGATACGCCGTGTATGTATCGCCTTAAAAACGAAAGACGTATTAAATATTCAGCCGATTTAATTGCAAAACTTATGCAGGATAACGGCTTGACCGCAAATCCGCCAACCGCTAGCATAGACTATGCCAAAAAATATCCCTACGAAACCACCGAAGCGCTTGTTGAACGAAAACTTATAAAGATGCTCACCGACGAGGACGCACAGAGCGGAGAAATGTTTAAACCCAGCGATTTACGCACGAGCGTATCTGCACAGGAGGTAGATAAAATTCTGCAAGACGAAATAGTGTCTGAACTTATAGAAAAGGGCGAGGGTATTACCGACAAAACCAAGACGGGAATAATAAATATAGATACGCTGTCGCAGTATTTTGCCGACGGCGAGACCATAACGCTCGAAGAAATCAAAAAGCGTATAAATGGCTTTGGCAATACTACCTATATAAAAGTGCTTGCGCGCGGAACTCTCGATAAACGCCTAATCGTCGAAACCGACGATTTCTCTCTCCAAGCCGTCAAGATGATAGTCCTTATCGGCGGAAAAGCAATCAAAAGATAAAGTACAATCTTATACCGGATTGAAATATTTCAAACAAATGCAAACGATAATTCGGCATACCCTGATAAGAGCCGTAAGAATTGGCTTATCTGTTTGAGTGACGATTGGGGGAGAAAACTATCCAGGCGCCGACATTCACAATTGGAGAAAGAATTTTCTCAAAACCGTCGATGTATAAGCACAGCGTATTATCGCGACGGAGTAAAATACACTATGTTGAACACCGACAAGCGCGAATAATTGTTTTATGAAAAAAGATTTGTCTATTATGATCAAGCCTGCGTCAAGTATTTGTAATATGCGATGCAAATATTGTTTCTACCATTCTTTGGCGCAATCCAGGTAAGCTGAGTCATACGGAATTATGACTCAAAGCACGATGGATAATTTGATTAGAAAAGCTCTCGATTTTTGCGATGGCGGCAGTATATATTTCGCCTTTCAAGGCGGCGAACCGTTGTTTGCAGGAAAAGAGTATTTTGCCAATTTTGTTGCGACGGTAAAAAAATATTACGCGCGGATGTAAGATATATTATAATTTGCAGACCAACGGAACGTTGATAGATTTAGAGTGGGCAGATTTTTTTGCTAAGAATAAATTTTTGTTTGGGTTGAGTCTTGACGGAGATCAAAGTGCCAACAAATTTAGATTAGACAAAGATTTAAATAATACTTTTCCAAAAGTAAAAGAGGCTATGGATCTGCTCAAACAACGCGGTGTTGATTTTAACGTTTTGATTGTTGCCACCGGTTATACTGCGGACCATATTGAATCGGTATACAAGTATTTTAAAAGTCAGAATATTAAGTATTTGCAATTTATTCCTTGCTTGCGCCCGTTTGGCGACAAAAGCGAAAGCGAGTTATATATGACCGTCAAACAGTATTCTTCGTTTTTGATCAAATTGTTTAATCTTTACGTAAAAGATTACGTAAACGGCGAGTACGTTAGTATTAGGCAGTTAGATAATTACGTGCGCTTGTTTTTGGGTGAACACGCCGAGCAGTGCGGCATGAACGGTTTTTGTTCCCGTCAATTTGTCGTTGAGGGCAACGGCAACGTCTATCCCTGCGATTTCTATTGCTTAGACGAATGGTTGCTTGGCAACGTTAATGACGACGATTTTAACAAACTGGCATCTAATAAAAAAGCCGAAGAATTTGCCCGCAGCTCGTTTAGTATTCCAGACAAATGTCGAGTTTGTCCTTACGTTCGCGTATGCCGTGGCGGAGGATGCAAAAGGTCAAAAGAGGATCGCGACTACTGTCAAGCTTATAAACAGTTTTTCAGTGCTTGCTTGCCGTTATTCCGCGTATTTCTTAATGAAAAGAGAAATTAAGGTAGTAGCACTTGAAATGCATCCCATAAGTTGGACACAACAGGGAGTGCATCTTTTATAGAAAAAATTAAGTTCCCAATTTATAAGTTTCAAATATTTATCTTAGTACTTGACAATCTTTATTATTCTGCCAGGCAAAGACTTATCTACTGTAAAGTTTGGAAAGGAGTAGGGTGGAGATAAACAGTAAAATATAGCAACAAAGTATAAGAATATAACATACGTTTTGGAGTTCTACTCTCCTTTTGCGTGTCTCTGGGTGGTGCTAGACGGCGGAACTTGAACTCAATTAATTAGTAGAAGTCGGGACTCGAACTTGATATAATTGTACAAAATTTTGGATTTCTTTGATATCTTGCCAAGAGATAATCGACATAGCAGAAGAAGAGAGGCAATTGCAAGCATTATTAAATACGGAGAAAGAAATACAAGCATTACACATAAAAGGTTACATATCCAAAGAAGGCAAGAAAATCCTTTTTATACAATGAGAGCCTATTCTTTGAGCAAAGAGCAGTTGAGACCGAAAGCAAAGACAGGGCGATAGAAAACGAAAAAGTAAGTAAAAAAGGCTCAAAATACATAAAAAACACACGCTTTCGGAGTAATTTGTACGCTCCTTTTGCGTGTGTCTTGGTGGCAGAG
>JAIDUT010000005.1 GCA_029060065.1 Clostridia bacterium | reverse complement strand
ATAATTTGCAATATGTTAGGGTCAGTAAAAGTATACTTTATTTGGAATTTTTCAACACGCGTTGAAGTTCGACAAAAATCGCATGTCGAAAACCTAAAAGTATACACAAAGAGGAAATATATGAACTCAAAGACAATAAGGGCAAAGTATCTAAAATTCGCGATATTAATAATTTCGGTTTGCTTTATAATAGGAGCGATAAGCGCATGCTTGCCGTTTAATATGTCAGTACCTACGTTGGAAGATAATACAATAAATGATACTGCAGTTACTATTACTACAAATGCAAGCGACGGATTAGGCGAGTTTGACGATGGATATACTTATGTTTATACCGATAAAAGTAAAATTGACGATTTTAGGGCTGGCTTAATTGACTACGATATTACCTTACACTCTGTAGCAAAGACTTCTACTAACAGGGGTAGCCAAGACAATCCATACGTTTTGTCCTCTGTTGCGGATTGGGAGACATTTGTCAAACTTATGGAGACTGATTCTACTCACGGCAGTGGCAAGTATTACGTTTTGGCAAGTTGTTTGGACTTTACCGGCGAGACATTCCACCCTGTACGATTTTTTAGTGGAACGTTCTACGGAATGGGAAATACTATAAGCAATATTGATTGCTCGACTTGGCAATATTATGACGGTGGCACTACGCTTAAGGATATAGCTTCAACAACTCTATCTTTCGGACTTTTTTGTAGACTTACCAACGCTACAATTACCGACTTGGTGGTTGAAGACTTTATATATAGTCAAATACCTGCTACGTCGACCTATCCAAACTCAACCGACCGTATGTCTGCAACAGGCGGAATTGCGGGAATGTCATCTGGTAACGATGCAGTATTAAATTGTCATACGTCAGGAGAAATTACTTCCACAATAACATATACGAAGATGTTACCCACCGGCGGAATAATAGGTGGAAAATTTACGTTCGGTACGGCAAACACTACGATAACGTTTTATCGTTGTTCAAGCAATATGGAAATCACAATTATAGGTGGCGGTTCGGCAAACTATACTGGACCTATGTATGGTGGTATATTTGGTGAGAATTATAACAACAATATTTCCAGTATTACATATATGTATGACTGTGTAGCAAATGCAATTGCTAATAATAATGCTTCCAACCAAACTTATAGCGGAGCAATGGGATATAAGTATCATTCGCTGTATATGGAAAATATTGTCTGCGCAATAGATATAAACCATGGCTATATTGGTGGCGCTATTTTTGGTCTGAATTCGGCTGGACTCAGCGGTACAACATATGTTAAGAATGTGTACTCCGAAGGAAAGGTAGGAGTTAGCACTACCACTAGCAAACCTTCTATGCGCGCAATTGTTTCGAATAGTGCTAGCGTTAGATTAGCGACTAGCCCTAATATAGCCAATCTTAATGTTGTAAAGAACGGCACGTATGCTACCCCTTATTTTTCTAATGGTGACGCATTGGATAATAATACTGAACCGACTGAATACCCTAACTCTAGCGCTATGGTTGCAAATGCAAAGACATTCTTTAGCGCCACTCCTTATTCCAACATTTGGGATGTAGATAAAATAGGTGGAGAGTACACTCCGGACGAATCTCCTGTCCGCAATTATCTTATGGCTTTTATCAATTTCCGCAACGTAATCAACGGCGGACAAGATATCGAGAATGACGTAGAAAAAGTAGGATTGGAGGACGGTGTTGGTTATGTCGTAGGAGATAAATTACCTGACGAAACAAGCGACGTTACTGCGTTCACTACTTATCTAAATAACAAGAAAAATGCTAATCACGTTTTCAAGGGGTGGACGGACGACCCTACAGGTAAGAGCAAGCCGTTTACGGAATTGCCGGCAGGCTTTTTCGGTGATGTAACTTTGTACGCCGTATGGGGCTTACCGGATAGTTACGTAACATCAAAC
>JAIDUT010000049.1 GCA_029060065.1 Clostridia bacterium | reverse complement strand
CTATATCTTCCAACTTCTTACCGAAATACGGTATTGTAGACGTAGATATCTTGAAGTCCTTGAGCGTCATATGCTCCCACTTACCTTTCTCTATCTTGATGTCTACACTATTGCTCGGCGTTCCGTCATAATACCATAACGGCTCTAGACCGTCTGTAAGTCTATACTTAAAAGTATATTTTCCGCTGTCTTTTACCGTCTTTACCGATAGAACACCGCTTGATTTAACGTTAGCGGAAGTAGTCTTTTCCTCTCCGTCTTGCATAAAGTAGTACGTAGGCTTCGGATTGGTCATTGCTCCGCTTGACGGAGCGGTATGCGTAACTTTGGCAGTGAGCGTTATACTTTCTACGCTGTCGTATTCTATTAGAGCTTTATCTGACGTTAGACTTGTCTTTATATTTGATGTTACATAATTGTCCGGTAAGCCCCATACGGCGTACAGCGTTATGTCGCCGAAAAAGCCTGCCGGCAATTTCGTAAACGGCTTGCTTTCACCTGTAGGGTCGTTTGTCCATCCTAGGAATTCGTGATTTGCGTTCTTTTTTGTATTTAGATAAGTAGTAAACGCAGTAACGTCGCTTGTTTCGTCAGGTAATTTATCTCCTACAATATAACCAATACCGTCTTCAAGACCTACTTTTTCTTCATTATTACCGCCGTTATTCAAATTGCGGAAGTCGATAAATGCCATAAGGTAATTGCGGACTGGCGAATAATCTAAAACGGACACGTCGCCGTCATAATCTCTATCTAAATAAGTAGCAAGTTTACTTGTCTTTTCTTCGTCCCATATTCTCGATGACATTGTTCCAGTAGCAGTTGACCTAACGTTATTCGTTGCAGCGGAAATCAAAAGACTTAAGCTTGTGTGTTCAGTATATTCCGTAGAATCTAGCGACGGCATTCTATTAACCGCACCAGAAAACATTGAAGCATAAGAAGTACAAGTTTTTGCTGAGTTGATATTGTATATGGTACAGTTACTTGTACTCAAAGATGAAGTACCTGCGATTGCATATAGGGATTGTTTTGTTGAGCCGTCTAATCCAGTTACCCCTTCTCCATAACAATTTCTAAGTTCTACTGACGTAGCAGAGACATTGATTCCATAAACCGAGCCACTAAAAGTCATACGCGAACTATTAGTATTACAAGTACCAATCGTATTCTCTGCTATAACTTTTGTTGTTGTTTCTAAAAGACCAACAATAGGACTGACTACAATAGCTGCACCGCCAGTTTGATTAACTTTGACTTTACCGACACAATCGTATAAATATAATTGCGTGCCGTAAACCTCTCCAATAATGCCTCCTGCAAACGTTTCATGATTAGTATCATATACCGTAGCAACTTCGATATCGCCTGAACAACGATACACCTTCAAAAGCGTTGTATTTACAGAAGAATAATGCGCACCTACAATACCGCCAATAGGCTGGTAATTTGTATAAGTAATATTTGAAAGATTAAACGTTGCCGTAACGTGACAATTAAATACCGAGTTATTTCCATTAGAGTAACCTATGATAGCACCTATTAATGTTCCGCGTACGGCATAAGCTGCCGAAGTTTGAGCAGGTCCGACACATTGAAAATTTTCTACAATTAAATCCGTTATGGTTGCGTTGGTTGACTTACAAAATATACCAAAACCATAAGTATCATTGGTTCCTATAGGAGTTTCCGCGCCTGAACTATTAACATAATTCCAAGTAGTTATATTAATATTTTTAAGCGTATTTCCAAGGCCGTAAAATGTTCCCTGAAAATATCTAACAGAGTGGAACGTCTTTCCATCAAAATCCAAATCAGCTCCTAAAACAAAATACTGTCCGTTGCCACGCGTAGTGTCAATTTCCATTTTCTGAACAAAGATATCCCATTCTTCTATCGTAGAAATTACATATGGATTGTCTTGCGTACCTCTTGCGCTTGTCTTAACTACCTTGTGAGCATTTATATCATAATCTTCCGTACCCGCTCTATAGCCGTCAATTTTTGTTTTGTCGGTGTAGACATATGAATATCCGTCGTTAAACTCGCCTAATCCATCAGTTGGATTGGTAGTAATGGTCACTGCAGTATCGTTTATTACATTGTCTTCCAACGTAGGTATTGATATATTAAACGGCAAGCATGCGCTTATCGCTCCTACTAAAAAGCAAATAGCTATTATCAATATCGCAAATTTTAAGTA
>JAIDUT010000048.1 GCA_029060065.1 Clostridia bacterium | reverse complement strand
GTAGTAAAGGACAGAAACGGCAACGTATTGGACAACGCAAGCGTAAAACAGATACTGACCTTTGATAATTACGAAGAGAAGACAGAGATAGCAACGTACACAGTAAAAGTAACGGTGAAGGATAACGACAGATACTTTATCCGAAGCGGAGCGATATGTAAGTTTAAGATAGTAGAGGAATTGGGGGACGAACCTCCTGCAGAGGGCGAAGGGCCAGTAACACCGCCGAGCGGAGATAATCCGGGCGGAGGCTTTGGCTCAATAGAAGAGCTATTGAAGAAGCTCAAAGAGTATCCAATATGGCAATTAGTAGCCAGTGTAATAAGCATAATATTGATAATGATATTCCTCTCTAAGACGGCTGGGTATAACAGCAAGAGAAAGAAGTTCAACAAGAAAGCCGAGAAGTTAGACACAGTATATGCCGGAGTATTCTTGGGAATGGCAATGACAGCCTGGACAGCAATAGCGTGCGTACTTATGGGCTTGGCGGTAGTATCTCTTGTAATAATGATAATAGCCAAGAAGAGATGTAACAACGCGGAAGAAGATTACGAAGAAAGAAAAGAAGAGTATGATCGCAACAAAGCCGATATGATGTATATGCGTATGATGGGCAATAATATGGGCGGAATGGGTCAAGGTGTGCAAGGCGGATATACTATCCAACAAGGCATAGGCGTAGAAGAAATGCGCGGACTAATATCCGAAACGGTTACGGCAATGCTTCCGGGTGTGCAACAAATGCTTCCGCAACAAGCGTCTACTAATGACGAACTCGTAGAAAAACTCATAGACCAAAATGAAAAGTTGATGGAGAAGTCGCAAAAGAACGAAGAAGAAATGCGCGACTTGCTAAAGAAACTCACCGAGCAACCTGCAGAAAGAGTAGTTGAGAGAGAGGTTGCTTCTACAGTCGTCAATGACGAAGCGCTCAAGCAGATGATGAAAACGCAAGAGAACTTGATGCACAACCAAGAAAAGCTCATGGAGAAAATCTTGGAAATGTCGACTAATCAAGCTCAACCGCAGATAATCGAGAAAGAAATCCCTATCGAGAAGATAGTGGAGAAAGTAGTCGAAGTACCGGTCGAAGTAGAGAAAGTAGTTGAGAAAGAAGTAGTCAAGGAAGTGCCGGTTGAGAAAATCGTAGAGGTACCCGTAGAAGTCGAGAAGATAGTCGAAAAAGAGGTAGTAAAAGAAGTCAAGGTAGAAGTACCCGTAAAAGCCGAGCCTAAGCCTAAAAAGGAAGTAGCACCAAGACTTACTCTTGACGAAGCTTACGCTTTACTTACTAAAGAGCAAAAGAAGTACTTTGACGGACTTAAAGAATACGTATTGACGAAGTATAAGTGCAAAGAGAAGAAGTCTAC
>JAIDUT010000047.1 GCA_029060065.1 Clostridia bacterium | reverse complement strand
TACCGCCGGTGAGGAATTTCACCTACCCTCAAAGAATTATTGTTGAGACAATTATAAATCTATTGCAAAAACTTGTCAACTAATATATAATGGATATGCAAAAATATATCTTAGATTTTTTAGATAACAAGTTGAAATGCAAGGAAATCTATATGGACGAAATGGTGAACAATAAAAATAACACAACAAAATATATTTCTCATAGTTTGGAAGATACGGCTTTCCTTGCGGGTAAGTTGGCAAAGAAATTGGAAGGCGGGGAAGTTATATTGCTTAACGGCGAGCTGGGCGCGGGTAAGACGGCTTTTACTAAATGCTTGGCGAAGTGCTTGGAGATTGACGATATAGTGACTTCTCCCACTTTTACGTTTATGAAAGAGTATAAAGGCAGACTTGCTTTATATCATTTCGATATGTATAGGGTGACTGACGCTGACGAGTTGTATGAGCTGGGGCTGAACGATTATTTATATATGGACGGCGTATGTGTAATAGAATGGAATAAATTTGATGACCTACCTAATCATATCGATATAGATATATCGACACTTAGCAATGGTAAGGATAGGGAATTTGTAATTAATGGCTTAGACTTAGAGATTTAATTATATCCTTATAGAAAGTTGATATAGTTGTAGGGTAATTGTGATTGGAAGGATTAATGCAATTTTGCAAGTCATAATAAGGCTTAAGTAAAGCGGATTTAATCTTGCGCCTAATAATATTGAAGTATTAATTATTTGATGTAACTCAGGAGGTTGATACTTCGCTGGAATTGAATACTTCTCAATTAAGCCAAAATGTATTCTTATTTAAGTTGATTTTTAGAACTATTCTACAAAATCGCCTAAATTAGAGCAAAAATACAACAAAATATACTAAAATGCTATAAATATAAAGGAAAATGATAAAATGAAGATATTGGCAGTAGATACTACATGGGATAATATGGTTGTGGCGCTTTATTCGGATAATCGAATATATAGCGAAATAAGTTATGACGGCGCGAAAAAGCACAACTCTTTGATTCTACCCATAATAGATAAATTGCTTGAGCGGGCAAAGATTAAGATTAGCGATGTCGACTATTTTTCTGCAGTTGTCGGTCCGGGGTCTTTTACGGGGATACGTATAGGGGTGTCGACTGTCAATGCTTTGGCTTTTGCTAGCGGAGGAAAATGTGTGGCAATAAATGCTCTTGAAGAGCTGGCTTTCTCTTGTAAAGAACAAGAGTTTTATACCGCAATAGATTGCAGGCATAATTGTTATTATTACGGAAAGTTCAACGGCGGTTTTGATAAAATGGTATGTATGGGCGAAATAAATGCTGAAGAGCTTGATAGCGCTTCATGCAAAGTCATAAAGAAAGATTCTCCGTCCAATCCGGACAACTTAATTGCAATATGTAAGTCTAAAATCGATAGCGGTGAGTTGGGAACTTTGGCTCCGTTATATCTCAAGAAGTCGCAAGCAGAAAGAGAATATGACGCAAAAAATATGGACAAAACGGATATTAAATAATATGGTTAACTTGCATTTTGAAAATTTATCAATAGAGTACTGTAATCAAGTTTTTGATATAGAAAAGAAAAGTATTGGCGAGCCTTGGTCGCTTAAGCAAATTCAAAGTTTGGCTGTTGACAAAAAAGCTGTCGCCAGAGTGGGAATTTTCGACGGCGAACTTGTATGTTATTATAGTTTTTACGATATTTGCAATGAAGGAAATATCAATAATTTAGCAGTAAAAGAAAATTATAGAGGCAAAGGTATAGGCAAATTTTTACTTGAAGACATGATAAATTTGGCAAAAGAACGAAGAATAAGCGCGCTTACGTTGGAAGTTAACGAGAATAATACGGTGGCAATTCAACTTTATCGTAAATTTGGTTTTGCTGTAGAGGGAAAGCGTTCTAAGTTTTATAACGGAACTGAAGACGCTCTTATTATGTGGAAAAGAGAATTATAAATTTTTTGATTTATTTTTGTTAAATACGACAAATTTTAACATTTTAATTGATTTTTAGTGTTTTTATTTACCAATTTGGCATATTTATATCATATAAGT
>JAIDUT010000046.1 GCA_029060065.1 Clostridia bacterium | reverse complement strand
GATGCGGAACGGCGCTATCCTCTCACGAAGTTGCTCAAGGGTATAAGGACGTCAAAGAGAAGTCGGTATTCGTCAAGTTTAAGAGAAAGAACAATGACGGTTACTTCCTTGCTTGGACTACCACGCCTTGGACTTTGCCTTCCAACGTAGCTTTGTGTATGAACGGCGAAGAGAACTACGCTGAGATTAAAGTCGGCGACGAGATCTACGTGCTTGCTCAGGCGCTTGTGCCTACGCTCTTTGAAGAATACGAAACGATTAGCGTAAAACTCGGTAAGGAATATGAAAGAGAAGAGTATATTCCTCTTTACAACACCAACGATACTAATAAGAAGTCGTACTATATCACCAATGACGGATACGTTACTTTGACTGACGGTACGGGTATAGTACACATTGCTCCCGCTTTCGGTGAAGACGATGCAAAGGTCGGTAGGAAGTACGATTTGCCTTTCGTGCAAATGGTAGACGACAGAGGTAGATTTGTCGAGGCTCTCGGCGAGTGGAAAGGTATCTTTGTCAAGGACGGCGACAAACTTGTCATAAAGGACTTGGCAGAGAGAGGCTTGTTATTCAAAGAACTTTTGTTCGAGCATAGTTATCCGTTCTGCTGGAGATGCGATACACCGCTTTTGTATTACGCTAGGTCAAGCTGGTTTATCAAGATGACGGCAGTGAGAGATAAACTTCTCAAGAATAACGCTACGGTCAACTGGATGCCACCGGCTATAGGCGCAGGACGTATGGGCAACTTCCTTGAGAATGTCATAGACTGGGGCGTATCGAGAGAGAGATATTGGGGAACTCCGCTTCCTATATGGGTATGTCCCGATTGCGGAGAAATCAAAGTTATAGGTAGCAGAAAAGAATTGAGAGAACTCGGCGGACTTAAAGAGGATATCGAACTTCATAAGCCGTATATTGATAGAGTGACTTTCAAGTGTAAGTGCGGCGGCGAAATGAAACGTACTCCTGAAGTTATGGACTGCTGGTTCGACAGCGGAAGTATGCCGTTTGCTCAATTACACTATCCTTTTGAGAATAAAGAAATATTCGAAGAGCAATTTCCTGCCAACTTTATAAGCGAAGCCGTAGACCAGACGAGAGGTTGGTTCTATACTTTGCTTGCAATATCTACGCTTTTGTTTGACAAAGCTCCGTTTAAGAACTGTATCGTCCTCGGTCACGTCAACGACAAGAACGGAATTAAAATGTCCAAGCATAAGGGCAACGTCGTAGACCCGTGGTCGGTGCTCGACGTTCAGGGGGCAGACGCAGTAAGGTGGTATTTCTATAATTCTTCGGCTCCTTGGTTGCCGTCGAGGTTTGCATCGGAAAACGTGTCGGAGTGCCAACGCAAGTTTATGGGTACACTTTGGAATACTTATTCTTTCTTTGTACTATATGCCAATATAGACAAGTACGACCCAAGCAAATACAACCTCAAAGATTGCAAACTGTCGCATATGGATAAGTGGGTACTTTCCAAGCTCAATACCTTGGTTGATAAAGTCGATAAGTATCTCGACGCTTATAAGATTACCGAGAGTTCGAGAGATATTGCGCAGTTTGTAGACGAATTGTCCAACTGGTACGTTCGCAGAGGCAGAGAGAGATATTGGGCAAGCGATATGACCGAAGATAAGATTTCCGCTTATACTACGCTGTATACGGTACTTGTTACTTTAGCAAAAGTAATAGCTCCGTTTACACCTTTTATGGCGGAAAGTATATATCAAAATCTTGTTGCAGGCTTCTTCAAAAACGCTCCTGAGAGCGTACACCTGTGCGAATTCCCGATTGCCGATATGTCTATGGTAGATACAGACCTTGAAAGCGACATGCAATTCGTGCTCGACGCCGTTCAACTTGGCAGAGCAACGAGAAACAAGGCTAATATCAAGAACCGTCAACCGCTTTCCGAAGTATACATAATTACTGATAAGAAAGTAAGCGACGTCAAGATACTTGACCTTGTAGCTGACGAACTCAACGTAGGTAAGTGTATGATAGTTACGGATAAGTCAAAGTTTATGACTTATGAACTCAAGCCACAACTCAAGACGCTTGGTCCGAAATACGGCAAGCAACTCGGCGCTATACGTCAGTTCCTAACTACTTGCGACAATGCTAGCGAAATTGTTGATTGCGTAAACGGCGGTGGCGTATATAAGTTTGACGTCGACGGAGTAAGTGTAGAACTCTCAAAAGACGATTTGCTTATCACTCCTATAAATAAGAGCGGTTACGCTTTGGAAAGCGACGTCGCTATGACTGTTGTACTTGATACCAATTTGACAGAAGAACTTATCAACGCAGGTATTGCAAGAGAACTTACGTCTAAGATTCAGACTATGAGAAAAGAAGCCGGCTTTGAAGTCGTAGACCATATCAAGATAGGCTATAAGGGAGTCGGTAAGTGCGTAGAAGTTCTTAAGGGCGACAAGAGCATTTGCGAAGGAGTGCTTTGCGATAGCCTAGAAGAAGGCTTATTTGACGGATTTTCTAAAGACCTCGATATCAATGGCGAAAGCGTTACGATTGCCGTCAAAAAGGTATAATAATGATTAAAGTTGCTACCGATTGGAAAGATTATCAAATAATTGCGACGGGCGACGGTCAAAAATTGGAGAAGTGGGGGAACCTCGTTCTCCTTAGACCCGACCCGCAAATAATCTGGAAGAGCGATATTCCGCTTGAAAAGCATAAGGATATCAATGCGAAATATATTCGTTCCAACCAAGGCGGTGGCAGATGGGAATACAAGGGCGCAGTCCCCGATAACTTTACCGTTGAGCGAAAAGGACTTAAGTTTTCTCTTAAACTTATGGGGTTTAAGCATACGGGACTTTTTCCCGAGCAAGCCGTGAATTGGGATATTATGCAAAAACTGATTAAGGACAGCGGACGGCAGATAAAAGTCCTCAATCTGTTTGCGTATACAGGCGGAGCGACTGTCGCATGCGCCAAAGCCGGAGCTCACGTCACTCCCGTAGATTCGGCAAAAGCTATGGTTGA
>JAIDUT010000045.1 GCA_029060065.1 Clostridia bacterium | reverse complement strand
GAATTACTCTTCGTAGGTTGGTACTTTGATGAAGATTATATAGCCGACGACGGTAGTGAAGCCACAAGGAATAGAGCTTGGAGATTTAATTCAGTAGGAGATGTACCGCAAGACAGAGTAACTGGCACATTAACGTTGACTGCGAAGTGGCTAAAAGCAGACACATTGGATTCAATAAAGGTAGAATTAGACCCGTCAAAGAAGTACATAGCGCAGACAGGCTTGCAAGAGGGCGACTTAATAGTAACGGCTACGTACAGCGGACAGGTAGACGGACAATCAATAGAGCAAGACGTGGTATTATCTTGGTCGCAGTTCTCAAGCGGAATAAAGTATAGTACTATAGACAACCAATTGCACGTAACGGACGGCGGATATGGAGTAACGGTAGACTTTACGTACGGAAGTACAACTAAGTCGGACAGTATACTAATCAACGTATTGCCAATCTCGGTAGATACAAGTAAGGCGAAATTTGAAAACAAGATAGTAATATATGACGGAACAGACAAAGACGAAAGAATAGGTGAAGTGACGTGGTCTGGAGCAAGACCAAGTCAGATAACCGGAGTGACGTACATATATACGTTGGACGGAGCAATAGTAGAAGAGAATTCACTTAAGGGCTTGGGAGATTATATAGTACAAGCGGTATTTACGATGAGGTCAAAGGACTTTTATGCAGAGCCGTTGGTAGCGACGTTGAGTATAAGAAGTCCGACAGCGCTGGAGAAGCCTACGTTCATAGGCGGAGTAACGTATGACGGAACGGAGAAGAGTATAGAGGACTAT
The DNA here is from genome assembly GCA_029060065.1 of Clostridia bacterium. Taxonomy (GTDB): domain Bacteria; phylum Bacillota; class Clostridia; order Christensenellales; family UBA3700; genus RACS-045. The sequence continues at coordinate 1,487 of JAIDUT010000045.1, read as the reverse complement.
CTCAATGATTTCGATAGCGACTATATGCAGATTATTAGAGATGTCACGGGTAAGGCAGTAGGAAGATATTCCGCAATAATTCAGCTTACAGACGGAACGTGGGCAGACGGCACTACAGATGACGTGCTAATAACGTGGACGATAGACAAAGCTACGCTAATACCGAAGTGGGATAATTGGGAGTTTGTAGCAAGCGATACAAGCAACGGATTTGCGCCTGTAATCTCCGATATGGCAAGCGGACTTGCAAGCGGAGATAGCGTAGACTACGCAACAGACTTTACGTACAAGATATATGACGAAGAGGGCAACCCACTGAGCGAAAGCGAAGTTAGCGAAGTAGGATCATACAAGATAGTGGCAAGTATAAATGCAAGCAGTGGTTTGTATAAGAATTACCAATTCGACGGAGCAAGCAACGAGTGGTACTTTGTAGTAGTACCTCAAGCAGGCATGGAAGTCTTGACAATAGAGTGGAGCGACACAGAGTTCTTATATGACAAAGAGAAACATATCCCAACGTACGTAGTAAAGGACAGAAACGGCAATGTATTAGACAACGCAAGCGTAAAACAGATACTGACCTTTGATAATTACGAAGAGAAGACGGAGATAGCAACGTACACTATAAAAGTAACGGTGAAGGATAGCGACAGATACTTTATCCGAAGCGGAGCGATATGCAAGTTTAAGATAGTAGAGGAATTAGGGGACGAACCGCCTGCAGAGGGCGAAGAGCCTGTAACACCGCCGAGCGGAGAGACCCCGGGCGGAAGCGGAACGCTAGACGAGTTGCTAAAACAGTTCAAAGAGTTCTTGCACTGGCAGTTGATAGTAAGTCCGATATGTATCTTATTGATAGTAATATTTGCAGGCAAAGGCGCAAGTTATCTATCTAAGAGCAAGCAAAACAAGAAAATGGCGGAGAGCAGGTACAAGACGTACTACGCTTGGACGGCTTTAGGACTTGCGTCTGCAAGCTGGACAGTAATAGCATGCGTATTGATAGGACTAGCGGTATTGAGCTTCGTATTTATGCTGATAGCAAAGAGCAAGTTCAACAAGTCATTAATATATGCCGAGGGTTTGAGAGAAGAATATGAGCGCAACAAAGAGGAGATAGCAGAGAGAAAACGCGAAGAAGAAAAAGAGAATATGCGTATGATGCTTATGGGCATGATGGGCGGAAACGCAGGAGGAGGACAGGGCGGACCGCAGGGCGCATATATGGGCGGTTACGGACTTGGCGCAGAAGAGATACGAGGAATAGTGTCAGAAACAATGACGGCGATGCTCCCGGGCGTACAACAACTTTTACCTCAACAGGCTTCGACCAATGACGAACTTGTACAGAAGTTAATAGACCAAAATGAAAAGATGATGGAGAAGTCGCAAAAGAACGAAGAAGAGATGCGCGACTTGTTGAAGCAACTTACCAAGCAAAACTCCGAACGCGAAGTGGCATCTTCTAACGTCAGTGAAGAAAC
>JAIDUT010000044.1 GCA_029060065.1 Clostridia bacterium | reverse complement strand
TGTTGCACCATGAGTTACAGAACATATAATTTCTCCTTGGTATTGAAGTATGGCTTTTCAGCCAATACATTTTATGCCTTATAAGCCATTGTAGTTACAGAATTATCAAGTCATTCAAATTCAATTTTGCAGTATTGATTTTTTCGATATAGTATGGTATTATAAAACAAAGAGTGAGATACTGTGAAAAACTTAAAGGCTAAAGTTATCTTAAGTTTTAGAAGCATGGTTGACATTCCCAAATGACATCGTATTTAATGATAAAATAAACGGTAACAATAAAGCTGTGAATGGTAACGCTTAGATTTATGGCAAACGATGAATATATTGTAAAAGGGCAGTAGAGAAAATGGCAAAAGACGTTGCGAAATCTCGCAAAATTAGTAAGGGTACTTTGGCAATGCTTATAACGCTTGCCGTATTTGTTGTTATTCTCTTTGCAATGCTAATTCTGCGAACTAATCAAGAGGTATGTGAATTTGTATGCAGACATTTTGTCAATTCTTATCAAGCAGTCGCGGGGCGGTTTTATTCCGTCACGACGGTGAATATCTTCGAGATTCTAGTAACGCTGGCAATACTGTTTGCGCTTGCTTGCATAATAACTGCAATAACTCTCTTTTGCAAGAACAAGAAGTTGACGTCGCGTCGTATTATGCTTTCGCTGTTGATAATATGCGTATGCATAGCTAATTTGTACATATTTACGGCAGGCTTTGCCTACAATAGAGATTCCGCTCCCGTAGACACCTATAAAGGAGAGATAAGCAAAGACCTTGCGCTAAGTTCTTTTATTACTCTTGTAGACGATTTGAACGCATGCTATGGAGAGATTGGAAAATACAATGATGACGGCAGTGTAGTGTCACCATACAGTGAAAAAGAGCTAAATGAAAAAATTCGTCAAGCGGTAGATAAAGTTTTGACGGATGGATATTACTACGGCTATACTCCCAAAGCAAAGCCTATCATATCCAGCGGGATTATGACGCTCAATAGAATTGCAGGCATAACCTTTTTACCCACGTGCGAGCCGGGGTATAACAGGGATATGCCTATCGTCGACAGAGCGCACACGATAGCGCATGAGTTTGCGCACACCAAGGGCGTTATGAGAGAGTACGAGGCAAATCTCGTCGGCGCCTACGTTCTTCTAAACAGTGGCGATGTATTTTTGAAATATTGCGGTTATATAGGCGTTATGAGTTATGTTTATGAGATAATCAAGTATGACGAAACGTACTTTGAAAACGTAGAAGCCTATCCCATACCTGAAGGCTTTAGGCAAGACACCAAAAAGATTTTTAATTGGTGGATATCCCAACCAAGTCTTGGCAACATAGGAGAGTTTTTTAATGACCTATATCTTAAGATTAACGGTCAAGAAGACGGCACCGGCTCGTATGAAGAAACCCCCGGTACCGACGATATAATTATCGAGGGAGGCGACGGAGAACCGGATAGGTATCTAACTGTCATTACGGAATATACCAACATGCATAGAATGTTGGTAGCTTACGCAACGAGTCTGTCGCAATGACATAATTTCGTCTAACATACTAAAAAGTCCATAAAAAATTTCTAAATTCTATTGATATTATCTTATTTAGTATAGTAATATAATATTATATAATACAAAAAATAACATAAAATTGCAGTAAATTAGATGAACGCGTACGTAATAGTAATTTTCATATTCGCAATAGCTTACACCTTTTACATGGGGTTTTCCGACGGAGCAAACGCCGTCGCTACTTGCGTTGCGACACGCGCTATCAAACCTATTTACGCTATTATTATAGCAGGCGTCGTCAAGTTTATTGCGCCTCTAGTAATATGCTGTTGGATTGGCAATACGAGCGTCGCGCGTACGGTAGGCTCGCTTATCAAAAGCGACGTCTTTGTCGATTTACCGCAAAAAGCAGGTTTTATATTCTTGTTATCAACTATGCTTGCCACTATGATATGGTCTATTATATGCGTATTCACGTCTTTGCCTAATTCCACTTCGCATACTTTGCTTGGCGGACTTGTCGGAGCGGGTATTGTGTTATTTGGTTTTAAGGGTATAGATTGGTCGGCGGTAGGTTTGAAAGTTATACTTATGGTTTTTCTTACTCCCGTAATGTGTATTGTAGTGGGCTTTATTTTGGATAAGTTATTTATCGCAATATGCAGAAGAATGGATAGGAGAGTAAAAAAAGTCTTTAAGGCTTTACAGGTTTTCAATGTTACGGTACTCAGTACGTCGATTTCTATCAACAACGTGCAGAAGTCTATGGGAATATTTTTGCTCGCTATGGTACTGTGCAGTGGGCAAGAGGGGATAAGTACCGCGACTTATCAATTTGATTTTTGGACAGTAGCGGTATTGTCATTCGTGATTATGTTGGGACTGCTATTCGGCGGTTACAAACTCATATATACGGTTGGTAAAAAGATTTACCGTATGGGTACGATACAGTCATATACGGCTCAAATTGCTACGGCAACGGTTGCGTTAACTTGCTCTTTCACGGGTATTCCCGTCAGCACCGGACAAGTGGTATCGTCAAGTATAATCGGAGTTGGAATATCGGAGCGTATCAGCGGAGTACACTGGACAAGAGTAAAGAGGATTTTTACTAATTGGATAGTTACCTTTCCTATCGCAATGTGCGTAGGCGCATTGATATGTCTTGTACTTAAAGCTATATTCTTGTAATATGTGTCAACAAATAAACCTAAAAGGAGATTGCCAATGAAAATCTTCAGAAAGAAAGTCAACTTTTTTCAATTACTAACCAGTCAATGCGAGATAATGCGCAGGGGCTTAGACGCGCTTCACAAATACTGTTTGTCGGTAGGCGAGCCGGAACACGAGAGCTACGGCGATATGGTAATTACTATAGAGGACGAAGGGGATATGGCAAGACGTAATCTTGTCAACGAGCTCAACGCTACTTTTATTACGCCTATGGAGCGTAACGATATATTCGACTTATCGGGTCAGCTTGACGAGGTTCTTGATTACGCTAAGAATTCTATCGACGAAATGCGATTTTTTAAGATTGAGCCAAACGAGGATATGACAAAAATGGTAGCCATACTTTGCGATATTGCCGAACATATCGAAAAAGCTGTCGCAAATATGGAAAAGCATAAGAACGTCGCTAAAGAAGAAGCGTTCAACGTCAAGAGTTTGGAAAATGAAGTGGGCGCAAGATATTATAAAGCATTGGCAAGTCTTTTCGAAGGCGACGATTTCAAATCCATCTTTAAGTATCGCGAAGTATACCGTCACCTCAACACAACTGCCGACAAAGCCGAAATGGCAATGGACATTTTGCTCGACATTCTCAATTCGTTGTGATATGCGATATCGACTATATTTTTGAAAAGCGCCTAAAAGGCGCTTTTTTCATTTAGTGTTTTCTTAAAGTTGGCTGATTCTTTTCCTGCAGATTGGACAGAGAAAATCGGGAGCTATTTCCTTAAGGGGAATAAGTACGAAATCTCTATTTTGATAATCGGGATGGGGAATAGTTAATATATCGTCGTCAATGACTTTATCTCCGTAGAATACTATATCTATATCCAAAGTTCTATCTCCCCAACGTATGCTTCTATCTCTTTGCGCCTCACTTTCAATTAAGTGAAGATAATCAAGCAACTCGTATGGCGAAAGATATGTAGAGATTTTGACCGCCATATTTATAAATGGCAATTTAGCTACACCGCCGTAGGGAGCGTTCTCGTATGGAGAAGAAATCTTTTGGATAGTTATATCTTCGTGTTCGCCAAGTCTTTTTATTGCCGTATCAAGGTACGACTGTCTTTCTCCCATATTACTGCCAAGTGAGAGCAGTACAGTGTTTCTTGTCAAAGTCGTAGTAACCGATACGTCGTCAAATGGAAGCGAAACCGGCGCTTGCGGTTTTTTGACTGTTACGCTAACGCCGATAATCGGGTAATTGCGCATAAGCATAAGCGCCGTGCGGTGGCATAGCGTTTCTATCAAATCAAAGGTATTGTCCTTGCAAAAATCGCTTATTTTGTGCATAATCTCGTCATAGTTGAGAGTTAGGGCAAGGTCGTCGGTCTTTGTTGCTTTAGCAAAGTCGTACTCTATACTTACGTCAAAGTAAAATGGCTGGCGGTTGACTTTCTCTTCAGGGAGAACGCCGTGGCAAGTCACTACTTTTAGGTTGTGAATATCTATACTGCTCATGGTTTTATGCCTCTTTTTTGCGAGCTTCGTCGATAATAGCTTGCATATTTTCTTTTACGTCGTGTACTCTTACAAAGAGTACGTCTTGTCTTACGGCTTGTCTTGTCGTTTCTAGCGTGGGAGCAAGTCTATCGGCTACGTCACCGCCAAACATAGACTTACGCGACGTGCCGAGAAGCAGGGGATAGCCGAACTTGTACAAGTTGGAGTAACCGTTTACTACGGTAAAGTTTTGCTCTTTTGTTTTGCCAAAACCTATTCCTCCGTCGAGTATAATTTTGTCATTGTCGATGCCTGCTTGCTTTGCTATATCCAGACTCTTTTGCAAAAATACATACATATCTTCCCAAAGTCTTTCATCGGGCGAAATGCCGTTTTGATTTTGCATTATACAGACAGACGCATTGTATTTTGCTATTACTCTAGCCATTTCGCCGTTGTTCTCATATTGCAGACCCCAGATATCGTTTATCATATCAGCGCCGTTTTGCAAGGCTTTTTCTGCCACGTAAGGATAGTACGTATCTACAGATAGGGGGATATCGAAGTTGGATTTGATAAGCTCGATTGGTCGCGCTAAGCGTTGCCATTCCTCTTCTGCGCCAATAGGAGTATGGTTAGGGCGGGTCGACTGACCGCCGATATCTATTACTTCGGCTCCGTCGTCAATGGCTTTGCTGACGCGCGGTAAAAGTTCTTCGACAGCAGTCCTTGACTTATCGAAAAAAGAGTCGGGGGTGAGATTGATTATCGCCATAATATGCGTACCGCTATCAAAAATTCTGTTGCCTATTTTCATATCACACCGTCATCAATCTAATAAGTATATCCGCTTGGTTGCTTTCTACTTCGCCACGCTTTGCAAATGTAGTTGTCTTTGAGCCGATTTTTCTCACGCCCCTTGCGGTCATACAGGTATGTTCGGCTTCGCACAGTACTATGACGGCTTTGGCGTTGAGATTGTCCATAACGGCGTCTGCGACTTCATTGGTAAGCCTTTCTTGCAACTGTAATCTGCGCGCAAAAACTTCTACCGTCCTTGCGAGTTTTGATAGACCTACGACCTTATCCGACGGAAGATACGCAATGGCTATCTTACCGAAGAATGGCATAAGGTGGTGTTCGCACGTAGACGAAAAAGATATATTCTTTTCTATTACCCAGTCGCTACAGCGTACGTCAAAGGTCTTAGCAAGATGTACCTTTTCGTCGTCGCGATATCCTGCCGTCAATTCCTCGAACATATTCGCCACTCGCTTGGGCGTATCGACAAGCCCCTCGCGCGTAGGGTCCTCGCCAATGGCTTCTAGTATCATAGTTACTGCTTGTTGTATTTTTGCTTTGTCTTTCTCGTTCATATTATCCTCTGGTATATAATTTCGTTATGGCATCAAAAGCTGGTGAGAGTATACTCAATGACCCGCACACTACTATTAAGTTGCAATCGCTCATATATGCCTTGTCGATTGCATTTGCTATATCCTCGCTCATCTCGCAGGCAGTCGTATACTCAAGGCATTTCTTATACGTAATCTTTTCATCAAGACCTCTGGACGACGGCGGTTTAATTGCGATAAATCTATCTGCAAGTACGCCTATATTTTTCAATACGCCGTCTATATCCTTATCTTTGAACATACCGAAAACGAGGCACTTTTTCATTTTCTTAAAAGTCGTAGCGAGTTCTTGCGCTAAGACTTTTGCGCCGTCGGGATTATGCGCTCCGTCGAGAAGAAACAACTTGTCGCCCTTGCTTATCTTTTGCAGACGTCCTTTCCAAATTGCGTTCTCAACGCCTTTTTTTATGTTAGCAATCGATATGTCATAGCCATTTTGAGAAAGATACAGCGCGCTTTGTATTGCAAGCGAACAGTTGATAAGCTGGTATCTACCAAGTTGTTTTAAGCGGTATTCTTCGCCTTTATAGAGCATAGTTTGTCCGTAGATATCGCTCTCGACAAGCATGGGTTCATCGCACAGTATTAGACGGTTTGCCTTTCCGAGTATACTCATAACCTCGTCGCCTTGACGGTAAGTAATTAAAGGGCAGTCCTTTACGATAGCATACTTTTCCTCAGCTATCTTGCTCAACGTGTCGCCGAGTATTGCCGTATGGTCGTAGGATATAGAGGTTATTATTGCAAGTTCTTTTTTACTTATTGCGTTTGTTGCGTCAAGTCTACCGCCCAGTCCGCATTCTAATATGGCAAAGTCGCATTGCTTGTCTTTGAAGTAGAGCATAGCCACGGCAAATTCGAGTTCAAAAGCCGACGGCAGGTCAAGCCCCTCTTGCGTCATTTTTGACCGCTCGTCAGCAACCATTGTAACGTATTTTGCTACGTCTTCATCGCTCATAGGCGCATTGTTGAATAGGTATCTCTCGTTGTAGCCAAAGACAGAGGGGGAATTGAACGTGCCCACACTGTAACCTCTTGTAAGAAGTATATTGGTCAAAAAGCAACTCACTGAGCCTTTGCCGTTGGTACCTGCGATATGCAAGAATTTGAGGCAGTTTTGCGGATTGCCAAGTCTTGCAAGCAGGGTCTTGACGGTTTCAAGTCCAAGTTTTATGCCGAATTTTTCCACGCCTAATATATATTCTACGGCTTGAGAATAAATCAAAAGAGAACCTCCTAAGAAAGTTCCCCACAAAAAGACACTGTAATTACGTCCAAAAGATATAACTAGTCCAAAGTGGGAGTGAGTGTTGCACCGCAAGTAGTTTTACTTTTCGTTCGTCGGCACTCCCCGTCCAGACGACACTTCACGCGCAAACTCTACACTTTCTGCAATCATTATACCAAATATATATAACAAAATCAAGCGGTCTTAACGTCATTTCGAGCAAGGTCAAAAAATCTCTACCGCTTATATACGCAAAAAGTCGTTGACACTCCCGTGTCCTGTATATCTTGACTTGATACGCATTCGTACTCTTTAGGTATTGCAGGGAAGTGTCTATCGCCGTCAAAATTAGAGTGAATATGCGTAATATAGAGTCTGTCGGCGAAATTAATAGCTTCTTTGTACACGCTTTCACCACCGCATATAAAAATCTCCTTGCCGGAAGTCTTAGCGTATTCAATGGCTTTTTCTAGATTATCAAAAACTTTTGCGCCGTCGATATTTTGAAGATACGTAGACAAAACTATATTTTCTCTTCCTATGAGCGGTTGTCGAATTTCTTGGAAAGTATTCTTGCCGAATATGACTACGTTTCCCATAGTTAATTTCTTAAATCTAGCCATATCTAGCTTTAAGTTCCAAGGCAATTTGCCTTTGTTGCCAATTACGCCGTTTTGGGCGACAGCTACAATTATATTTATCATATTTATATAATATACTATCTTAGCTTTTTAGTCAATCTACTTTTTGTTTACCAAATTATCGCGATTTATAAAAATGTCGTCTTATTTTTCAGCGCAAATCTCTTAAAGTTGACTTTGACCATTTTACTGAGTATTGCAAACGGAACGAAAGCTACGGCGGAGATTACGAATACCGTTATAATCACAACTATTTGATTGCTACCTACAAGCGCGCCTGACGCGAGTTTGCATACTATCGCTACGCCGAGCGAGAAGATTATGCAGATTCCGCTTTTCAGCGCGACTTTGGAATGTATTTTAACATTCTTATTAAGCACTATCAAGTTTATTGCAAGCGCTGTCAAGTGCATTGCTCCCAACGACACAAAGTAGGCTTTTACGCCAAGTAGAGCAGGAGTTGTAAGAAGAATTATCATCAATACTACGCACCCTATCACGTGAGATATGAATGTATTGAATTCCTTGCCCATTGAGTTGAGCATTGATACTACTAGGTTGTTTAAGCACATAGGTATCATTATTATCGACGCAAATGACAGATATTCGCCACTCAACGGATCGTCGTAGAGAAGGTCGCCTAGTTGATTGCCGGCGCCGGAAAATAAAGTGAAAAATACGCACGATACAAGACAGCCGAATAGTATAGCGTTGCCAAGACTGCCGGAGAGGGATTTGACGCCTTTGCCGGCTTTTACAGACGCAATTTCAGGAATGAGAACTACGCTCAAGGAACCTATAATTGAAGTAGGCGTAAATATTAGTGGCATAACCATTCCGCTTGCGCGTCCGAAATCGGCAGTTGCCATGCTTTGGCTCATACCGAGTTTTGTAACGAGAAGCGAAGGCAAAATCAAAGACATAAATGTTGACATGAGAGAACCTACTATTCTCGTTACTGTCAGCGGAGTTGCGCTTTTGGCAATTTCTTTTCCTAGAGTAGGCTTAGCGAGTTTACCTTTTTTTGCAACGTACATAATTATGATTATTGCTACGACAATTATATCGCCTGCAAGCATTGCCAAAGCGTATGCGTATTCTTTTTGTATGGCAAGTACGCTTCCCTCAAGGAAGATGATGGCAAAGAGTATTTTTAGTATTTCGTCGGCAAGTTCGCTTATCGAGTATATGCCGAAGTATTTTTTGCCCCAAAACCAACCGCGCAATATCGCGTAAAGACAGGCCGTCAATAGCATGGGGAGCATAATCAAAAAAAGTTTTCTGCATCTTTCGTCTTTGAATATCAAATTAAGTATTTGAGGAAAAATCAATACAGCCGAAATCATCACCAGAGTAATCAACACTCCCGCAAACAGGCAAGTCGTCAATGCGCCGAATTGACGTTTGTTATCTCCGACAGTGTCGCTTTCTGCCGTTATTCTCGACAGCGTGACAGGCAGACCGGAAGTGCATATACATGCAAAGAGCATAAATACGGAAGCGCAAATTTGATAAAGTCCCAATATTTCTGCGCCCAATTTTCTAGATAGATATATTTTGAATACAAATGACAGCCCTCTCGTAATAGCCGAAATTACCGTCACGGTTGCAAACGCTTTGAATATTTTTCTCATACAATATAATATTGACGGCATTTGCAAAATAGAATGTATTAAGCGAAGTCGAAATATCTTTTTTAATGGCAGTTCGACAGCAGTGAAGAAATTCCTACCTATTAAAAATAAGGAGCAAAATATGAAAAAAGCAATGATAAGAGTAGATAGCGGTACGACGCTTGATGGTTTAGCGGAGAAGTATCATACCACTCCCTTGGCAATAAAGAAACTCAACAACCTTAATACAGACCTTTTCGTAGGTATGCGACTTATCGTCGAAGAAAATCAAGGGGAATATTATACCGTCCAGCCTTTTGATACGCTGGAAAGCATCGTAAGTAAGTTTGGCGCAAACTTGCAAAGGACAAAAGACTTAAATGGGTTAGAGCGCGTATTTATCGGTCAAAAGATTTTTATACCAATCGGTTAATATTCTAAATTTGTCATTAAAAAAACAACGGACGATTTTCATCGTCCGTTGAATTATTCTTACTTACCGAATTGATCTCTCTTGCTGGTGTTAGAAGAGGATGCCTTTTTGTTCTTGCTGTTTTTGATAAGTTTCTTCTTTTTCTTAGGAATGAGTTTTTTGATAACTACAATCACTACTATAACAACGATAATACCGCTGACAGCGCCGAGTGAGATATAAAGCCACATGAGCGGGTCTTTCTCGGTTGGAGGCGTTGGTTCAGTATCCGTAGGCGGTTCTGCCTTTGAGTCTTCGGAAGTGAATACTATACGGAAGTTGTTAGCTACGTCTGCTTCATTAGCAAGTATGCTGTTGTTGTCGTTGTCATCCTTAGCTACTTCGCTGTCAGTCAACTTGTTGTAAAGCGTAGCGCCTTCAGGAACCGTATTTCCCTCTACCGGCAAGTATTTGCCGTCTTGCAAGAAGTACTTACCGTTTTCAGCTTCTTTATATACGTCCTTGCGGGCAATGAAGTTTTCTTCGTCGATTTCTTCTACTGAGAAGTTATCTACGAATACGTAGCCCGTCAGGTAATAGTTGCTATTCTTGAAGCCGAGGCTTACGGTAAGAGTAGCGGTCGTGCTGTCAATGTCTTCCTCTGCAAAGATATAGAATGAGTATTCTGTCCAATGACCGATAGTTTCGTTGCCATCGTCGTCGTAAGTAGAAGTATTGACAATTCTTTGCTTATCGTAGTCTGAAGATTCGCTTGTCAGCTTTCTGCCGAATTCGTACGTCTTGTTATTAGCCTTCAAGGTGATAGTAGCCGTAGGAATAAAGTGTTTGTCGAAATCGTCGCTTACCTTAGAGTTAAGAGCAAGTTTGTAGGTCAATACCCAGATGCTTATCTTATAATACTTGCCCGGAGTAATATCTGCCGAGTTGGAGGTGTATCCGTAAGCTGTAGCTTCCTTGTTGTAGATTACAAGCGCTCTATCACCGACGTTAGTATCCTCGTTGTTGAATATAGCTTTGACGATTGATTCGTCGGCGCCGTCCACGTCGAGGTCTAGGTCAGAGTAGTTGGTCTTATTCTTGTCGATTACACCGCTTACCAAAGCGTCGCTGTCTGCGGTTGCGTCGCTGTCGATTAATTCGCCGGTAAAGTTCTTTGCGTCAGAGATGCTGTCTGCGCTGTCGATATCGTCGAATGAATCTACGAGCCAAGACTGAGTAAGCCAATCTTGGTTGCTTTGCTCTTGCGCCTTTTCAAATGCGTTCTTATCTATGGTAGAGTACGTTGCGCCTGTAAAGAATACCGTCGAGCTTTGTTGCGTTTCGCTGTCTGCGCTGAGCGAGAGCTTTACGGAAGTGCTTGAAATACCGGTCTGGATAAATACCATATATTGATGCCAAGTGCCGTCGCCGATAAGCGTGGCGAATTTGTCGTCGGCGCCGTTAGCCGTAGCCGTCTTAAGCGAAATGCTGAACTCGCTTCCCACCTCTGCTTTTGCGTATACCATAAATGCGTAATAGGAGTTAGCAGTAAGAGAGATGCTGTTAGATGTGAATCCCAGTGTCGTTATGCTTTCGCCTTTCTTTATAGCAAGTACGGTTGGGTTCTTATCAATATTGAAGAACTTGTCGATACCGCTATAGAAAGTGTTGACGTTATTGATACCCATAGCCTTATATTGAGATTCGTTGTTGAGGTTGAGGACACCTGCCATATAGTTAAACTTAAACGATTCGTCTTCGTTCTTTTCAGTCAACTTTGAAGAGGAGTTGATAGACCAGTTGGTAGGTATAGCAAGCGCGGTTTTCAAGTAGCCGTCATCTGCAAAGATATCGTTGCCGAACAAGTTGACAGTTGCGCTGATATCCACGTTTTTGAAGTAACCGTTGGAAGAAACTTCGGAATCAGAAGTCGTATCCGACAAATCAACGGTGTTTACAGTTGTAGAGCTTGAAGCCGACGAGTATTGGCTGTAAGCGACGTTCTCAACGTTCATTGAAGATACGTATCCGTAGCCCATTACGAGAGAAGAGTAGTCGCTTCCGTCACCCGAACCTATGCTGATAGATATACCTAATCTAGCTTCTTTGAGTTTATCTCCGAGCACGTAGAAAGTTACGAGAGTATAGTCGTTGAAACCTTTTTCGCTTTCAAGATTCTCTGTATTTAGATTACTGAAAGAGGATAATACGGTATATGAGTTCTCGAATTTGTCGTCTGTCTTGTAATCTTCGTTAAATCGGAGTAAGGAAATCGTCATGCCTTGGCTTGCCGGTATATCCTTGGTCTTGACGTACATAGAAATAGCGTACGCCTTGTTAGGGGAAATAGTAGTGAGTTTGCTTGTGTCTACTATTTTATTGGATATAGTTAAGTTAGACAAGGTTGTCGCCGTAGGTCTGAAGTTGTCGATCACGAGGACTTTGGAGTTGAGGGCAGGAGTGTCTGCTCTGTCAACCGGTTTACCGGGGAATTTTTTAAGTTCCTCACTGTCGTTGACGTCGATTATTTCAGACTTAGAATATCCTGCAAGCGTATCATTGAGTTCGCTAGGATTTTGAACTGTGAAGTCGCTAAGGTCGACAGGCTTCATTTTATTTTCGTCTGTTGAAAGATCTATTTTCTTATCGGTGGTTGAAGCAGTTGCTTTATTGTAATCTTCTTCGGAAATCTCTTCGATAGCCGTCAAGTCAAAGAGCGCTACGCCCTTTGCGTGAGTATCGGTGTCGTTAGCGCCACCCCAACCAAGCCAAAGTTCGAGCTTGAGCTGAGTAGAGCGGAATTGATTTGCTTGAACGTAGAAGGAGTATTGCGTCCATTCGCCGTTGTCAAATTCGATAGTGTAGTCGTTACTGTCGGTATTCGTACCGTCGGTAAGTCTAACCGATGCCTTTCCTTGTTCGAGGAACGTTCTTGCCCAAACGCTTACTTTATAGTACTTATTGAGTTTGAAATTCATTTGTACGTCAGCTCTGTAACCGAAAGCATTGGCGTTCTTATTTTGAATATAGAGCATTCTCGTGCCCTTCGATTGCTCCGGAACTTCGAGTTCTTCAAGAGATAGACCTTCTTTCTCCAATACTGCAGTCAATGCGCTTAGCGAAGTCGCTGTGCTTTTGGTCGAGAATGTAGTTGTATCGAGAATACCCTTTGCCAAATCGCTTGAAGAAGTGCTGGCGTTGTTACCTGAGCCGTAGCCCGGTACTTGAGTGTACTTCGACGGGGTATACGGAACGCTTGTGATAGAAGACGCGTAATCGAATTCGCTGTCTGCGACTTTCATTGTATACTTAGCTGTTTCGGAGTTGACTTCTTGCTTGTCAAAATCTTCTTTAGTGTAGACGTCTGTATTTTCGTCGTCCTCGTCGGCTTCGGATACTTTCTCAAGCACTACGTTGTCGAAGAAAGCAAAACCTTTGGTAAGGTGACCGGTTGAGCCGTTGCCGATACCCAAAGAAAGCACTACGGTGATAGTACCTGAGGAGAGTTCGGAAGTTTCGATATACAAAGTATAAGTTTTCCAACTGTTATCTGTGTTGATTGCTTCCCAGCCTGCGTATGCCGCGCCGTTAACGTAGATATATGCGCCTGCAAGCGGGTCAGTGTTACCGTCAAGTATAGTCTTGACGTCCACGCTTAGTTTATAATAACTATCGGTATCCAAAGTATGAGATTCAGAAGTATACTTGTACGAAGTAGCCTTTCTGTTGTTGATCATCAATACCTTGGTGTCATCGAGTTCGTCGTCGTTCTCGCTTGATTTACCTCTGCCGGGAGAGCTTGCAGTAATATGCTTATATTGCTTTTGCAAGGCTTTCCATTCAGAGCTCGAAGTGCCTACTACGCCTTTCGTCAAGTCGTCCTCTCCGGACGGCGTATAGCTCGAACTCGAACTAGAGGAAGTAGAACCTGCCGAGCCTGTCCAATTACTTGGAGAGGTCAATGCGGAATCACCCGTACCGCTGGCAAATGTGCCGTTGGTAAAGAGTAGAGTTGATTTTGCGTTGTTGTCTTCGTTGTTACCGTTGTTCTTATCGCAAGCGATTGCGAACATGGAGAATACAAGGCATACTGCCAAGATCAACGCTGTCAAGATAAAAATTCTTTTCTTGTTCATTTAACCACCTTTATAATAATAAATAAATCTATTATTTTATTTACAATAGTCTGCTTAATTATATAATAGTAATAATAAAAAATCAATTATTTTACTTAACATTTTTGTTTAATTACGTCAATATTACGCAATATAAGTGAAAACGGCTTTATTTCATCGGAGAGGAGTATGCAAAGCGAAACTAAAACAACGGGGTTAAAATATTCAAAGATGCCTTGTCTACTTGCGCAAAATCACAAAAAAGGCATTGATAAATTAGGCAAAAAAGGGCGAATAGTCTTGACGGTTATAGCCTCACTATTTGTGGGGATTGCCAACGGATTATTCGGAGGTGGCGGAGGTATGCTAGTCGTACCTATTTTTACTATTTTGCTCGGCTTAGAGGAAAAACTTGCTCATTCAAGCGCCATTTTGACAATCTTGCCTCTTTCTCTTGTCAGCGGAATTATATATATCACCCAAGGTAATTTTACTGTACCCAACGGTTTATGGGTAGGAGGCGGAGTGATAATCGGCGGACTTATAGGAACATTTTTAATGAAAAAGCTCTCTAACAACGCATTGAAGATAGTTTTTTACACACTAATGATAGTTGCCGGAGTATCAACGCTTATTAAAAATTTTGGCGGATAAAATATGGACAAAACGGCATAACATGTCTTTATAGGAGAAAATAATGCAAATATTTCTATTGATTTTAGCAGGTATAGTAGGAGGAATTATAGGCGGTATGGGTATGGGTGGCGGTACGCTACTTATTCCGATATTGACGATTTTTCTTGACGTACCACAAAAGAATGCTCAGGCAATCAATTTGGTGGCGTTTATTCCCATGGCAATCATAGTAACTATCATTAACATCAAGCGAAAGGGGATTGATTATAAGAGCGTTTTAATGGTCGCAACGCCAGCGTTAATAACAAGCATAATTTCCGCGCTTTTAGTTAAGAAAATCTCATCAAAGGCATTGTCTGTGGGATTTGCCGTATTCTTAATTATTCTCGGCGTAATTATGATGATTGATACTTTGCGCAAATGTATATATGCATATATGAACAAATGTAAAGAGGTATATACGGTCAATGATTGAGCTAACGTTATTGCGATAGCCGGCTAAGAATACAATCCGCTCAAGTTCCGTCATATATCGCATATTCTCCGCATAGGATATTTGCGAGGTGGAATATGCGTGACTATAGCGACCAAATTATTGTATCAATTGCTAATTATATATTGGAGAATAAATGTACGGTGCGTCAGTGCGCGCAAGTCTTTGGCATTAGCAAAAGCGCAATACATAGCTACGTTAATACCAAATTAAAATATATCGATATTGATTTGTATGAAGACGTAAGAAAAGTTCTCGAATATAACTTATCGGTAAGACATCTAAGGGGCGGAGAGAGTACCAAAAAACTCTATCAGCAAAAGAATAAAAACTCTGTTAAAAAAATATAAATATGGACAAAATAGGAATAGTTTTTTTTGACTATTCCTTATTGTTTGTATTAATTATTCCTTTAATTTTATCCCACAGATTATTACGTTCAGGATGGAAGAGCGCGGATAGCATAAGCTGTTTGCATGCGTATTTTTCGTCAAGACTTTCCACTAATTTTTTGACGTCCTCGCGTTTAGTGTTCTTATCTTGCGGACAAGGATTGTGGATGATTGGCAAATTATATCTTCTTGCAAGTCCAGACAGATATTTTTCTTCGACGTAGATAAACGGTCGAATTAGAGTAATATTGCTTCTATCCATATGGCTTACAGGCATAAAAGTAGAAATTCTGCCTTCATAAATAAAACTCAATAAAAAAGTTTCCAAGACGTCGTCTGCGTGATGACCAAGCGCCAACTTATTGCAACCGTATTGCTTGGCTATGCTGTTTAGCGCGCCTCTGCGCATTTTTGAACACAAGGAGCAAGGACTTTTTTCACCTCTTTCCACAATTATATCGTAAATTTGCGTATTTTCGACAATAAATTCAACGCCAACGCTATGACAGTATTCTCTAGTCGCCTGTATTTCGTTTACATCTGCGTTTAGACCTAAATCTATATTGATAGCCACCAAATCAAATTTTTCTGGAGCGAATTTTTTATACGCAGAGAGTATGGCGAGCAATGCCATACTGTCTTTCCCGCCCGACAGTCCCACGGCAATTTTGTCACCGTTTTGAATCATGCCATAGTCGGCGATAGCTTTTCTTGTCAACGATAATAATTTTTGCATATATTTAGTTTATCCGTTTTATTGACTGATTGCAAGGAAAATTATATAATATATTTAATATAAATTAACAATCAAGCTATTGAACAGTTAATATCAAGTAGGTAAATTGACCAAAATTTAGATATATCGGAAAGGTGCAACGCATATAATTATACATATTATTGGTTATAAGGAGTAGACGTGACAGAGAAGATTATAGAAGCAGTGCGACAACTTATCGGCAATGATTATTTGACTACGGTTTTGATATCAATGATACCGATAGTTGAACTGCGCGGGGCTATACCTGCGGCAATTACTATGGGAATTAAGCCTATCATAGCCTTTGCGCTTGCTTGGGCAGGATCCGCAATTGTTTCGCCTATACTTTTATTGATATTACGCCCTGTGCTAAACTGGATGAAGAAGTTTAAGATTTTTGCTTCACTTGCGCAGGCTATAGAGGATGGCTTTAAGGGAAAGGCATTGAAAGTCCTTGGCAAAGAGGGAAATACCGCTTTGACAGGCGAAGAATTAAAACGGCTTGAGCGGAAGAAAATGCTTGGGGTATATCTCTTCGTAGCTTTCCCGATACCTTTGACGGGAGTATGGACGGGTAGCGCTATAGCAACTTTTATAGATTTACCGTTTTGGAAATCAATGATAATGGTATGGCTCGGCAATTTGACGGCAGGAGCAATAGTCACCTTGCTTGCGTTTTTCCTTTCGGCGTATATGAATATCATACTCGATATTTTCTTTATTATAGTAATTCTGGTCTTGTTGCTATTCATAGCTAGGACAGTAATAAAAATGGTCAAAAACAAAAAGCAAGCTCAGACGGCTCAAAATCAAGAAGTTAATGCTGTAGAGAATATGGTCAAAGAAGAAAAAAATGACGTAAAGCAAGACGTAATTGCCAGTGAAGATAACGGCGCGAACACTTGTATCACTCACACAAGTACAAATGAAAAGAGAGAAACTGACCAAGAGGATAAATAATGAAGTATTATGAAATTACAGTAGATACCACCAGCGAAGCAAGCGAATTGGTAGCCGACATACTCACCGAAGCGGGGAGTAACGGCATTGGGATTTATGACCCAAAAGACCTTTTGGAACTTTCCGCCAATGGCGTGATATGGGACTATATGGACGAGCATCTCATAAATGACGACGGCAAAGCTCAAGTCAAAGGTTATTTTCCCGTTGACGGCTTTGAAAGCGTAAAGGCATTGATAGACGAAAAACTTGACTTTTTGAGGACAAACTGTCCTTTTGATTTCGGAAGTCTTGATGTATCCAAGACTGTAGTCGACGACAACGATTGGGTTGAGAGCTGGAAGGAGAATTATAAGCCTATTCACGCAGGCAGAATTACTATAGTTCCCGAGTGGATAGATTACATACCCCAAGACGGCGAGCACATCGTAAAGATTGACCCGGGCATGGCTTTCGGCACGGGCGAACACGAGAGTACCAAGATGTGT
Organism: Clostridia bacterium; assembly: GCA_029060065.1. Classification (GTDB taxonomy): domain Bacteria; phylum Bacillota; class Clostridia; order Christensenellales; family UBA3700; genus RACS-045. Next base: position 32,450 of record JAIDUT010000044.1, on the reverse strand, counting down.
TTACAGCTTTTGCAGGCTTTAGGCATAGAGGGTAAGAGCGTAATAGATGTAGGCACGGGAAGCGGAATTTTAGCGCTTGCGTCGGCAAAACTCGGCGCAAAATTCGTCGAAGCGTACGATATTGACGACAATGCGGTCAAGTCTGCAAAGGCTAATGCTATGCTAAATGACTTGTCGGACAAGCTCAAAGTCGACAATGCCAATCTACTTGATAAGACGACAGGCAAGTTTGATATAGTGCTTGCCAATATTACGGCAGACGTGCTTATTACTTTGTCGGCTACGCTGGGAGATTATTTGAAAAACGACGGAGTGGTAATAATATCCGGAATAATTCTCAAGAGAGAAGACGATGTAAAAAATGCCTTTATCAATGCGGGATATAAGATAATCGAGCGTGTAAATATGGGCGAATGGGTAGCGTTTAAGTTAGGTAAATAAACAAATATGGAAATTAAGAGATTTTTTGCAGACGTCGAGAATTTTGACGGCAGATACATAATAGTGGACGGCGAAGAATATGTCCATATGAGCAAGGTATTGCGACACAAGGTCGGCTATCAAATAATCGTCAACCTTGACGACGGCAAGGATTATTATTGCGTTATCAGAGAAATGTGCAAGGAGTACGCTAAAGCCGAAGTTGAGAAAGTCATTGACAATGAGTGCAAAGCTCCTGCAAGTGTGACGCTCTTTCAAGCATTGCCAAAGGGAGATAAATTGGATTTAATTACGCAGAAGTGCGTAGAACTCGGCGTGGAGAAGATAGTTCCTTTTATGTCAAAATACGTCAATGAAAGCAAATTCAATTTCCAAAGAGCAAATAGAATAGCTTTAGAGGCTTGCAAGCAGTGCGGTCGCGCAAGAAAGGCGCAGGTGGGCGAACTTTTGGATTTTGACGGTTTGCTAAACAATCTTGACGAATACGATACTGTAATTATTCCATACGAACATGCAGAAATCGGAAAAATATCCGACGTAAAAGGTTTGGATAAAGGCAAAAAAATTGCTTTGATAATCGGTAGCGAGGGCGGATTTGCCCCTGAAGAAGTTGAGGAAATCATCGCAAAAAAAGGTCAAGTTGTTTCGCTTGGAAAACGCATCTTAAGATGCGAAACAGCGTCGATAATCGCCTCAGCTCTGATTATGTACGAAATGGGAGATTTACAAGGCTAAATAAGAAGAGATACGGCATAGTATTATGAAAATAGTTGTATACAATTTGGGATGTAAAGTTAATAAATACGAATGTGATAGCTTGCTAAAGACGCTCAAAGAAAGAGGGTACGAGGTGAGCGAGGATTTGGTATACGCAGATTTATACGTCCTCAATACTTGCGCCGTCACCAACGAGGCGGAACGCAAGTCGCGCCAATGCGTCAGCAGGTGTCTTAAACTTAATCCCAATGCCAAGGTAGTCGTTTGCGGTTGCGCTTCGCAAAACAATCCCAATCAATTTTCCACAAAGGATAACGTGACTTTCGTAATAGGCAACGCGCGTAAAGGAAAGTTGGCGGATATGTTGCAAGAGAGCGGAGTTTTGGTGGAGGCTCTTCCGAAAGAATATGAGGATGATTTTTCCGCCGAGGTAGTGCGTACGAGAGCGTACGTCAAGATTCAGGACGGTTGCGATAATTACTGCTCATATTGTCTTATTCCTTACGTCAGGGGAAGAAGTCGTTCAAGGGGTATCGAGAGCGTTGTCGAAGAGTGCAAAAACTTGGAGAGCAAGAGCAAAGAAATCACGATTACTGGCATTGATATTTCGTCATACGGAAAGAACATAGATTGCGATTTAGCTACGCTTATATGCGCTTTAAGCGATATAGATTGCAGAATCCGCCTTGGGTCTTTGGAAGTGAACGTAATTGACGATAATTTGCTCGGCGCTCTAAAAAATCTAAAAAAATTCTGTCCGCAATTTCACCTTTCTTTGCAGAGCGGAGAGGACGGCGTTCTCAAAAAGATGAACAGGCATTATACCACCGCCGAATATCTTGAAAAGGTAAATCTCATACGCGAGTATTTTCCACACTGCGCTATCACCACGGATCTCATTTGCGGTTTCCCCACTGAAGACGAGGAGAGCTTTGAGCGTACTCTTGAGTTTATCGACAGAGTAGGCTTTGCGCAAATGCACATATTCGGCTATTCGCCAAGAGAGGGTACGAACGTAACTAGGTACAAGTTGTTGTCCCAAAGCGTAGTAAAAGACAGAGTAAACAGGGCGATAAAAGTAGCGGAGAAAAAACGCCAAGAGTACGTAGAAAGTTTTGTCGGCAAGACGTTGCAACTTCTCACTGAAGATATGGAGCAAGGATATATGTGCGGTTATTCTACGCAATACATAAAGTGCTATATTCAGGGCGGACAAAGCGATTGCTTATATGACGTTAAAGTTGAAAAAGCGCAAGACGGCATAGCCTATTGCAGAGTATTAAAAAATATGGACAAAACGGTATAAATTTATATCAAGGAGAGTAATATGGATTGTATTTTTTGCAAAATTATAAAGGGCGAAATTCCCTCTTATAAAATATACGAGGACGATAAGACGTACGCATTTTTGGACATAGCTTGCGACAGTTACGGGCATACTTTGGTAATACCTAAGAAGCATTGTACGAATATACTGGATTGCGACGAAGAGTATCTAAAAGCCACTATCGCTACGGCGCAAAAAATATCTCGTCACTTCGTAGAGAATTGCGGTTTCGAGGGCGTGAACATACTCAACGCAAGCGGAGAAAGCGCTCAGCAGACGGTATTCCATTTGCACTTGCACGTTATTCCCAGAAAAGCGGGCGACGGTATTGATATTTGGGCGCTAAAGGATAAGAAAGAGCTTGACCTTGAAGAGATTTGCAAGAAGTTGAAAATTTAATAAAAGATTTTGTTGACAAGATTTTTATATTGTGTAATAATATTCAAGTAATTAAGCCGATTAGGGAAAGGAGGCGATAAAATGTCAACAGTTAAAGTAGGTGAGAACGAGTCTTTGGACAGCGCTATTAGAAGATTTAAGCGTAAGTGCGCAAGAGACGGCATTATCGGTGACCTCCGTAAGAAAGAGGCTTACGAAAAGCCAAGCGTAAAGCGTAAGAAGAAAGCTGAAGCTGCGCGTAAGCGTATGTACAAGGCATAAAAACAGAGGCGTAAGCCTCTTTTTTATGCCATAAAATTTACGTTTTTTCTATCGATAAGAAATAAATAATTATTTATCCAAGAAACAAAACAGTTGAGTTTTCGTCTCTTTTATTATATAATAAGTACATTAAGTTTTTAGGGTTGAAGTATTTATGGATTATAAATCTTTGTTGAATAGCGCGCAGATTTTGCCTGTAGAGGATACGCAGGGCGCGGTATTGGTGCTTGCGGGAGCGGGAAGCGGTAAGACGAGAGTTTTGACGTACCGTATAGCTTATCTTATTGAAAAAGAGGGCGTTGACCCGCGCAATATTTTAGCGATTACTTTTACCAACAAAGCCGCGGGCGAAATGAGAGAGCGTATTACTCAGGTTACCGGTCGCGGTGGTATGACTATATCTACTTTTCACTCGCTTTGCGCCAAAATTCTTCGCAACGATATCTCCAAACTTGGCGACTTTAACTCCAATTTTTCAATATACGACGACGAGGACAGCAAAAAAGTAATTGCGCGTATTCTCAAAGTTATGGAGATTGAGGACAACAAGGAATACAAAAAGACTATCAAGTGGCATATATCCAATGCCAAAAACCAAGCGTTGAGCGCTAAAGAATATGCTCCAAGACTTAAAGGCGAACCCGAGGGGCAACTTATTGCTACCGTATACGAAAGGTACGAGAAAGAACTCAGAGAGAACAACGCTTTAGACTTTGACGACTTGCTATATAAGACATTGCTTTTGTTTGCCACTCACAAGGACGTGCTTGATAAGTATCAGGAATGGTTCAAGTATATTCACGTCGACGAGTTCCAAGACACCAACAAAATTCAATACACTTTGGTTAGATTGCTTGCCAATAAGTACGGGAATATATTTGCCGTGGGCGACGACGACCAGAGTATATACGGTTGGCGTTGGGCAGACGTTTCCAATATTCGCAAGTTCACGCAGAATTTTCAAGGTTGCAGAATATACAAACTTGAGCAGAATTACCGCTCGACGAAAAATATATTGGAAGTTGCCAATAAGATTATCGCCAATAATTCCTCGCGAATGGAAAAGACTCTTTGGACTGACGGCGATAAGGGCGCAAGAGTAATTTACAGGAGTTGTTACGACGAAAAAATAGAAGCCGACTATGTGTTGGAGCAAATTTCCAATCTTATCAACAGCGATGGATACGACTACAAAGACTTTGCAATTTTGGTACGCGCAAGTATGTTGACAAGGTCCTTTGAAGAGAAGTTGGCTCTTTACAATTATCCCTACAAACTCATCGGAGGCAACAAGTTCTTTGAGAGAAAAGAAGTCAAGGACTTTTTGGCGTATCTCAAATTCGTTTCCAATCCCAATGACAGCGAGAGTATTTTAAGAGTTATCAACGTACCTAAGAGAGGTATAGGCGACACCGCTGTACAAAAGCTCATCGAGGCGTGCGCTATCAGCAGAGTGTCTCTTATGCAAGGTATTCTCAACGTTGACAACCTACCGCTTACGTCGACTATAAAGAGTAAGATAAAAGGCTTTTCAGAAGTGGTTGCCGTCTTGAAAGAAAGAGCTAATATGCCACTTGCCGACTATATAGATTTTGTAAATTCTTTCGTCAATTTCGCAAGTCAATACGACCCTAAAGACGAAGAGGATAAAAACAGATTGGATAATATCGACGAGTATATCACATCCGTTAAGGAGTATTGCAAGGACAACGTGGATAGCAAACTCGACGAGTATTTACAGTCGGTGTCACTCGTGACAGATACCGACCAGCCGATAGAAAATTGTATCACTTTGGCTACAGTTCACGGCGTAAAGGGTCTGGAATACAAATGCTGTTTTATAGTAGGACTTGAGGAGGGCATATTCCCAAGTTTGAGAGAGGACGACGACCAAGAAGAAAGGCGTATTATGTATGTCGCTGTGACGAGAGCGAGAGAGAGGCTGTATCTCACCAACGCGCAGTCGCGATTTAGATACGGGCACAGAGATTATTGTATGCCGTCGCGTTTTCTTAAGGAAGGAGGCTTTATACAAGAGCCTACTACAAGAAGTAGCGTAAACAATATTATGCGCGACTTCCGCAACGACTTCGACGGCTACCAAGAAATACCGCAGAAGTCAGCTTACAGTAATTACAACAAAATTCAAGAAATGAAGAAGTTGATGAAAAATTACGCGTCTACGCCAGCCTTTGCAAAGAGCGTGAGCGCGCAAACACCGCAGTCAAAAGATACTTCGGTTTTCAAGGTAGGTATGAATGTAGAACATTCCCGATTCGGTCAAGGTAAAATTATCGCAATCACAGGCGAAAATGCAAAGATAGAATTTCCTAAATTGGGCGTAAAGGTCTTTAATCTACGCTTAGCGCCAATCAAGGTAGTAGAGTAAATCTCAACGTTATGCCGTCAATGAATATAACTTCTGCCAACGGAAAAAATATAACTGTCTGCAAAGATATCAATAGGAGAATATATGGACAAAGCTAAGAGAATGAGCGAACTTGTTGATTTGCTCAACGAATACGCGTATCAATATTACACGTTGGACAATCCTACGGTTGCAGACGCGGAATACGATAGGCTTTACGACGAACTCGGCGCATTGGAAAACGAGCTTGGTTACCGCCTTGATAATTCTCCTACGAAAAGAGTAGGCGACGTGATACTCAAAGGTTTCAAGAGCGTTAAGCACCTTGGCAGACTGTATTCTCTCGATAAGTGCCAGACCAAAGAAGCGTTGGCAAATTGGATTGATAAACTTATAAAGACTTGCGGATATATGCCCAAATGCTCGCTGGAATACAAATTCGACGGTTTGACTATTAATCTGCTTTACAAAGACGGAAAACTTGAAAGGGCTTCTACGAGAGGTAACGGTATCGAGGGCGAAGAGGTTACCGAGCAAGTCAAGACAATCAAATGCGTACCGCTATCCATAGATTATAAAGGTGTAGTCGAAGTGCAGGGAGAGGGTATAATGCGATTGTCCGCATTAGCTGAGTACAACGCAAAAGAGGGCGTAACTCCGCTCAAAAACGCCCGCAACGCAGTAGCCGGAGCGATACGTAATCTTGACCCTAAAGTAACGGCTTCCAGACGGCTTGAAGTGATATGTTACAACGTCAATTATATCGAAGAGGACTTTAACTCAGGTAGCGATATGATTGAGTTTTTGAAGGAAAATAAGTTCAAAGTCAGCGATAAATACGACATTTTTGAAGACAAACAAAAATTAATTGACAGCTTAGACGAGATACAGCAAAAGCGCGATAGCTTAGACTTTCTTATAGACGGGGCTGTTATCAAAGTAGACGATACGTCTATTCGCGAGGATATGGGATATACGGAGAAGTTCCCCAAGTGGGCGGTTGCGTTCAAGTTTCCCGCTCAAGAAGCGACGACTACGCTACGCGACGTTGTATGGCAAGTATCGCGTACGGGTAAGTTAAATCCTTTGGCAATTCTCGATCCGGTTGACCTTGCAGGTGTGACGGTCAGCAGAGCTACGCTGTCGAATATCAGCGAGATTCGCCGTAAAGACGTTAAGATAGGTAGCAGAGTATTTATACGCCGTAGCAATGACGTTATCCCTGAGATTTTGGGTATTGCAGAGCATACTTCGCAATCGGTTGACGTGCCCAAACCTGCGGTTTGTCCGGCTTGCGGAGCGCCGGTAATCGAGGACGGCGTATTCCTTAAGTGCTCCAACGCAAAGAATTGCGCTCCGGCTATAGTATCGGCTATGTCGCACTTTGCTTCGCGCGATGCTATGGACATCGACGGCTTATCCGACAAGACTTTTGAGACGCTTTACAACGAAGGTAAGCTCAATCATTTCGTAGATATATATAATCTCAAGGCGGAAGATTTCGAGGGTATAGAAGGCTTCGGCGACAAAAAGGTGAGTAACATTTTGAGCGCTATAGAAAAGAGTAAAGACACCACTTTGGATAGATTTATTTATGCGCTCGGAATAGCCAATATAGGTAAGAAAGCGTCTAAGCAACTAGCCGACGAATTTAAGACTTTGGACGGAATAATAAATGCAAATTATTTTGAGCTCAAAGCTATTGACGATTTCGGAGATATTATGACGAACGGACTAATAGAATATTGGGAGGACGAAAGGCATATTCAAGATGTCGAAAGCCTGCTTGCAAGCGGTGTTAAGATTGCGCAGAAGCAAGTAGCGCAAGGCGCTTTGAGCGGAAAGAAAGTCGTACTCACAGGCTCGTTGCCTACTCTCAAAAGGTCGCAAGCCAAGGCGCTTATCGAGCAGAACGGCGGAGAAGTGGCGGACAGTATTTCCAAGTCGGTCAACCTCGTAGTCGCAGGCGAAGACGCGGGAAGCAAACTCGCCAAGGCTCAAAAACTCGGCATAGAGATAATCGACGAAGAAAAGTTGATGTCGATACTAAATGGATAAAAACTTATGAATTATTTAGCAATAATAATTATCACTTTAATATCAGGAGTGCTAGGCACGGGACTTGGCGGAGCGATAGGCGCAATATTGCGTCGGGAGTCTAATAAGATCGTGTCGCTTTTGCTGTCATTTGCAGGAGGCATAATGCTTGCCGTAGTTTGCTTTGACCTTATGAGCCAACCTGTAGAAATGATGAAAGAGGGAACATTACCTTCGTATACTCCTATTATTGTAGTATTGGCAGTAATTGTAGGTTACGCCGTGGTATATATGCTTAATCACGTCATTGACAAGCACGCCAACAAAGAAGTAAAGCATATAGACAAAAATCATCCTTCGACAGCCGACGATCTTGACGAATTAATACACGCAGATCACTTTGAGTGCCATAAAGACGGGGCGAACAATTCTAGGTCCAATCTATTTATTGCAGGGCTTGTTATGATGGTAGCTATAGCATTACATAATCTACCGGAAGGTATGGTAATAGGCGCGTCGTACGCAATGGAAAAAGATTTGACAGCCAATCTTTTTTCAAGTACGGGATTTATTATGGCAATAGTTATAGGCTTACATAACGTTCCCGAAGGGATGGCGGTATCAGTGCCGTTGATTTCGGGAGGTATGGGTAAATTCAAGGCGATATTATTGACGGCGTTAAGCGGATTGCCGACGGTATTGGGAGCATTGCTGGGCTATGCGCTTGGCGGTATAAATGCCATTATGCTCGTACTTTCGCTAGGCTTTGCAAGCGGTGCAATGTTATATGTGGTATTCGGCGAATTATTGCCGGAGTCGATATTGATGTGGAAAAGCAAATTGCCTGCGCTTTCGGTATTTATCGGTGTGTTAGTAGGCTTTTTGTTGGTAAGTTATTAAACATATTCAAATTTTTCAACACTCATTTTAAGTTTATATTTAGTTCTTAAATCGGCAATTCTTGGCATAAGATCAGATTTATGGTGCATATCCAATGCTTGTTGATTAGTCCATTTATCGATAAGCAAAACTGTTTCCTTATCGTCTATAGGGAAGTAATAATCATATTTCAGATTTCCTTCTTTAGCCCTTACGGCGTCTACGATTCCGCTTGAAATCATCTCTTCAGCAAATTTTCTTGCGCTTCCGTCTTTGCCCGTGTAATAAATATGAACTACTATTCCCATAATTTCTCCAAATATTGTTTATTAGTATTATCATTATAGTCGACTGGGCGGTATTAGTCAATATTCGATTTATATTAGCGGTTAGAATTGGTAAAATAGTATAATAATATTATTAAATTATATGAAAAGTCAAGCATTTTTTTAGAATTTTTTTCTTAAATTCAAAAAAAGTTTGTTACACGATAAAAAAGCCTGTCGAAAGTAGTAATTCGGTGGGCTTTAACTTTTTCTACCACTTGCAAGTGGTAGAAAAACGGCGCAAACGGGGAAGTTTGTTGCACGACAAATAGCCGTACTACGACGGCTTGATTAGTTTTTTGAAAGTGTACTTTCAATAATTGTTAAATTGCTTGTAATTGCGCGTTAAACATTTCGGCACTTGTAGCGTACCCAAAGATTTCACGCGGATAATCATTTATCCACGTTTCAACCGCTTGTATGCGCTTTTCGCTTATAGTAGATAAATCAATGCCTTTTGGTATTAGTCGGCGTATCTCACGGTTTAATCGCTCATTACTTCCACGTTCGCAAGAGGTATATGGGTGGCAATAGTATACGCTAGTACGTTTACCGCCATAAATAGACTTTTCAAGCCCCTTATAGTCGCTAAATTCCACGCCGTTGTCAACCGTAATACTTTTGAATAGTTTACGGAATTGCTTGCCGTAACGCTTTTCAAGTTTGTTAACGTAGCGGACTACTGTCGTCGCTTTATGGTCGGGCATTTTGAATACGATTTCATAACGTGTCAACCGCTCGGTAAAAGCAAGTATAGTTTGCTTTGTACTTTGCTTGCCTATAACACAATCCATTTCCCAATGCCCGAATGTGTTACGCTCGGCAATCTCGGCAGGGCGTTTTTCAATGCTTGTACCTCTCGGCGGACGTTTTACCGTCGCTTTTTGATAATGTTTTTGCTTTAATTTCACATCTTGCATTGTTATGCGCGTGAATATATCGCCCATACGTATATAACGATAGAGCGTAGTTTTGCTTATCGTTGTACGGCATATTCCTTTGCGCTTGATTTCGCCTAGCGCGGCGCACGGGCTTATCTTATCATTGACAACACGATTTTCAATTTCGCGTACTAATTCAAAATCGTTGCCAATTTTAAGTGGCGCACCGTGTGACGATTGATTTAGTCGATAATTATATTCGGCTAAATCCGCACTATATGCCGTTACTTCCTTATAATGCTTATCGCCAAACCAATCGACGTACCTAATGACCTTTTGAGTACATTTTCCGCGATTGATTTCGTTGTACACGGTTGCAAGGCATACGCCTAATTGTTTGGCGATTTGCTTTTTATGCAGACCTGCTTTCAATAGCGTTTCCAATTCGCGCCTTTGCGTTAACGTTAAATCTTTCGTTCCTTTCTTTTTCATAGTCGTTTATTTCCTTTAATTTACTTTACAAAATAATTAAAATTGCTTTATACTTATGTTGCTATACAAAAGATAATATATATCTAATGACAATGAATACCGCCAAAACTGTATTCTCATTTTATCTTGTCATTAGATAATTTTGTATAGCAACATAGAGAATGCACTTTGGAGAGAGATGCGTTCATTATGTCGTATCTCTCTTTTATTTTGGAGGTATTTATATGAATTGTCAAATATGCGGTAAACCAAGTGGTTATCTTCCTTTATGCAAAAGTTGTTTCAAACTTAAAGACGAAAACAAAGTAATGAAATGTCCTGTTTGCGATAAATGGCGTAAAACCGACGAAGTTTGTCCGTCTTGCGGAAACAAGCCCATACAAACTATTGATACTAATAAGCAACAAGAAAGCGACACTACGCCCAAATTGACTTGTATAATTTGTGGCGAAAATTCTAACGGACTTCACTTTTGCAAAAAATGTTATGCAAAATACAAAGACCGTTCAGTTGATATTCGTATCACTAATTGCACGGAAACGGAAATACTTGACGAATACGGCAACCTAATATATAGATGCGACGACGGTAGAAAAGTCCGTAGCAGAGCAGAGGCGATTATTTGCAGTTGGCTATACAACAACAAAATACGCGTAAAATACGAAGAACCTGTATATTACCTAGACGAAAAGACGGGGGAAACAAAAGAATTACATCCCGACTTCTACTTGCCTGATTACGAACTTTATATTGAGTATAACGAACTCTCTAACCCCAAATATTTGAAGAGCAAAGAATATACTCAAAAAATTTACGACAAACTAGGCTTAAAAGTAATAATAATGACCGACAAAGACTTGCAAGACGTTTCAGCGTGCTTAAAGCCAAAACTCATTATTCGTTAATCAAAATATTACTTAATTTCAAGCGGTTTTTCTATCAAATTTGATTAGTGGGGCTATTACGCGACACCTTGTACTACTACAAGCGTCCGCCTGACGGCGGACGGTACAAGGTATCGCCACTCGCCGACTGAGTAACCGACCGACTAACCGAAGCGACACGCCAAAACAAGGGGCAACGGGTCAACGCTAAACCGCTTTTTGACTCCGTTGCGCCACCTTGTTTTTTTGTGCGTTCTCCAAGTGCCTTGCTTTCTTTTCAATAGGTAATCTCAAAGGCAAAGACGTAATAGCCTTTGCCTTTTCGCGTTCCGCACGTCGCAAAATGCTGTGGCTTTTGCTCTGGTCTTGTGCGGATTAGGTTGGGGCGTTTTCACGCCCTAGCCTTAAAGAAGATAGTTTGCCGTTGTCAATGTCCGTGCCTCACGCCACAGGTGGGAGCGTGGGCGTTGCGTTTTTCTTTGTTTTTTGTATTAGTCGCCAATTTCGCGCCCATAATCGACGCTTTTCGCGCTCTTCGGGTGTTTGTTTATAATGTTTTTCTACTTTTTCACTTGGATCTATTTTATAGTAATATTCTACATTTAAGCCAATAGCGGTTAAATCGTCCAATATAGTTTTACAATGAGTTATAAGTTCTTTTTTTACAGCACTTAAAGTTGTTCGTTTGTCAACTGTCAACGCTTTTATTTCCTTAGTAGCATAACCATCAATTAAAAGTCCAACATAAGCAGAGGCACGAGGCGAAAGACGACGGCAAACAATTTGCTTTATAATGTCATATCTTTTTTCACTCAGCGAATGGGGAGCAGGTATAATATCCGCAATCGTCGTACTATGTCCGCCGTCGTGGTTATGTAAAGTACTTGAATAACTTATAGGAGAATCAAACGAAAGAATATCGGTAGGCGCGCGATATTCTTTCCTACCACTTAATAATTTGCGATTATTTTCGTAAAGATAAGCCAACCCACCGTGTGGGCAAGCCTTAAAACTTGCGTAAATGAATTTATGCAACCGCCATACACCATTCACAGGCTGATTTATGCCACTTTCAAAAATCGTTAAATCAACGTAAACACCGTTAACCATATCTTCAAACCAACCACGACAAGAAGAAGAACGAGAGCAATGAGTATGAGCCATAGCCCGAATTTTATCTAAATTATCAAAGTAGAATTTATCGCGAGCGGTTTTTTCTCCGTTGTGAATTGCTTGTGCTTGTTCGTCAGTTATTTTCCAATCACCCCAATTTGTCATTTTAACCACCTCACAAACCTATCTATCGTAATCTTTTCGTCTTGCTCGTTCTCTTCGTCCTCGTAGTCCTCGTTCTCGTCAATCTCTTCGCACTCGTCAACAGATACGGCAAAGCCTACAATCTTTGTGATTTTGTCTTTGTCCTTTGTATCTCTTTGCGCAATAATCTTGCCATAGTCGTTTTCTACGGAAATAACAACCAAATTGTTGTCCTTGCAAAACTTATCCAAATTGTCAATCAAGAATTGACTTTTTTGGCTGTCGGTGTGTTGCCCCTCTTGTCGGGGCGTGTTGCTTTGTTTTTGTTTCATAGTTCGTCCGTCCTTTATTTTTATTACTAGGCATTGCCTAGCAACTTAATAATATACTAGGCATTGCCTAGTTGTCAAGCATTTGCTAGGCAATTCCTAGTATAATTTGTTTGGGAGGTATATTTTTTATGATTACGTTAAATGCAATTAGAGAGAAATTAAAAGATGCTATCAAAAATAGTGGAATGACACAAGCGGAAATTTGCCGAAGAGTTAATATTAAATCTTCGACAATTGCCCAATATCTTTCGGGGAGAGCAATGCCCGCATTAGATACTTTTGCAAAACTTTGTGCCGTGCTAGACCTTGACGCAAACGAAGTCCTTTGCGTGGGGGAGTATAGCGAAACAGAGTAATTTTTTGAAAGTACACTTTCAAAAATCAAAAGGGCGGTAGCGGTTGCTATCGTCCTTTCGTGGTATTCATATCTTTGGGTCAAATCGTGCAATCTCTTGCCGTTCAAAGTCAGTCAGCAAATGGGCGTAAATACTTGCGGTTGTGTTTATGTTGCTATGTCCTAACCATTTTGACAGCGTAAAAATGCTTATGCCACTTTCTATGCAACGTGTAGCAAAGGTATGCCGTAAATCGTGCAAACGGAAATTCAAGCCGTATTTATGTTTTAAGCGTTGAAAATGGCTTTTAACGGCGTTTTCAGTAAGGGGGAATACTCTTTCATTGATATGGGGAATTGTGTCTAACAATGCCCGAATTTGAGGGAATAGTGGTATATATCTATTAGCGTGGGGCGTTTTCGTTCCGTATACGTGTATAAGACCTGCGTTTTCGTCAATGTCAGTCCAACGGAGTGCTATTAACTCCGAGCAACGGCAACCACTTAAAAGATAGAATAAATATAGAGCCTTTCGGGCGTTTCCGTCCAATACTTTTAAGAATTGCCGTTGCTCTTCAAGAGTTAACGCTCGCCCTACTTGTCTAACGTGCGTTACTTTTTCTGTTGCATCCAATGGATTGATAAGCACGTAGCCGAGCCGTACGGCTTGCTTATATACGGCGTTCAATAAGTTATAGCAGGCTGAACGAGTATAACTCAAAGGCACGGCATAGACGGCTTGCAAAAGTTCTATTGCGGTGTATTCGTTCAAGAGTTTATCAGGAAGTAATGATTTTATGCGGTCAATATTATATCTCAAAACTTTATGCCACTTTTTTGAAAGCGTTGGAGCGTTACAAGTTACATACCATAATTCCAACCACTCATAGAGCGTATAAGGGGCAGGGCGTTCTATGGGCGTTTGATTTATTAGCAAATTAAGTTTGTTTTCAAGTATATTCAATTTGTCTTTTATTTCGTTGTTTTTCATAGTAATTTTTTCCTTGACAATATGGTAAGTTTACCATATAATAAAAGTATGTTATTTCCTACTTACACAACAACGGCAAAAATATCGCTTTTTAGTCTAATGGAACAAAGAGAGCAAGCCGACGAAAACACAAAGCCTAGAATTGACCTTGCTTTCAATCTTATTTGCTTACGACAAGACCGCAAGCAAAGTCAAAAGGACGTAGCCGACGCTTTGGGAGTTAATCAAAAAAATGTCAGTCAGTGGGAGCGTGGCGAGGTTGTTCCGTCCCTACGATATTTGATAGCCCTTGCCAAGTATCATAGCGTTACGATAGATAGACTTTTAGAGCCTTGCAAAGCCTAGTTTTGAAAGTGCACTTTCAAGACAATTCTTTGCTTAATTCTATGGTAAATTTACCATAGGGGCTATTAGGCGATACCTTGTACTACTACGAGCGTCCGCCTGACGGCGGACGGTACAAGGTGTCGCGTTTTTACCGACCGACTGACCGCTTTCAGCACACAAAAAGGCGACTTTTGCGCTAAATCGCTTTGCAAAATGTCGCCTTTATTTTTTGTATGCGAAAGTGAAAGCGATTAAAAGCCCGTAAACGTGCTTTATTTTAGTTTTCAAAGAAACGCAAAATACACCTTATGCCGACCATAGGTGTTAGACAGTTTTATATTGAGTTAAATACCGTCTTACGCTACCCGTTGGGGATTACATAAGAGGTCAAATATTGATACTTGCTTTCGCTTGAAATTCATTACGTCGCGTTCCCAAGTTATCACGTCGTCAAAAAGTATGTATTTTGTTCCGTAATCTTGCATATCCGTTATTATATCGTCAGCCTTGACCTTTACGCATACTTCTGTCGGTATTCCTCTACTATAAACAATGCGTTCGCCTGTCTTTCCTATGTACTTCAAAATGTAATTTAGCGTTTGGCCGTGTCGTAGTTCCATTTCGTTTAATTCCTCAAAATCGTTGCGCCCGAAAGCCTTTTCAAAAAAATCGTTTGGGTGTGTAGTTTGCATTTTGCTTTGCGCGGTACTATAATCAGTTCGTTCTGATATGTTGCCTATCATTTCGCCGTCGGGTACGTATAACAGTCCGTGAAAGTGCAAACGTCCCGTTTCCGGCGCTCTTTCAAATACGCCCATATAACGCCACCCACGACGCGTATGCAAATGAGATAAGCAACACCGCAACTTCTTCCTAAACGTATTCTCGTCTTGTTTGCCGTCGTCATACGTAAACGTAACGAAGTAATTCCACTTATTGAGATTAGCCTTGCGACGAAAACGCTTTTTACGGGCATAAAGATTATGCCGTTTGCGTTCAAGTTTGTCCGCAACGTAGCCGTCTAAATCATAGCAATGGGGGAATAGTTTGAGTATACCTGCCTTTATGTATGCCACTTGTTCGTCGGCTTTTAATCCGTCTTGTAAAGTGGCATTGTAAAGGCTATCAAAGAGTATGTCTATGTCCTCACGTTGCGTATTATTATGCGATTTTGCTTTCGCTTGACTGCGATAAATACGTGTTGCTATGTAATGCCCACCGTCGTTATAAACCTTGTAATAAGTTTCCGTAGGTGGGATAGGCTCGTCAAAGAATGGAAACGGGTAGTCCGTCATATTCTCAATAGGTATCAAGTTTGCGTATTCCATAGTTATTACCTCTATCGTCGTTTACTTGCGTACTGTAAAGCACCTTTCGCGACATAATCGCTACGCTTTTATTTCACGATGTGCTTGACAGTTCGCATTTTCCGTATTACTTTTGCCCTGCCGAAAGCAACTCAAAAGGATAGCACCTTTTTAGTTGCATTTTCGTCTTTGCATTGTGCTACGGAAAACCGTTCACTTGCTTTATTATGTATTGCATTTTCTCTTTTGCCTCCGCAATCTAAAAGGATAACACCTTCTATTTTTTATCGTTTTTCATTTTTTCATTATAACCCTGCAAACAGCCTTTCAAATAGCAAATATCAGCAAGTATAATACGCCTATCGTCAGCATTTTTCGCTTTTTTTAATTCACGATATGACAACGATAATTCTTTCTTATCGTCAATATTATGCGCTTTCGTATGATTTACACTAGCACCATTGACAAAACCCCTAGCGTAACCACGCTTATTATCGTCGTCAAGTACAAATCTTCTTTTGTAGTACTTAATTTTGTCCGCTAAATTAAACATATTTTTTTTTACCTCACATATTTTATTTTTTATTTTCAGTCAAGCCATTTAATAGGTCATTGACAAAGTAACTATTTTGTAAGCGAAGTTCGCTAAACGTTGCTTTTTCGGTTTCGTATTCCCTCAAATCGTCGATACCGACGGGAGAGCGTAACGCTTTTTCTGTAAAATAGTCCGAATAACAGTCAGTGGAAAAACGCTTACTATAAATCTTTTTAGGCATTAAATAGTATTTGTTTTCGTCACGTTGTCCGTCTTGCGTTCCGCTTTCGGTTTGCACCTGCAAACGGCAGTATCCAAAACGATTATAAATTCGCGTGTAGTAGTGGTCTATTTTCGCCGTAAACGCTTTGAGAGCATACATAGGCACGGTCTTATCACTACGCACATATCTATATTGATAATATAGCCCTGAAAACTTGCCAAGTATCCAGTCGTAAAGCAATTCAGCAAGTGAGAAGAAAGGCATTGCAAGTCGTGTATCTCCGCCTTCGCGTATATGTACGATTTCGCATAAATCGCGAGCGTCTGCACCCCAACTTTCAGGACGTTGCTCGTCAACGATTACCCTTACAAAAGGGAAGTTGTCTACGGTGGCGGAGTGGCGTACCATTTTAAGCCAACTATTGAACAAGTCATTTTTTTGATTTGTGTCAATATCTTTCTTTTTCTTTTCTTGTAATTCAAGATTATTGCCACGCTCTTTGCCAACTTCCGTAATTACTACGACGCCAAACTCGAAGTTGTTTGCGTTAATGTTATTTTTAACAACTTTACGCCCAAGCCGTAGACTGTCAAAGTCCAAGATATGAGAGTGGCGCGAGAAACTATCTATAAGCCTACTATCACGCTTAAAAAAGTCGCTATTCCACATAGGGAAGTTGCCTAAATCACTCAAAACAGCGTCCACACGTATAGAATAATTAGAAATAATCAAAGACGACTGTATTATATAGATAAAGTATAGTTGAGCGTAATTCTCAATTACTTCCCACACGTTGACAATTTTCAATTTATCGTCGTAAGTAAACCCATAGCGTTCATATTCATAGTCAAAGAGTTTACTTTGCGTTTTAGTCTTTTGCCACCTTTTCGCCTTTTTATAGACGAATTTTCGCACCGTAGCAAGATTATATACTTCGTGGTATTGCATTGCACGTTTTAACTCATTTTCCAAATTTATCCAAGGGAAGTATGGAAATTTTAAGTCGTTTTCAAGCAACTTTTCCAATGCTTTATCACGAAACATTACCTCTTGCGAAAGCCCCATATCCGTTATCGTCGTTGTCTTTTTCTTTCCCATTGTACCGCACGTCATAAATACGATAGGACGGGCGTTGACAAAGCCACGATTTCGCATTTCGTAATGATTTAGAGTTGCGTACGCTATTTTTTTGCGGAAGTTGTCAAACCACCCAAGCCCTATCATTACCCAAGCCCATACGGGTATAGCCTTTAACGGTACTGACAGGTCAAGAAATAGTTTGTATACTTGCCGATAAATACTCGCTACGTCAAAGGACACTACAAAATAAAAGTAATATGCCAAAAATTCAAGCACGATTGCAATTATATTGAAGTTAAACGCCCATATAAAGCCCCACACTATGACGTACTGCTTATGCTCTTTTATAAAAGCCCAAAGCCCCACAACAAATCTTTTGACGGGGGAGTATGTATGAGCCGTAAGCCATTTGCACACTTTTAGCGGACGGCTATCCTTGTTGTAATCATTATTTACCTTTTTGAAGTATCTTTTTAAGTACAAATACAAACCGCCTACAAGTGGCAATATGATTGTAATTGTACAACAAAAAGTATAAAAAAGTACGTCGCCAAGGAACGACAAATATCCCATAAAGTTTGCTTTCGTAGCCCACAACTGCCAATATACCGTCCAATTCGCCTTAAAGCCGTCAGTAGTATCGGGCAGAGGAGTTGACGGCGCAGGAGATTGCGCAAAGTCGAAAAACGGTATCTTTGGCAAGTCATTGACTGTTGGCGTGATATTATGCTCAATACCAAACATTTCACAAAAATAGTAGGCAATAGAAAGCCCAAAATCACGTCCGCCCTCAATGATTCTACCAAGCGCACTTGAATAGCGGAACAACGAGCAAGCCAAGCAACCAAGCGTTATCATTACACAAATTATATGACGATAATTAAAGCGTCTTTTTCCGTTTCCGTTAGCGTTCATAGTCGTACCCCCGTATAGATAAAGTAACCTATTTCCGCCAACACCACTACAAAAATTATTACGTTTAATAATCTTATTAGCGTTTTAACACCCTTTGACGGTTGCTGTCCTTTATGCTTTTTTGCATAATTGACAATAAACAAAATCAAACTAGGCACACCAACGCCAATCAAAAAACCAACTATCCAGCCTACGTAATCAATTACTTTCATTACTATATCAACCTCACGTATTCCGTTATTCTTTTTCCGTCATATATCATTGCGTATAAATAACTATGTTTGTACACTACCTTTATTTTATATTTGCCGTCGCCTATATCCGCAATAAGTCCTATATCCACGTTATCCGTAGTCGTTCCCAATTCGTTGGCGCATAGAGTTTTCAAACTCTCATATTGCTCTTGCGTTTTAATCAAATTTGCCGTATCTCTCATTGTCATTCTCTTTCCTTTTTGAAAGTACACTTTCAAATTTATTTTTTTTTGTAAATTTGTTTGACTTTTACAACAATAATCATATATAATTGCCTTACCGACCACGAAAGGTAATACCTATTAGTCAGTAGGCACCGCTTCTCAACAGCGGTGAGTGGTAATAAGTCCACCGACAGCGACCCAACAAGTCGCTGTTATTTTTTACCGTGAATTGCTTTTATCTTTTTCTTATCGCCACTTGTCAAAGAAGCCAAACCACTTATATTCTTTGTTTCATAAACGTCTTTTCGTTTAAGAATTTTAACTGTACTGTCCATTTGTCTATCAGTATCATTTTCAAGAATTACAGTTTTAATTGTTCTTTTACGTACAGGACAAGCCAATAACTGTTGTTTGTTGTCTACGCCCACAACGACGCAAGCACGAAGTTTAGAACTAGGATTACCAAAATATTTATCGTCAGTAATAATCATTGTAGGCTCGTCATACAAACAATTATCTATTGCTTTCAATTCAATAAGCCTTTGTTTAGCAAGTTTCTTCTTATCTAAAGAAATATCTTTTCTTTCAAGCATACTACTATAATGCTTTATCTTTTCTTGAACAGAATAATATTTTTTACCCGTTTGTTTATTCCAAATCATTTATATTTACCTCACTATTTTATTTTCGCCTTACGGCTTTACTTATGCCCTTAAATACTGCACCAAGCAACTTAAAGGGTAGTGCTATAAGCCCTATAATAAATTGAATTAAATACGGCAATATAGGCGCAAAAATTACACACAATAGAATAAACGAAACAACCGCAATAACTATTTTCAACCAATTGTCTTTGTCATTGTTTGGAAACAGTGTAGTATCGCCGTCAGTCGCTAAATCGACAGGCGACATTACTACTGGAATAACAGTATCAACGTTATCCTTTGTAAAAGTCACGTCAATAATATCAAAGTCAAGTTGTACCCACATTTGCATAAAGTACGCATTTGTATCAACAAAGTTATAAGCAAAACTTTTTATTAAAGCGTCGTCCTTTCCTCTTGTATATGTTGCAACCTCATTATGCGTATATGACGATTGATAATATCTAAATAAGTAAACCGTTTCGGGCTTATCTTTGCTAGTAACATTATCGTAAAACTTCTTAAATTCGTCATAGTCACTTTCATTTATGTATAGCCCGTCGCAAGTCTGCGTTTTTGTTGCCTTAAAATCGGTATTATCTACACGTTTAATAGCAGATACGTTATACTGATTTTGACCAGTTACGTTATAGCCACCACCGATGAACTTTTGCCATAAACTCTGTGAGATCACCTCGTCAGTCAATGTAAATGTATCGTCTTTGCGTATCGTTATATCAGTAAAACTGTCGGCAACTTCCGCAAATAAATCTTTACTAAAACGATTATTCACAAGTTCGCCACCGTATTTTTCAGTATAGGTTTCAAACCAACCTCTTATATTTTTTTCCTTATCGCCAACAAGCATTTCGGCGGGCAAAACATAATTATCCGCATTACGTTCGCCCGAAACGCTATCAGCAAGAAAGCAATACGCAAGTGTATAAATGTCAATGTCCGAACTTGTATACTTTCGATTTGCATTGTAACTTATATAAGAACTGCCATACGAAGCATTGTTCCAAGTTGCACTCTCAATCAACTTTGAGGCAATAAGAGCGTATTTCAAATCAGTATTAGAGTTATCACTACTTGAAAGTTGAAATTTACCGCCGTCAACATATTTTCCCAAATACTTGTTTATCTCATTATATACAGTTTCATTACCTGTAACAAACACAGGAGAGGTAAGAGCATTTAACCAAGTAGCGTGTACAGCCGTCATTTCGCCGTATTCCTCAATCAAATAGTTTGGAACTGAAAAATAAACAGAATGTAAAGTATCACGTGAATACGAATCGCCATTTGTACCCGACGGACGCCAATATGTAGAATGTACGTTTAATTGCAAATATTTATCTATACCGTCAACAACACACGACAACGTGCTTTCCGCGCCCTCAAACGGAGCATAACCCTTTGAATATCCACTATATTTATATGTTTGTGCTACTGCATAGTCAGTTACTTCATTTTTCAAAGACAATTCAAGCCCTGCAATCTTATATACACGTTCTGCTTGTTTTACACCGTTCAAAATCAAAGCGCGTTCAAATTCCGATAGATTTACTTTGAATTTATAAAAAAGCCCTTCCGTACCTTTTGCAATAGAGCAGTTAAGATATTTCAAAGCATATTTGTTATAACTTGCATTATCACCATAAGAAAGTGAAATTTTATTGCGGTCGGTATTTGTATCAAAATCACGACCTTGTGGATTATATATGTAAACGTACAAACCATAGTTTGATTGACGACTTTCATAATAACTATAACAATATTCCACTAAACCAATTATTTGTGGCTTAACTTTTTCGTCATAAGGATAGTCAGCCAAATCAAATGATTTACCGCCTATTGTACCACCTTTCAAATCGTCCAATACGTTTGTACTATCAAATTGCATTACGTTGTCCGTCGAGGCAAACGCAGTTGATATATTACTGCAAATCAACGATAAAATTACTAACGCCAAAAGGAGTAGTACAATCAGTTTTATATATAATTGTTTTCTTGCTTTTTGCATACGTTACCTCAATGAAATCTAATTACTGTGCTACTACGTTCGACCTTATCCGTAACAGTCAATACGAAATAGTCCTTTTCCCACAAATCAACGTCCACTACGTCAGTAATGGTATCTTGTGAATACTTATTTTGCAAAATTTTAGTCAAAGTCAAATCTTTGGGAATGAAGAATACAAAGTAATCGTCAAATACTTCAACGTTAAATAAAGCGGTACAATCATAGCCGTACAAATCATATTTGAAGTCAGCGGAACTATCATTCAACTTAAATGAAGTATTAGACATATTCGACGTGTCCAATGCTATTGTTACCGTATACTCAACTTTTTGCCCTGTAAGAGTACCGCAATAAATAACATTGCAAGCATCTTTTTCAAAGGCTAAATTGTCTGTGGAAGTAGGCATTACTTCGCTTCCGTATCGAATGTAAAAATTGCGCTGACCGTTTCCAATAAAAGAGTAGAGCATACCCACGACGCCTAAAAGAACAATGGCAACTAATACCCACGTTATAACTTTACTCAACGTTTTCATTATGCACCTCGCTTAACGCTTTCTGCGTTTAACACTACTGCTAATACCCATTACGACTACAATCAATACCACAATACCAACAAGACCGCCAACAACAGCCCATTTATTGTTTTTAACGGTATTTACAATTTTGTCCTTACCATTCATTATCGCGACAGTTACATCTAAATCGCCTATTACGGTATTCATTTCGTCAACGACTTCGCCAATAAGCGTATCGTCGCTTAAACTCAGTGACATTACTTGCAAGTTCATTGTAGACGCAACTTCAACTACCTCTGACAGGGCAGTGCCATATTCCACTTCTTTAACCTCATAAACTTTACCGTCAACATAGAAAGTTACAGTACATATAATCACTTCCCAACGTGCCGTAAGTTCAATATCGTCCGTTATAGGTTGATTTGTATATTCCGTTCCGTCCTGTAAAAACCAACCAACAAAATTAAAGCCTTTTTTAGTGGTAGTAGATAATTGTACGCTTGCGTTCAAACTAACTGTTTGACTTTCAATTTCACTACCGCCGTCAGTATTAAATGTAACTGTAAACCTATTCCTTTCCCAATGCGCCGTAAGCGTAGTATTGCTTTTAATAGGTTGGTTTGTATATTGCGTTCCGTCTGACAAATACCACCCCTTAAAAGCATAACCGTCACGTGTTGGCGTAGTGAGGTTTGCTACCGTATTCCAATCTACAACTTGACTTGCAACGTCACTTCCATCATTTGAATTAAAAGTGACATTATAACGGTTAATTTCAAATTTTGCATAAAGGTTGGTATCCTCAAAAATAGGCTTATTATCATAAGGTTTAGTAAATGCCTCGTCATAATACCAACCCACGAAAGTGTAACCTTCTTTTACAGGACTATCAGGAAGGGGAATAGGTTCTTTTGCGAACTCATATTCAATATTAAAAAGAAAATGAAGAGAATCTATGTACATACCAATAGCGTCACGCCAAGGGTTGTAAAATTCACCGCAAGTATATCTATCATTGCCTATCGAAGAACACTCAAATGAATACTTAAGAGTATCATAAAAAGAATTAGGAGTAAATTCACAATAGTCGCTATGAGCATTCCACGGCATACTTGGGCAACGACCATTTCCGGGGTCGTAACTACAACCATAAATATCAACACTCAATTTCTTAACAGAATATCCGTCAAACGAAGGAGCAGTAAAAATAAAAGCGTTATCATATCCGTCAAACTCCGACTTGCCAAATACTTCAGTGCTTCTAAGGTCAACGCAACCAACAAAATCGTTCAAATTCCCAACATTGCTAGATATACAATAATAACCTGTTACCGGACCATTACCTTCGTTCCACCAAGAAGGTAAAGAATAATTGTTTGCTCGTGGCTCAACAGTTGTCGAAACCGCCATAGAAAGAGGAGTAACGGAAGATGTTGCCGTCATTTCGTTTTCAACATTGCCCGACATTACTTCCTCGGTATTAGATTTTGTAAACCACTCGGACGGTTTTAATTTGCCTGTGCCAAAGAGTTGCAACCCAAAACCAACAAGCATTACAGAAATAAGCAAAAACGTTATGCTCGTAAATATCCACTTGATTTTATCACTTTTTTTATGTCTTTTTAATTCGTACATTAGATTTACGCCTCACTTGCTTTTAATTTATTTTTGATTTCGTCGTAACTCTCAATTACAAGAATACCCGACGACACAGTTCTGTTATCCGTTCCCATTTCAATAAATACGTTACCGCCACTATCACACACAATACCCAATATCTTATCAATAGGTATTAACACGTTCGCACCGTCGTCAAAGTTCGTTACTTCAATAAAGTTCCTAATTACCATTTTCCTTTTCCTCTCTACATTTCGTTACCTTTATTCAACCGTCTAAAAAGCATAAAAGGGGATAGTTATACACCACCCCCTCTTTTTATATATACAATATATATACTTACGCCGTTTGTCTATTCAACTTCTTCAACAAATAGGCGAGTATTGATTTGTCGCTATCCCTTGCAGGCTTGATACGGCAAGAAATCTCGTCGCCGTCCTCGTCAATATTCTTGACTTCGTAAATCGTGTATTTGCGAATTTCGCCCGTATCGCCGTCCGTCATACTTTCTTCACGCATCAAAAGGTCAGCGGTAGGCTTAATGTCGAATACCATATCCAACACTTCATATCCGCCTTGGTCATAAGCGTTGAAGTCTACTTTTGTATCACGTCCGCGTACTTTTCCGTGTACAGCGTAGCCCCACATCTCTCGACCGTCTTTCGCAATGAACTTTTCACGCTCTACCACAAGTCTTTTTTCGGTCGTTGCCGATACTTCCGCCGTGGTCGTGCTTTCTACGCTTTCAGTTGCCTTTACTTTCTTTTCGTTTGCCATAATAATTTTCCTTTACCGCTTGTCGCATACGGCACGCGTATTTTTTTTAGTGGTGGGAACGACAAGAATTGAACTTGCCCCTCACATACTTTAACGGGTAATTTCTATGGAAGAGGGGGAATACCCGTTTATATGTGCGCGCTTACCACTACGCACGTTCCCATATTTTACCTTAACTTATTCCTCTTGTAATTATTCCTTATAATCAACAACACTGTAACCCTCTTTTTCCCAAAATTCCTCACGCTGTTTCGTCCAAAGACCATAACTCATACTCTCAATTCTTTCAAATGCGTTGCAATATATTTTTCCAATTACGTGATAAATATCATTAGTTTTTACTTTATAAACTTTCAACCTATAATCGTTCAAAGTTATGTCATATTGTTTAACTTTTAATAAATAGGTTGCCACTATATCATTTACTTCTAACTTTTCATAAGGACATTCGGGGACATAATACGGACAAACCACGTCAATAACGCTAAACTTACATATACCAACGCACCCATTTTCTATATATGGACAAGAAAGTCTACGAGGCTTTTTTTCCATACTCATTCCTCTTGCAAATACTCATTACAGTCCACGCACATTATATTTACCGCCTTTGTTGCCCTTACTGAAAGCCCACAACACGGACAAATATACTTGCGAGTGCTAGAACTCTTAACGCTTTGACCTTTCATTACAGGTAAGCGGTAAATAACGTTGCAAGGGAAGTCCTTGACAAATTCCGTTATAAGTTCCGCAGTCTTACTTGTCAATTCCGTATGCGACCAACCTATTGTTTGCATACATTCAACAGTCAAACCGTGACTTTCGGCAATTTTCTTAAATAACTTATTATGATAATTGCCTGCTCGGGAAGTATCTTGCATATTGTGTACGCTTGCGTATTGGTGGCACATTTCGTGTATCATAGTTTCGGCAATTTGTTTAATTGGGCGGTTGAGTGATTGCGCCGTAATATTCAGTTCGTGTTCGCCCTTGTCTTCGTCGCTTTCTTTCCAAACCTTTTTAACCGACCACCAACCATTTGTTTTATTGCGCTCGTCACATTGCACCGTAATTACAGGTTTTGAAAGTTCGCCGTTAAACAATTTTTCGTTGCAATAGTCGTACAACTTTTCAAGGTATTTGACCGTTTCAATGTACTTTTTCGTTCCGTTTTCCATTTTAAGCACCTCGTCAATACATAAAATCACTTATTTTTGCCGTATCTTCCACCAATACGACGATGCCAATATCTATAACGCATATTCATTTTCAAATCATTACGTTGAGCACGACGTATTCTTCGATTACGACTTTTATCAACTCTACTCATTTTAACCACCTTGTCTAATTAAATTTACCCGTCAAGCCGATAGTTCAGCCGTTCACTCAATAGAGTGTCAAAACGTGTTCAGCGTAATGTTCCTCAAAATACTTTTGAATCCACATTTTGAAATCATTTTCATTACGTTTAATTGTTCGGTCATAACGTGTATCAAGTAGCACAAGACCGCCCACCTCGCCATTTGCCATTCTTCCAAACAAAATAAGTACCTGCGTTTGATTGCCATAAGCAAATGCGTTACTGTCTTCGAGTATAGCCTCAAACTCTCGGTTATACCCTTTGTTCTCAACCTCGCAAAATTCGATTTTGCCTTTGATAGTGATTTTTTCCATTTTCGTTACCTTCCTTTGCGTAATGTCGCCACCGTTATTTTTATTTGAACAGTAGAAAAAATGGTATAAAACACTTTCTTTCCTGTTCTATACCATTGTAAAACTTTACATATTATTAAATTATATATTTTAATTTAAGTAAATGATAGACAATAGTTTATTTTAAGCGTATAATTATTATAATATGGCAAGAAAGTATACATCTAAAATAGGCGGTCAAGCCGTATTGGAAGGCGTAATGATGCGCGGTGAGAGATCTATGGCTACTGCGGTGCGCGACGAAAAGGGCAATATCGTCGTCGAGAGTAGATATATCAAATCCGTAAGCGAACGTCCTAAAATCTATCGCGTTCCATTTATTAGAGGAGTGTTCAACTTTTTCGACTCTATGGTAAGCGGAATGAAGACGCTTATGCGCTCGGGCGCAGTCTTTGACGACGATACCCAGCCTAGCAAACTTGAAAAGTGGATGGCGAAAAAACTCAAAGTCAATATATACGATGTTATGATGGCATTTTCCGTAGTACTGGGTATAATATTGGCAATAGGACTGTTTTTCTTCCTACCGCTCGGCATACTCACGGGAGTAAAGGCGCTTGTAGCCAAGTATATATCCGAAGAGGCAAATACGCTTTGGTACGTCACGGTGCTTTACGCGCTATTTGAGGGCTTGTTACGAATAATAATATTCGTTATATATATTGCGTTTACCACGCTTATGAAACCTATTAAACGCACTTATATGTATCACGGCGCGGAGCATAAGACGATAAGTTGTTACGAGCACGGCTTGGAACTCACCGTAGAAAATGCGCAGAAGATGACGACCGTACACGACAGATGCGGAACTACGTTTATGTTTATCGTTATGCTTGTCAGCGTGGTTATTTTCTCTATTGTCGGCATATTCGAGCCGTATATGGAGAGCCTTGGCATATGGAAGAACGTAATACTTTTTGCGTCGAGAATAATTCTACTTCCTATCGTTATGGGAATAAGTTACGAGATGCTTAAGACTATGGCTAAGTACGACAACTGGTTGGTTCGTATATTCAAGTTCCCGGGACTTATGCTACAGAAATTGACGACCAAACAGCCTGACGATTCAATGGTAGAATGCGCTATTACGGCGTTCAAGACAGTTATGGCAATGGATGCGGACCCAACGATACCGGAAAAGAGGTTTGATACCAAAAAGCCGTACGAAAAAGTAAGAAACGAAATAAGGACTATGCTAAAGGGCGTGGACGAGAGCGATATAGATTGGATATTCTGCGAGGCTTGCGCTGTCAAGCGGAGCGAACTTACAAATCTTACTCACGTAAGACAAATGGAGTATGAAAAGGCAGTTGAATTTGCCAAGAAAAGACAAAAGGGCGAACCGCTTTGGAGAGTTTTCGGCAACGTAGATTTTTACGGCTACAGCATATCCGTCACTCCCGACGTGCTTTGTCCGAGACCGGAGACGGAGTATCTTGCTCAAAAGGCGATAGAGCTTGCGACAGGCGGTAGCAGAGTATTGGATATGTGTTGCGGAAGCGGTTGTATAGCAGTTGCCATTGCCGGTGAAGCAGGTTGTGAAGTAGTTGCAAGCGATATTAGCCAATCGGCTTTGGACGTAGCTAAAGACAATGCAGACGCCAACGGCTTAGCGGATAAAATATCATTTATTCTCAGCGATAAGTTTGATAGTATTGACGGCAAGTTTGATATTATCGTATCCAATCCGCCGTATATACCCAGCGGAGATATACCCAAGTTGGATAAGGAAGTAAGAGATTACGACCCGCATATCGCGTTGGACGGCGGAGCAGACGGACTTGATTTCTATAGAGTATTTGCCGACAGAGCCAAAGAGTATCTTAATGACGGTGGCTATCTTCTCTTGGAAGTGGGTATAGACCAAGCAAATGCCGTCGTAGAAATGCTTAAGGACTATGAATGCAAAGTAGTTAAGGACTTGCAAGGGATAGATAGAATTATCGTCGCCCAATGTATCGACTGATGTCATATCGAGCGAAGTCGAGAAATCTTTATCAATAAAAGAAAGAAATAAGGATAGAATATGTTTGAAAAGTTAGAGTTAATGTTAAAAAAGTTTGAGGAATTGACGGAGTTGATTGCCGACCCCGAGGTCATTGCCGACCAAGAGAGATGGCAAAAACTCGTTAAGGAACATTCTCAAATGACTCCTGCGATAGAACTTTATAAGAAATATCTTGCGCTTCAAGACAGTATCGACGAGTGTAAGGAGATTATTGACGACGGCAGTGACGCAGATATGACTGCGCTTGCAAAGGAAGAACTCAACCAAGCAAAGAAAGACGAGGAGCAAGTAATTCAGGACCTCAAGATTGCGCTTTTGCCGGTAGACCCCAATGATGACAACAATGTTATTGTCGAAGTTAGAGCCGGAGCAGGCGGAGAAGAGGGCGGTCTTTTCGGCGCGGAACTTGTAAGAATGTATATGCGCTACGCCGAGAGAATGAGATGGAAAGTCAAGGAAATCGATATGAACTATACCGAACTTGGCGGAGCAAAAGAAGTCACTTTTATGATAAGCGGTACCGGCGCGTACGCTAAGCTCAAATACGAGAGCGGAGTACACAGAGTACAGCGCGTGCCGGAAACCGAATCGCAAGGCAGAGTACACACGTCGACGGCGACGGTCGCCATACTTCCCGAAGCTCCCGATATCCAGATAGAGATTCTTGAAAAAGACCTCAAGATAGACACATATCGTTCCAGCGGAGCAGGCGGACAGCACGTCAACAAGACGGAAAGCGCCGTGCGTATAACTCACTTGCCGACTGGCATCGTAGTCGCATCGCAAGACGAGCGTTCGCAAATCAAGAACAGAGAACAGGCGATGAGCGTACTTAAATCAAGACTTTACGACTATTACAGTAGCAAAGCCGAGAGCGAATACGCCGCCAACCGCAAGACGCAAGTAGGAAGCGGAGATAGGTCGGAAAAGATTAGGACGTACAACTTCCCTCAAAATAGAGTTACCGACCACAGAATTGGCATGACGATATACAGTCTTGACAGTTTTATGGACGGAGATATATTCGAGATGATTGAAGCGTTGCAACTTGCAAATCAGAACGCTTTGCTATCGAAGTTAGACGACTAACAATCTTAAGTCATTTTAAGAGCAGTCGCAGAATTTTATCGATTAAATACAGAAATACCTTTACGGAGTGTAAATATGAAATACATCAGTACCAGAAACAAATCAATCAAAGTAAGTTCGGCAGAAGCAATAGTCAACGGACTTTCAAAGGACGGCGGACTTTTCGTTCCCGAGGAGTTCCCAAAACTCACCAAAGAGAATTTTGACGAACTCATCGCTATGAGTTATCCTGAGAGAGTAGCAAAGGTACTTTCGCTTTATCTAGAGGACTATACCTATGAAGAACTTCTCGATTATTCGACCAAGGCATATTCGAGATTTTACGGCGATGACCCTTGTCCGCTAGTCAATATCGACGACGGGCTTTACGTTCTTGAATTGTGGCACGGACCTACTTGCGCTTTCAAGGACATGGCGCTCACAATGTTACCTCACCTATTGTCGTCTGCAAGAAAGAAAACAGGCGAAACTGCAAAGACGTTGATTTTGGTAGCTACGTCAGGCGATACCGGCAAAGCAGCATTGGAAGGTTTTAGAGACGTTGAGGGTACGGATATAATAGTATTCTATCCTTCAGACGGCGTATCCGATATGCAGAAATTGCAAATGATGACGCAACTTGGCGACAACGTATTCGTATGCGCGATAGAGGGTAACTTCGACGACGCTCAGACGGCAGTCAAGAGAATTTTCAATGACGAGCAAATGCAAAAGCAGTTGCTTGACGGCGGTTACAAACTCTCTTCAGCCAACTCCATAAACTGGGGTAGACTTGCTCCGCAGATTGCGTACTACGTATCTAGTTATTGCGACCTAATTTCTTCGGGACAGATAAAGTACGGCGATAAGGTCAACTTCTGCGTACCTAGCGGAAACTTCGGTAATATATTGGCAGGATACTATGCGTCGCTCATGGGCGTAGGCGTCAACAAACTTATCTGCGCTTCTAATGTCAACAACGTGCTTACCGATTTCTTTACGACAGGCGAGTATGATACGCACAGACAGTTCCACAAGACAATGAGCCCGTCTATGGATATCTTGATTTCTTCCAACTTAGAGAGATTACTTTTTGAGTTCTGCTCTCGCGACGACAAACTTATCGCTCAACGTATGGATTCTCTCAAGAAAGACGGCAAATACAGCGTAAGCAAGCAAGAACTGGAAAATTTGAAAAAGATATTTGAAGTAGGCTATGCGACTGAGGACGATACCGCAGAAGTTATAGCAAATTGTTTCGAAGTATACGATTATCTTTTGGATACGCACACAGCAGTAGCAATGAGCGTATACGACGACTACTTTGAGAATAGCGGTGACGAAACTCCAAGCGTAATCGTATCGACGGCCAACGCTTACAAGTTCCCGTGCGACGTCTACGACGCTTTGGTGCAAGACTATATCGAAGACGCGCAAAAGGCTACTAAGAAACTCAACGCATACACTGGCGAAGAAGTTCCCGCGCCACTTGCCGACCTTGACAAAAAGCCCGTTAGATTTACCAAAGTTATAGCAAAACAGGACATCGAGAAAGAAATTTTGAATTATATAAAGAAGTAGATTACAGATAGTTGGAGAGAACAATGAAGACGATTTACAGCGCAATACAGCCGTCCGGCATAATGACGCTAGGCAATTACATAGGGGCGGTTAATAATTGGAGAGCTATGCAAAATGATACGGAGAATAAGTGCATCTTTGCCTTGGCAGATTTGCATACTGTTACCGTACGTCAAAATCCCGCGGAGTTCAACAATAATTGTTGGAGTTTTTACGCGCTTTTGCAGGCTGTAGGTCTTGACGCTAAGAAGAGTATATTGTATCTTCAATCGCACGTTGCTCAGCACAGCGAGCTTTCATGGCTACTTAATTGCTATACCTACGTAGGCGAGATGAATAGAATGACGCAGTTCAAGGATAAGTCGGCAAAGCACGTAGACAATATCAATATGGGGCTTATGGACTATCCCGTACTTATGGCGGCAGACATTTTGCTATATGATACGGACTTAGTTCCCGTGGGCTATGACCAACTTCAGCACATAGAAATTACGCGCGATATAGCGTTGAGAGTAAATAATATTTACGGCGATATTTTCAAAGTACCCAACGGCTTTATTCCCAAGATTGGCGCGAAGATAATGAGCTTGCAAGACCCTACTAGCAAGATGAGTAAGTCTGACCCCAATCCCAATGCCGTAATATCCTGTCTAGATACTCCCGACGTTATTGTTAAGAAGTTTAAGAAAGCAGTTACCGACAGCGATACTACTATTACCTATGATCCGGAAAATAAAGCGGGTATATCCAATCTTTTGGGTATATTGGCGGTTGCTACTGGCAAAACTATAGAGCAAACGGTAGCCGATTGCCAAGGCTTGAGATACGGCGACCTCAAATTGCGAGTTGCAGACAGCGTAATAGAGATGCTAAGACCTTTCCAAGACGAGTATAAGCGTCTTATCGATTCTAAAGATTATCTCATGGCTTGCGCAAAAGACGGCGCGCAAAGAGCAAGCGAAATAGCCGAAAAGACGTTGAAACGCTTTAAGCAAGCAATCGGCTATATAGTGTAGATGACCGCACCTTACGTCATTTCGACTTAAGCGAAGCGGAATGGAGAAATCTCAACAGTACACTTGCTGTCCCCTCTTGAGGGGAAAGTGACGCGGAGCGTCGAAAGGGGTGTCGTCTACGTCAGTAGACGTAATCCTAAATTTTCAACTAATGGAGTCCGACCGAAACTGAGTGTAGCCGAGGTTTCTGTCGCGTAAGTGATTGAAGGGGTGAAAATAATATTGTGAACCTATATTAAATTGATATAATATTATAATATATATTATCATTGACGCTCGCTGGGGACGCGATTCCGCTTGCCCGCTATGCCGTCGCTTCGCTTCTTGCGACAGCGCATTGTGTCATTTTGAGCGAAGTCGAGAAATCTCATCCATACGCACCTTATGTCATTTCGACTTGAGCGTAGCGGAATGGAGAAATCTTAACCGATAAAAAGATAAGAGGTACTATGTTCGGATACGTCATTCCAGACAAACTCAATATGTTTATGAAAGACTACTATGGATATAGGGGGTTTTATTGCGGACTGTGCAAGAGTATCGGAAAACGCTGTGGACAGCTTATGAGAATAGGCACGACGTACGACATGACTTTTCTAAACATTTTAGCTCATGCGGTACTTGACGAAGAACTTGAGATGAAAATGGGTACTTGCGTACTCAATAGAGTGCAGAAGAAACTTATTGGCGAAGATGACGAAATTACAAGAAAAGTAGTGGATATATCTACGATATTGGCGCATTATAAATG
>JAIDUT010000043.1 GCA_029060065.1 Clostridia bacterium | reverse complement strand
GTATACGCAGGCGTATTCTTGGGAATGGCAATGACAGCTTGGACGGCGATAGCGTGCGTACTCATGGGCTTGGCGGTAGTATCTTTCATAATAATGATAATAGCTAAGAAGAGATGTAACAACGCTGAAGAAGATTACGAAGAGCGTTTTGAGGAGTACCAACGCAACAAAGCCGACTTTGCAGAGCAAAAAAGACAAGAAGAGTATGCGCGTAGAGAAGAAGAAAATAGACGTCGCGACGAAGATATGCAAATGATGTTTATGCGTATGTTCGGCGGAGCTCAAGGCGCAGGCAACGTTGGAGGTAACGGCGGAGCGCAAGGCGAGGGCTTTGTGGGCGCAGGATACGGCATAGGCGCAGAGCAGATACGCGGAATAGTATCGGAAACAATGACTGCAATGTTGCCGGGTATGCAACAAATGCTACCGCAACAAGCGTCAGTCAATAACGAACTTGTGGAAAAGCTACTTGAAAAGTCGCAAAAGAATGAAGACGAAATGCGAGAGTTGATTAAACAGCTTACTAAGCAAAACTCCGAGCGCGAAGTTGCGTCGTCTAGCGTCAACGACGAAGCAATCAAGAGCTTGATTGAGGGACAAAAGGCTATAATGGAAAAACTCGCCAGTCAGTCGAATCAACCTCAGATAATCGAGAAAGAAGTTCCTGTCGAGAAGATAGTGGAGAAAGTAGTTGAAGTACCGGTTGAAGTAGAGAAAGTAGTTGAGAAAGAAGTAGTCAAGGAAGTGCCGGTAGAAAAAATCGTAGAGGTTCCTGTAGAGGTCGAGAAGATAGTCGAAAAAGAGATAGTAAAAGAAGTTAAGGTAGAAGTACCCGTAAAAGCCGAGCCTAAGCCTAAAAAGGAAGTAGCACCAAGACTTACGCTTGACGAAGCGTACGCTTTACTCACAAAAGAGCAAAAGAAGTACTTTGACGGACTCAAGCAGTACGTTCTCGACAAGTATAAGTGTAAGGAAAGGAAATCAACGTACTTTGTAGTCTACGGACAAACGACGACCAATCCATTGCTCAAGTTGACGATAAAGAAAGACACAACAGTAGCTCTATTGAAAATGGAAGACGAGTACATGAAAGACTTGCGACGCGACGCAACGGGCGACGGAACGAAGGTCAAAGTCAAGGAAACGGAAGTATTGGTATCTGATGCGCAAGCCTTTGAAACTGCGAAGAAGATGGTAGACTTGAGATATGACCAAATCGAGAGATACCAGGATTTGCTCAGAGAACAAAGAGCTATGAAAAAATAATTACCAACCGCATATATCGGCGCGCCTTCCGCCCTAAAGACTAGGACGCTCTCTTAGTCACACTTGAGCGATTTGAATTATTTACCAAATATATTTGTCACGAAACACTTGACAACTCAGTAAATATATAATAAACTATACGCAATCGGATATTTATAAAGACAATGACAAGGAATATTAACTTTCAAGTCTTTACAGAGAGCTGTCGGTTGGTGCGAGACAGTAGGACAAAAAAAGCCAACTCGCCTTTGAGTCACCTCTTTGAACTTAAGTAAAAGAGCGTCGGGTAAGCCCGTTATAGCGTTGAGGTATCGTAAGTCGATGATTGTCGCAGATATGAAAAAGAGTGGTACCACGGACACGTTCGTCTCTTGCAATTAGCAAGAGACGTTTTTTTATGAAGCAACGTCATTATGAAATAAAGAAGTAAACAAAGCGATTATAGAAAAGAATTGAATTCTATATCAGCTAAAAATAAAGGAGCAGAGTATGAAAAACGTAGAAAAATACCAAAGAGGTTATTTTATGCCTCCATTCGAGTGCAACGATTGGGTAAAAAAGGAGTACGTCGACAAAGCGCCGATATGGTGTAGCGTTGACTTGCGCGACGGCAACCAAGCCTTGGTTGTTCCTATGAGCTTGGAACAGAAATTGGAGTTTTTCACTTTGCTATGCAAATTGGGATTTAAGGAAATCGAAGTAGGTTTTCCCGCGGCTAGCGAAACGGAGTACGAGTTTTTGCGCGCATTGATAGACCGTAATCTCATTCCCAACGACGTGACAATTCAAGTGCTCACGCAGTCAAGAGAGCATATCATTGCCAAGACGTTTGACGCGTTAAGGGGCGTAAAAAGAGCAATCGTGCATCTTTACAATTCTACGTCAGTTGCGCAAAGAGAGCAAGTATTCAAGAAATCCAATGAAGAAATCATTGAGATAGCCAAGCAAGGCGCTAGACTTTTCAACGAGTATGCTTCAAAAATGGAAGGAGAGTTTATCTTTGAGTATTCTCCCGAATCGTTTACGGGAACGGAAATGGAATTTGCAAGAGATATTTGCAACGAGGTCATTAAGATATGGAAGCCTACGCCGTCGAGAAAAGTTATAATTAACTTGCCCGTAACCGTATCAATGTCGCTTCCGCACGTCTACGCAAGCCAAGTGGAATTTATGTGTAAGAGCCTTATCGACAGAGAAAATTTGATTATCTCCCTGCACCCGCACAACGACAGAGGTTGCGCGGTGGCAGACAGCGAACTGGGCTTATTGGCAGGCGGTGATAGAATAGAGGGAACTTTGTTTGGCAACGGTGAGCGTACCGGCAACGTCGATATAATTACGCTTGCGCTCAATATGTATACGCACGGAGTAGACCCAAAACTTGACTTTAGCAATATTTTGCCTATAGTAGCCCAGTATGAAAAGGTTACCGACCTCAAAGTCCACGACAGACATCCATACGCAGGTAAACTTGTATTTGCGGCATTCTCTGGCTCACACCAAGACGCAATCGCAAAGGGTATGAAATGGCGAGAGGAAAAGCATCCCGACCATTGGAGCGTACCTTATTTGCCAATAGATCCAAAGGACGTCGGCAGAGAATACGAGGGCGACGTAATACGTATTAATTCACAGTCGGGCAAGGGCGGTATCGGCTTCCTTATGGAAGAGCGTTACGGCATCGTTATGCCACCTAAGATGAGAGAGAATTTCGGCTATGCAGTCAAGAGCGTATCCGATCACGCGCATAAAGAACTTATGCCCGAAGAGGTATACAAAGTCTTTGAGGACAATTACGTCAACGTCGAGAAGCCTATCAAGATTATTGAGCATCATTATAAGCAAAAAGGCGAGATTGAAACTTCCGTTACGCTGGAAGTCGACGGCAAAGAGCCAATCACCGTTAGCGCGACCGGTAACGGCAGACTTGACGCTGTCAGCAACGCTATCAAGAAAGTTATCGGCGATACCTATCATATAGTCGAGTATCAAGAACACGCGCGTACAAAGACGTCTAAGTCCCAAGCCGTCGCGTACGTCGGCATAGAGATAGAGGATACGCGTAAAATCGTCTGGGGCGTGGGAATTCACAACGATATTATTGAGGCTAGCGTCAGAGCTTTGGTATCCGCTCTCAATAGAAGATAAACAAGAATCTCCAAATTTAGGGTATTGCAAATAGTTTTGACTTGCATTATAATAAAGATAGGATGAAAAATAAGAAATCGTATATAATCTGTCTGTTGGCCATAGCAGTAATTATCTTTATAGTTACTGCAGGTCTAACAGGCTGTAAAAATGCAATTAAATATGACGATTCTTATGATTTTGCAGTACGCGAGGGCTGTTCTGATTTTTACTATTCCCATTTGTCCGAAAACCAGCAAAAGATGTACAAAATGCTCTATAAAGAAGCTGAAGACATTTTATACAACGGACAAGAAAAGGATAATTTAGGCACTTACAGATTTTCAGATTACGGACTTAGTTTTGAAGAAGCCGAAACGGTGTGGTATGCTTTTAGATACGACGCCTCGGCATTTTTTATCATTTCCAATTCGTTTTCTTATAACTCAGGTTCAATGACAGTAAAAATCGCGCCGGAATTTCTCGATAAAAGCGTAAGAGAAAAAGTCCTTGAAGAAGTGAAAAACAGCGTCGAGGAAGTAAGGCAGTTGCTCGACGGGATAGAATCTTCGGCGATGAAATTCAAAATCATATACGATTATGTAATAAACCATACCGAGTATAGTGCAGATGACAAAGGTAATATAATTTTCAACGGATATTCTTATTCTATGGCGGGAGTATTGGACGGAGATAATAGTACTAATTCTATTTGTCAAGGTTACACTCAAGCAGTTAAGTATTTATGCAATATATTTGGAGTCGAGTGTTTATACGTAGGCAGTGAAGCAAAAGACCATGCTGTAAATATTGTCAATATTGACGAAGAATGGTATTATGCAGACGCGACTTTAGATGATACCAAAGAAGATTATAAGTATTTTCTTAACTGTGACGATAAACGGTGGCAAGAACTTAGTCAGCAATATGAAAATGCAAGTGAAAATTATCTGCGAGCATGCCTTCCCGAGCTAAAATCCGGCTATGTGAATCCGTCCTATTTTTATGGGGCTCGTACCGGAGATTTTTACTGTTCAATCAGCAAAAACCGCGATGAGTATTATTGTAGTATAAGCGGTTGTGTAGAGGGGATTGAAAGCATTGTTGTGCCTAAAAATTTCGGTATATTCCAAGTGACGAGTTGTTCTATTTATAATTGTAAGAGTTTGAAAAGTGTAAAAGTTTCGGAGGGATTTATATACTCCGGTTCATACGACGGCTGTGTGAATTTAACAAGCGTGGAGTTACCTCAGACAATAGAGGAATTAGGCTCCTTCTCAGACTGCAAAAGTTTGGAAAGCATAGAAATACCGAGCAGTGTAACTAAATTAGACATTTGTACATTTCAAAGATGTAGCAGTCTAAAGAATGTAAATATACCTAGCGGAGTGACTGTTATTGAAGATTACGCGTTTGACGGTTGTAGTAGTTTGGAAAGCATAGAGATACCGAGTGGGGTTTTGAGAATAGGCGAATGTGCGTTTTTTGGTTGTAGTAGTCTAAAAAGCATTGATATACCAGACACAGTATATACAATCGGTAGATACGCAGATTGGGTGGGAATATGTTATTCGTCTACATTCGCTAATTGCACAAGTCTTGAATATATAAAGTTGCCGAGCACACTTCAATTTATAGGTACTAAAATGTTTTCAGGCTGTAGCAGTCTAACGAGCATAATTATACCTATTTACTCTGTTTATCGCATATACAGCGACGCATTTGAAGGTTGCGACAATTTGACCATCTATTGCGAGGCAGAGAGCAAGCCGACAGGGTGGGATAGTAATTGGAATGGCGATCGTCCTGTCGTATGGGGATACAAGGCAAGTTAGGGCGAAGTCAACACAGCGCACGAGTTAACGACAACTTTACGTATAATGTTATATAAAGTATTTTTAGGAAAACAATGGACTGTGAACTAGCAAAAACTCCGCTTTTGACGCAAAGTCCGGCGAGGGTGATTTTCAAATTTTCTCTACCGCTTATTATCGGCGATTTTTGTCAACAGCTCTATAATGCTGTTGATTCTATTGTTGCGGGAAGATTTATAGGCACCAACGCTTTGGCGTCGCTTGGCGCGTCAAGTCCGATAATGAACATAATAATATTTTTGCTCATAGGCTTTGCTATGGGCGGTGGCGTTATTATGTCCAGGCATTACGGAGATAAAGACTATTCTACGCTTAAAAAGGTAATGGGCAACGCTTTGGTGATAGGAGTTGTTTTCACGCTGATTTTGAGCGCGGTAAGCATAGGATTATCAAGACCTTTTTTGAAATTACTCAACACCAAAGAAACGCTATTGCAAGACGCGGACAACTATCTTAAGATAGTATTTGCCGGCGCGATATTTACGTATTTATACAACTTTTACTGTTTTTCGGTAAGAGCTATCGGCGACAGTTTTACGCCACTCATTTTCTTATTCGTTTCCGTTGCGTTCAATGCGGTATTGGACGTGCTTTTCGTAGTAGCATTTAAGTGGGGTATTATCGGTACGGCAATGGCTACCGTCTTTGCGCAGATGCTGTCGGCGATACTGTGTATGATATATACCCACAAGAGATTTGAGCTTTTGCGACTTAAAAAGGACGATTTGAAAATAAGTAAAGGAATCATATATGAGATTACTTCTTATTCGCTATCGATGTCCCTACAGCAGGTATTCGTATACGTCAGTCGACTTGCAATACAAGGTCTTGTAAATATTTATCCTGAGAACGTGGTTGCGGGAGTGAATTCCGGAACTCGACTTGACGCGCTATTACAGACGCCGATGCGCGGGTATACCAACGCTCTGACTACTTATACCGCTCAAAATATGGGCGCGAAGCAGTATAGGAGAGTAGTTAAAGGCTACAAGGCGAGTTGGGTAGCCGTCGCGTTTTTCGGAGTATTTTCTACGCTTTTTACCGTCTTGGCGGGAAGAGGACTTGTGAAGCTCTTTGACGACAATATCGAGGTTATCCAAGCGGGTACGGGGTATCTCGTGTCGATTGGTTGGGGTTACATGCTTATGTGCATAATCGTTCAGAGCCAAGCCGTATTCAAAGCTATCGGCATGCTAAAGACTTTCGTGTTTTCTACGTTTATCTCCATAGTATTTAGAATAGCTTTTTCATATCTATTTGAGCATTTTTGGGGACTTGAAGGTATGTTTTGGGCGCCTACGGCAAGCTGGATTGTAGGAGGCAGTTATTGCTTTATATGTATGATGATTGCTTATAAGAAACTTCTTATTCCGCTTGCAAGACTTCAAGAAGACAATGTTGCTTTAGAAAAAAAGTCCATGTAAGTAAATTAAATAATTATTATAATATTTCGAGAATACTTGCGAACAGCATGTTTTTATAGTAATATATAGTTAGCATACCATAATGTTCAGTGACTGAAAAGTCAACGTCATTTCGACCTTAATGTGAAAGCTCAACCGCTTCCAAGGTATATAAGGAGCATATATGAAAAAATTGCGGGTAAATCTCGGAGAAAACAGCTACGATATAATTATAGGCAAGAATCACTTATCAAAGATAGGCGATTATGCGCTAAGCAGAGGCGGT
This sequence comes from Clostridia bacterium, assembly GCA_029060065.1. Taxonomy (GTDB): domain Bacteria; phylum Bacillota; class Clostridia; order Christensenellales; family UBA3700; genus RACS-045. Next base: position 35,203 of record JAIDUT010000043.1, on the reverse strand, counting down.
AAAGTGTTTATAATCAGCGATACCAACGTTGCGCCGATATTTGCCAATACCGTAATTGACAGTCTTGCAAAGAAGGGTTTCGATTGCAAACTTATGGTGTTGGAGGCAGGTGAGCCGACGAAGAATATCAAATCGATATATCCCATTTATTCAAGTATGATAGAATTCAATCTTACCCGTCGCGACTTGATTATCACTTTAGGTGGCGGAGTGATTGGCGACCTTGGCGGTTTTGTCGCTTCGACGTATTTGCGTGGCGTAGACTTTATTCAAGTGCCCACGTCCTTGCTAGCTCAAGTGGATAGTTCGGTGGGCGGTAAAGTTGCCGTAGACCTGCCTGAGGGCAAAAATCTTGTAGGCAGTTTTTATCAACCCAAGTTGGTATTTATAGATACCGACGTATTATACGACTTGCCTGACGCATTCTATATCGACGGTATGGCGGAGATAATCAAGTACGGTTGCATTAAGGATAAAAAACTTTTTGAAGAGCTTGAAAGTATAAATTCGCGCGAAGAATTTATGGGCAAAGTCGAGGATATAGTATATACTTGTTGCGACATAAAAAGACGCGTTGTCGAAGTCGACGAAAAGGATAACGGCGAGAGAATGTTGCTCAACTTCGGACATACGTACGGTCATGCTATAGAAAAATATTATAATTTCACCGGCTATTCGCACGGACAAGCCGTTGCAATCGGTATGGCGTACATAACCGAAATTTCCGAGAGATTGGGACAGACGGCGAAAGGCGTGACGGCGAGAATAGAGAAAGTCTTAAGACAATACGGATTGCCGACGAGCGACCCCGTAAAAGCGGAGCAAGTGCTTAGCGCAATCAAGAGCGACAAAAAGAATTTGGGCAAAAAACTCAACGTAGTATTGCTCAAAGATATAGGCGAAAGCTATACGTACGCAACTAGCGAGGAGTATTTTCTCAAGTAATATAGACTGATATGGACGTAAAAATAACACCGACAAAATTAAAAGGAAGCGTGGTAATTCCGCCCTCAAAGAGTTTGGCGCACAGAGCTATTATTTGCGCCTGTCTTTCACGCGGAAAGAGCGTTATTTCCAACGTGGCTTTAAGCGACGATATTATTGCTACGATCGGCTGTATGCGTAATCTCGGCGCAAAGATAGATATAAAAGACGGCGTATTGGAGATAGAGGGAAACTCAGGAAAAATATATGACGACTTGACTTTTGATTGTAAGGAATCAGGGTCTACGCTGAGATTTATTTTACCTATAGCGTTGGCTTTGAACAAGGGGAACAACGCTTTTGTCGGCAGAGGTAAACTGGGCGAAAGACCAATGAAAATATACGGCGATATATGCAAAGAGCAAGGTATCGAGTATATTGACAGGTCGCTTGCCAATGATAAGCATTTGTTGGATTTGAGCGTTAAGGGCGAATTGAAGAGCGGTGTGTTTCATATAGACGGCGGTGTCAGTTCGCAATTCATCACAGGACTTTTGTTTGCCTTGCCTTTGCTTGACGGCGATAGCAAAATTATTATCGAGGGCGACTTGCAGTCGATAGGCTATCTTGATTTGACTCTATTTATGCTTAATAAATTCGGTATTTCTATAGACAACAAAGGCTATAAAGTTTTGCAAATCAAAGGCGGTCAGAGATATATGGATTGCGATTATTATATTGAGGGCGATTATTCGCAATCGGCGTTTTATGAGGTCGCAAAGTATCTTGGCAACGACGTTACGATGCTTGGGCTGAACGTAGACAGTTTGCAAGGCGACAAAGTTATCGTAGACTTTGTGAATAGGCTAAGGACGGCAGACGCAAGTGAAAAGTTGACCTTTGACGGAAGTAACTGTCCCGATATAATTCCCGTATTTGCCTTAGCGTGTTGTTTGCGAAAGGGACATACGGATATAATCAATATATCGCGATTGAGAATAAAAGAATGCGACAGACTTTCCGCGACGGCAGAGGAACTTGGCAAACTCGGAGCAAAGATAGCGCAAGGCGAGGATAGTTTGTCCATTGACGGAGTAGATAAATTGAGTTCAGGAGAAGTTGACAGCCACAACGATCACCGTATGGCAATGACGCTTGCAATAGCGTCTACTGTGACAGACGGCGAGGTTACGATATTGAATGCGCAGAGCGTATCCAAGTCATATCCCAACTTCTTTGACCACTTTGTAAGTCTGGGCGGAAAAGTGAAATATAAAAATATATAAATTGAAGCTAGTAGGAGGCGTAAATGAGTACCGTATGGGGCAGTAATATCAAGATAGCAATATTTGGAGAGTCGCACAGCGAGGCGATTGGAGTCGTAATAGACAATTTGCCGGCAGGTCTGACTTTGGATATGGCGGAGATACGTCGCGAAATGGCGCGTAGAGCGCCCAACGGCGGAGAGTATTCTACTCCGAGAAAAGAGGCTGACGAAGTAGAAATCGTAAGCGGATATTTCAATGACAAGACGACGGGCACGCCACTTTGCGGTATAATTCGCAATACCAATACCAAGTCGAGCGATTACGACCAATTAAAAGAAGTCGTTAGACCGGGACACAGCGATTTCGGATATTATTATAAGAGCGGTGGAAACAACGATTATAGGGGCGGTGGACATTCATCGGGTAGATTGACTGCTACGCTCGTATTCGCCGGCGCGATTTGCAAACAACTCTTACGAAAAAAAGACGTATATGTAGGTTCTCATATATCTTCTATCGGTAATATCAAAGACGCTAGATTTGACGCGAGAGTAGAGGCAAATATGCTTGACTATTTGGCAAGGCAGGTATTCCCGCTTGTCGATACGGGTAAGTTCACCGCTATGGATTATCTGATAAAAGAAGCTAGAGAAGAAGGCGATAGCGTAGGCGGTACGATTGAGTGCGCAGTCGTGGGAATTCCCGCGGGCGTTGGAGAACCTTTCTTCGAGAGCGTAGAGTCCAAAATTGCAAGCCTGCTTTTCTCCGTACCCGCAGTAAAGGGCGTAGAATTCGGTAAGGGCTTTGAACTGACCAAAATGAAAGGTAGTCAGGCAAACGACAGCTTCAAATGCTTGGGTAACAAAGTATTTACCGCTACCAACAACAACGGCGGAATATTGGGTGGACTGACTACGGGTATGCCTATCTTGTTTAACGTGGCAATTAAACCGACCCCGTCTATATTCAAGGAACAAGATACTATCAATGTCGTGACGGGAGAAAACGTAAAACTCAACTTGAAAGGCAGACATGATTCTTGCATAGTGGTAAGAGCTGTGCCGGTAATCGAGGCGGTTACTGCTATAGCTATTTATGACCTTATGAAAAACATGTAGTAACAATATAAAAGATAAGAGATAAGAAATTCGGAAAATCAATAATGAATAGTTAATAAGATATACGGAAATGTATGGGAAAATTAGATAATTCTACATTCTAGAATGCAGAAGCGTAAATGAGGCAAAATATATGGACGAATTGGATAGATTAAGAGGTCAAATAGACACGGTTGATAAAGAAATAATCTCGCTTTTTGAGAAGAGAATGGGATTGGTGCAGGGCGTTGCGGAATATAAAAAAGCGCACAATACCGCCGTATTACAGACTTCAAGAGAGGATGAAGTTCTAAAAAAAGCAGTGGAGAACGTGCAGAATAAAGAATATGCCGAATCCGCGCGTCAACTTATGGTTGAGATTATGGGACTTAGCAAGGACTTGCAAAGAAAGAAAATCTCCAAATTTAATCTTCTCGGCTCTTACAAGCGTAAACCTCTTGATTTGAAAGGTAAGAAAGGTTACTACGGCGACAAGGGGTCCAATTCTCAACAGGCTATGATAGACTTTTTCGGAGATGACGACGGAGATAGTTTTGCCACCTTTGAAGATATATTCGTGGCGCTCAAAGATGATAAGATTCAATACGGCGTTTTGCCAATAGAAAACTCGTCTACCGGCGCGATAACGGAAGTTTACGACTTACTCCGCAAATACGATTTCTTTATCGTAGGCGAGCAATGGCAAGGAATAAATCACTGTCTTTTGGGCGTAGCGGGAACAAAACTCGAGGATGTAAAAGAAGTTTATTCGCATCCGCAAGCAATTACTCAATGCGACAATTATTTATCGGGCGGTAAGTGGACGATTATACCTTACAAATCAACGGCGTCGTCGGCAAAATTCGTAGCGGAGCAAAAGGATAAGAGCAAGACTGCGATTGCTTCTAAGCGTAACGCTCAGCTCTATGGACTTGACGTAATTGCGGAGAATATTCAGTCGCAATCTTGCAATTACACGCGCTTTATCGTTATTGGTAAAAACTTGCTTGAGAGCGATAAGAGCGATAAGACCAGTATAGTATTTGCCTTAAATTCTACTCCCGGCGCGCTATTCAATGCATTGAAGTATTTTGCAAAGAACGGCATCAACTTGCTCAACATAGAATCTCGACCCGTGGAGAATTCTCCCGAGAGGTATTATTTCTATGTTGACTTGGAGTATCCTTGCAATTCCGAGAAGCTAAATGAAGCTCTGGAGTACGTAGCGGAGGTGTCTTCTTTCTTTGAGATAATCGGCGAGTATGCGAAAGGTCAAAGGGTGTAAGAAATGAAGAAGTATTGCGTAATTGGAGAAAAACTCACACATACCATGTCGCCACAAATACATAAATCGTATTTTGATTATCACAAAATGAACGGCGAGTATGGCGTAGTGCAGATTGCTATGGAGAATATGCTTGGTAATTGCAAAGATACGCTTTTGCAATACGACGGTTTTAACGTGACCGTGCCGTATAAAGAGAAAGTTATCAAGTACTTATACGGAATATCGCAAGAGGCAAAGAAGATTGGCGCGGTAAACACTGTAAAAAATATAGACGGTAAGTTATACGGATATAATACCGACCCATACGGCTTTGAGGGAATGCTCAATGCAAATAATGTGAAGATTAAGGATAAGGCTTTCGTTATATTGGGGAGCGGTGGCGCATGCAAGTCGGTCTACTATATTCTTAAACAGCGCGGAGCAAAGACTGTCAAGATTGCCACGCGCGACGAGAGTAAAAAGGACGTTGAAGATTTTATTACATATTCCCAGCTCGAGAATTTTAAGGGCGATACGCTTGTCAATACTACGCCGGTGGGCATGTTCCCAAACGTAGACAGATGTCCCGTAACTGACAAAGTGATATGCAATTTCGACAACGTAGCAGACATTGTCTATAATCCTGTATATACCAAACTTTTGCAAAATGCCGTAAGACTTGGAAAAAAAGCCGTAGGCGGACTGTATATGCTGGTTGCGCAGGCAATGAAGTCGCAAGAAATCTGGAATAATACTTTGTTAGACGAAACGTTGACTAAAAGTATATACAATTCGTTAATGAAAGAGTATTATCTAAAAAACGGCGGAAATATATATCTTACAGGTATAATGTCTTGCGGAAAAACTACCAAGGGCAAGAGAGTCGCAAAGTCGCTCGGATGGGAATTTGTCGATGCGGACGATTATATCCAGCAAATTTCAGGCAAGAGTATAAGTCAACTTTTCGACGAGGGCGAAGGCGTATTTAGAGATTGGGAGAGCAAGGCTTTGGAGCAGTTGTCGCATAGGAAGAATCTCGTAGTAGCTACCGGCGGTGGCGCAATACTTAAAGACGTCAACGTCAGTGCTATGCGATTGAGCGGAGTTATAATACTTATCGAAAGAAAAATCGACGATATTTTAGCAAATGTGCGTACCGATACTCGCCCGCTTCTTAAAGACGGAGCTCAAAAATTAAGAGAAATCTACAATAGCAGAAAAGACAGATATTATTCGACTTGCGATTACGTTGTCAAAAGTCACGAATGCGATATGTTTAAGACTGTTAACGATATTGTAAAAATAGTAAAATAGCTTTTCTAGTATTATGGACAAAATAGGTGAATTATGAAAAAGATAATGATTATCAACGGAGTTAATCTCAATATGCTTGGCATAAGAGAAAAGGGAGTGTATGGAACATTGGATTACAAAGGCTTATGTAGTTATATTGCCGACAAGTGCAAGGATAAGGACGTTGAGCTAGACTTTTTTCAATCCAACTGTGAAGGCAAAGTCGTAACTTGTCTGCATAATTGCTATTTTAATTCTTATGACGGAGTTGTAATTAATCCGGGCGCGCATACGCATTACAGTTACGCTATTTACGATGCGATAAAGGCGATTTCGCCGATACCTGTAGTAGAAGTGCATATATCGGATATTCACTCAAGAGAGGCTTTTAGACAAGTGTCCGTAACGGCCTCTGCTTGCGTGGCGCAGATATGTGGCAAAGGCTATGACGGTTACGTTTTGGCTGTAGAGGAGTTATTAAAGTAACTCATAGTGGAATTAACTCTGTGATAATAGGCTTTTGCCATTTTGTCCGAAAATTTAAGTAATCTATACCGATTGAGAAAAGGAATGTTTATGAAAAAGGATAAAGTAATAACTATAGTTGGTCTTGGAGTCGTAGGCGGTTCGTACGCCATAGCGCTATCTAAGAAGGGCTACACCGTATACGGCGTCAATAGGTCCTCGCAGAGTATCGACGACGCCATTGCTTGTGGAGCAATAAAAGACGGCGGGAATACGCCTGAGAAGTTCTTTCCTCTAAGCGACGTGATTATTATTGCGCTATATCCCAATCAAATAGTCAATTATCTAGAGCAGTACGGCAAGTATATCAAAAATGGCTGTTTGATAAGCGATGTTGCCGGCATAAAAAGCCACTTTGTAGACGAAATAAACAAGCTAGTGCCGGAGGGATGTGAGTTTTTGTTCTGTCACCCAATGGCAGGAAGAGAAAAGAGAGGATTCAAATATGCTGACGACAAAGTCTTGCAAGGCGCAAACTTCTTAATAGTGTCTACTCCCAATACTACGCAATCGGCAATCGACAGAATGAGCGAGATTGTCACAGACATAGGATTTGGCAGAATACGTATTACGGACGTCGCAACTCACGACAAGGTAATCGCCTATACTTCTCAACTTCCGCATGCTATAGCGGTGGCTTTAATCAACAGTGACGACGAGAATAGCGATACGGCAAGCTATATAGGCGATAGCTATAGAGATTTGACGAGAATCGCCAATATAAATGAAGATTTATGGAGCGAACTATTTTTGGGAAACAAAGATAATCTTATTTCGACGATTACTTGTTTTGAAACTCAACTTGCGATAATAAAGCAAGCTCTTATAGATAACGACGCGCAGACTTTGAAATCGGCTTTTATTAAATCGTCCGATAGACGTCTTGCTTTAGAGAAGAAAAAGATAGATAAAAAGTAATTTGAACATTGTTCAGTTGGTAAATAATTGATAAGTGGATTGAGAAAATAAGTGAAATATATTTCAGCGGAGTAGCGTTAGACTAATCCGCTTTATTTATTTGTAGCTAAGTAAAGTATAATTAAATTTTAATGTAAAATATCAGATATGTGTCGATTGTTTTACGTATTATTCCAATACTGAACATTGTTCAATATTCGATTTAATATTAAAATTTAATTATTCTGGTACAAATTGTAGTAGGTGATAATTACTGTAATTTTCATATAGATTTGATAATTTTAATGCGTACGCAAATATATGTAATAATTATAAAATATATTTGACATAGATTTTTCAATATGTTATCATTTAGTTACTAATTATTTTATAAAATAATTTGAGATATATTTTAAGCAAATAAGGATATAGAAATGGCGGAGAAAAACAAAAAAATCAACGTAGAACAGATGTCTATGTTTGACAATCAAGAGACTGCTAAAGGCGCAGGCTCGGCTTCTTCGACCAAAACCGTAAAAAAAGCAAGCGATAATTCCGCAAGTGATAACACGAATACCGACGCGCCGAAAAAGACGGTCGTAGTAAAGAAAGTTGTCAAAAAAGTAGTGAAAAAACCCGAAGGTAACGAAAACGCGGGTGAAGAGGTCAAAAGCGCTTCTTCTGCTACGTCTGCTACTGCTACGCCTAACGTTACAGAAACTACGTACGTCAACGCCGAAGGCAAAACCGTCAAAAAAGTTGTTGTTAAAAAGGTAGTCGCCAAAGCTAAGCCTTCTGAAGAGAAAAAGGTTGACGATAAGACGGCTGTCGCCGACAAGGCGGAGGCTAGTCCTGTCGTGGAAAACAATGCGGAAAAGCAAGACGCGAAAAAGGTTTTGGAAGAAAAGAAGTCTTTGGAAATCCAAAGTGCCGATGAGTCGGACGAGAAAGCACAAACTGTCGAGGATAACACACAAGAATCCGATAATGACTCAAAAGTTGACTTAAAAGCGCAAAAGAAAGCCGAGAAGTCTGCTAAAAAGGCATATGAAAAGCAAAGAGCAAAAACGTTAAAAGAAAAAGCAAAGCAGTACAAGACTTTAGAGTTTGTACACGCAGAAACTACTGCAAAGCAAGGACTTAACGACGAACAAATTGAAGAAAGGCAGTTGAGAGGAATGACCAACTATCAGGACAATACAATCTCAAAGTCTTATCTTAAAATTTTCACGTCCAATATATTTACGCTCTTTAACTTGGTAAATATCTTCCTCGTATGTCTACTTATCGTTTTCAACGGACAGATAAAGAATATGCTATTTGCTGGCATTGCGCTAGTAAATCTTGTCATTGGTATTTTCCAAGAGATACGTTCTAAGCGCGCTCTTGACAAACTGACCTTGGTATCCGCTCCGTCGATAGAAGCCGTGCGTAACGGCGAGGTCGTCAGTATATCTACCGACCAAATAGTAATCGACGATATAATCATACTTAAGCAAGGAAGTCAAATTCCTACGGACTGCATAGTCGTTAGCGGAGAATGCGAAGCCAATGAATCGCTTCTTACGGGCGAGCAGGATGATATACATAAAGGACTTGGCGATCAGTTGATGTCGGGTAGTTTTATTCAAGCCGGTACTTGCAGAGCAAGAGTTATAGCAGTCGGAGAAGATACTTATGCGTCAAAGCTTATGAGCGACGCAAAGAAGTTTAAGAAGTCCAAGTCGGAACTTATGCGTTCGATAAATTGGATTATCAGAATAGCTACCATAATTATCTTCCCATTGGGAATTGCGATGTTCTTCACCAATATGAAGTATTCGACAAGTACTTCCGGCGCAGTCACCAGTACGGTATCGTCCGTCATCGGTATGATTCCCGAAGGTTTGGTAATGTTGACGTCTATAGCGTTGGCTTTGGGTATCATTCGACTTGCCAAGAAGCGTACTCTCGTACAGGATTTGTATTCAATCGAAGCGCTTGCGAGAGTAGACGTGCTTTGTCTTGACAAGACGGGTACTATCACCGAAGGTACGATGCAGGTAGAAACAGTTCACGTATATTCGTCTATGTGCGGTTCTGCGGACGATATAATGGCGAATATGGTCAAAGCGCTTGGCGCAAATAACGCTACTTTTGAAGCGTGCCAAGAGTACTTCTCCTCTAATGAAACGTTCAAAGTTACAAAACTTATGCCGTTCTCTTCGGCAAGAAAGTGGAGCGGAGCAAGTTTTGACGGCGTCGGTTCGTTCATAGTCGGAGCGCCGGAGTTCGTACTCAAAGAGAGATACGACCTAGTCGAGCGTAACGTCAACGAATACGCTATGCAGGGTTACAGAGTTTTAGTACTCGTTAATACGAGTGAGGAACTCAAAGACTCCCAGATGGACCCAAATCAAATGAATCTTATCGCGCTAATAGTGTTGAGCGACAAAATAAGAAGCACGGCGCCTGCGACCTTTGATTATTTTGAACAGCAGGGCGTCGAACTCAAAGTTATCTCGGGCGACAATCCTTTGACGGTGTCTAAGGTAGCAGAGAGAGCTGGACTTAGGAATGCGGAAAAGTACGTCGACGCGTCGGTAGATTTAGACACGACGGAAAAAATATACGAAGCCGTAGAGAAGTATACCGTATTCGGCAGAGTTACGCCTAGTCAGAAAAAAGAACTCGTTGCGGCAATCAAAGCTCACGGACATACGGTGGGTATGACGGGCGACGGCGTCAACGACGTTATGGCGCTCAAAGAAGCCGACTGCTCTATAGCTATGGCAAGCGGTTCGGATGCGAGCCGTAACGTTGCTCAACTCGTTTTGCTAGACTCCGACTTCTCGGCGTTACCGAGCGTCGTGAGCGAGGGGAGAAGAGTTATCAACAATATCGAAAGAGCTTCGTCGCTCTTCCTAGTCAAGACGACATTCAGCGCGGTACTGTCATTGCTACTTATTTTGTTCCAATTCGCGACGTATCCATTCGAGCCTATTCAGCTTACGCTTATCAACGCGTTGTTTGTAGGTATACCGTCGTTCATCTTGGCGCTTGAGCCAAACGACAGAAGAGTAAAGGGCAACTTCTTAAGTAAAGTGTTTAAGCGAGCCTTACCGGCAGGACTTACGGTCGCGTTTGCAATCATACTCGTATGTTATATGTACAACGACATAGGTTTTGACGTATCACCGCAAATATCCACAATGAGCGTATTTATCACCGCGTCGGTATCCTATATAGTTTTGGTTCAGGTATGTATGCCGTATACCAAAGACAAGATATTTATGCTTGCGCTATTGCTTGTAGCTTTCATATTCGTGGTAAGCAATTCTTTCTTGAGTGAGAAGTTCTCTTTGGTATCGCTGTATCCGGATATGATAATCAAACTTACGATAATAATAATTTGCATAGTGCCTATAATGGCGTTGATGCGTGTGGAAATAGAAGCGTTCAAAGCTCTCTTCAAGGAGACTGGAGGCTTTATCAACAAAGAGAAAAACAAGGTCAAAGAGTTCTTTAACAGATTTGACAATAAAAAATAATAAGGAGTTTTGTTCATGACTAATGAAAAAGTATTGGTAATCGACTTTGGCGGTCAATACAACCAACTTATCGCGAGAAGAGTAAGAGAACATAACGTGTATTGCGAGATGTATCCATACACAATCTCAATAGAGAAGATTAAGGCGCTTAATCCTATAGGTATTATTTTCACCGGCGGACCCAACAGCGTATACGAAGAAGGCGCGCCGAGAATTGATAAGGAGATTTTTGAACTTGGCGTTCCCGTACTCGGAATATGCTACGGCTGTCAGCTCATAGCGCACACGCTCGGCGGTAAGGTAGAACACGCTGAGAAGAGAGAATACGGCAGACAGGAAGCAAATTACAATACCGATAGTTTGCTATTCAAAGGTCTGGACAAAACGGGAGTTTGCTGGATGAGCCATACCGACCACGTTGCACAGCTTCCGGAGGGCTTTGAAGTAACGGCAAGCACCGCTACTTGTAAGGTATCGGCTTTTGAAAACAAGCAAAAGGGTATCTACGGTATGCAATACCATCCCGAAGTTATGCACACGCATCAAGGCTTGGACATGCTCAAGAACTTCTTATACAATATCGTCAAGGCAAAGGGCGATTGGACGATGTCCAACTTTGTCAATAAATCCGTCGCAGAACTTAAAGCTAAGATTGGCGACAAGAAAGTTCTTTGCGCATTTAGCGGTGGCGTTGATTCCGCAGTTGCCGCAACGCTTATTCACAAAGCAGTAGGCGACCAACTTACCTGTATCTTCGTTGACCACGGTCTTTTGAGAAAGAACGAAGCTCAGGAAGTAATGAAAGTATTCAAAGATGATATGGGTATGAACGTCATACTTGCAGACGCATCGAAGAGATTTTTGGAGAAGTTAAGCGGAGTAAAAGACCCTGAGAAGAAGAGAAAGATTATAGGCAAAGAGTTTATAGACGTATTTGAGATAGAAGCGAAGAAAATCGGAGCCGTAGATTATCTCGTACAGGGTACGATTTATCCCGACGTAATCGAATCGGGACTTGGCAGTAGCGCGGTAATCAAATCTCACCACAACGTAGGCGGACTTCCAAGCGTAGTCAACTTCAAAGAAATTGTAGAACCGCTTAGAGATTTGTTTAAGGACGAAGTTCGCAAAGTCGGCTTTGAATTGGGATTGCCTCACGACGTTGTTATGCGTCAGCCTTTCCCCGGTCCCGGACTTGCAATAAGAATAATAGGCGATATCACCGAGGACAAGTTGGAGATTTTGAGAGAAGCTGACTATATCTTCAGAGAAGAAATCAAACTCAACGGACTTGCCGACAAGATTTGGCAGTACTTTGCAGTACTCACCGATATGCGTAGCGTAGGCGTAATGGGCGATAGCCGTACGTACGACTATACGCTGGTCTTGAGAGGAGTAACTTCCGTAGACGCTATGACGGCAGACTGGGCAAGGATACCTTACGACGTACTCGAAAAGATTTCCACTAGGATTGTCAACGAGGTAAAGCATATCAATAGAATCGCCTACGATATCACATCGAAACCGCCTGCTACAATCGAGTGGGAATAAGGTGTAAGACTTATTCTTTCGCCATTTGATTTTGGCTGAAAGATGCAATGTGTCATTTCGACCGGAGCGAAGCGCAGTGGAGAAATCTCAATCAAAGTAATATGGATACTGACTTCTTGGATGCGCTAAAGATGACATATAAAGATAAAACAATATAGATAAAGTTTATTCGCAATAGCGAAAAGGAGAATACGAAATAATGTTAACAGCAATAGTAGGAATCAACTGGGGTGACGAAGGTAAAGGCAGAATGGTAGACTTGGTGTCTAGCGACTATGACGTTGTAGTAAGATACCAAGGCGGTAATAATGCCGGACACACGGTTATTAATCATCTTGGAAAGTTTATTCTCAACCTTATTCCGTCGGGAATTTTGCGTCCGGAAGTAGTCAACGTAATGGGCAACGGTATGGTAATAGATATGCAACACCTTGTCGGAGAAATGGGCAGACTTACGGAAAAGGGCGTCAAGATAACTCCCGACAATCTCAAGATAAGTTCTCGCGCGGTAATTTGTATGCCGTATCACGTAAGACAGGACTGCTTGGAAGAGGATAGATTGGGAGACGCTAAGTACGGTTCTACGAGGAGAGGTATTGCTCCCGTATACGGTGACAAGTATCTCAAAAAAGTAATAATGATGGGCGATTTGTTCTACCCAGAGGCTTTGAGAAAGAGAGTTGAGGGTATCGTAGAGTGGAAAAATCTCTTTATACAAAAAGCCTATGGCTCCAACAAGATTGAAGTCGACGAGATAATGGCATGGCTTGAAGAGTACGGCAGTAAGCTCAAACCTTTCGTATGCAACACGGGCGAGTTTTTGGACGAGAGCCTTAAGGCTGGTAAAAAAGTCGTATTCGAGGCGCAACTCGGAGCATTGAGAGATATTGACTTCGGTATCAATCCGTATACATCTTCGTCAAATACTATTGCGGCATACGCTCCTATCGGCGCGGGCATTCCTAAGTACAAACTCGACAATGTATTCGGTATTATGAAAGCGTACAGTTCTTGCGTAGGCGAAGGACCGTTCACTGTAGAGATGTTCGGCAAAGAAGCAGAGGAATTGAGAGAAGCCGGCGGTGAGTACGGCGCGGCTACGGGCAGACCGAGAAGAGTAGGTGCGTTCGACGTAGTTGCTTCTAAGTACGGCGTTGAGATGCAAGGCGCGACAGAACTTGCTCTTACCAAACTCGACGTATTGTCGTATCTCAAAAAGATACCCGTTTGTGTAGCGTACAAAGTGGGCGACAAGGTTACGACGTCTTTCCCAAGCGGTGAGGAATTGAGAATTGCTACTCCGATATTCGAGTATATGGACGGCTGGAATTGCGACATATCTTCTTGCAGAAAGCCTAGCGATTTGCCAAAGCAAGCGTTGGCTTATATTGAGTATCTCGAAAAGGCGGTAGACTGTCCTATTACATACGTGTCGGTAGGCGCAGAGAGAGAAGAATACGTCGTAATGAAAGAGAGTAAAATCAAGTAATTATATTGATATTATAAATAAAGGTATAGATATGAAAATCAACAACAATTTTTTGGACTTAAAAGATAGCTATCTGTTTTCTACAATAGCAAAAAAGATAAAGGAATTTCAGGCCGTTAATCCCGGCGTGAAAGTGTATAGACTTGGTATAGGCGACGTAACGCTACCGCTTGCTCCCGCAGTAATTGAAGCAATGCACAAAGCAGTTGACGAAATGGGAGTAAAGGAAACTTTCCAAGGCTACGGTCCCGAGCAAGGTCACGACTTTTTGCGAAACGCAATAGTAGATTACTATGCGACCAAAGACGTCAAAGTATCTTCCGACGAGGTCTTTATAAGCGACGGCGCAAAGAGCGACCTCGGCAATATTTTGGATATTTTGCATCCGTCGAATAAGGTTTTGATACCTGACCCCGTATATCCTGCATACGTTGATACCAACGTTATGGCAGGCAGAAAAATAGACGTCGCAAAGGGTAATCAAGCCAACGGCTTTAAGCCAATGCCCGACGAAAACTATAAGGCGGATATAATTTATATTTGTTCGCCCAACAATCCTACAGGCTCAGTTTATACACGCGAGGAGCTAAAGGCGTGGGTAGATTACGCAAATAAGCAAAAGGCTTTGATTATATTTGACAGCGCATACGAGGCATTTGTAGGAGACGATAAATTGCCTACGAGCATATTGCAAATCGAGGGAGCGAGAACTTGCGCAATCGAGTTTTGTTCCTTTTCCAAGACGGCAGGCTTTACGGGTACAAGATGCGGTTATACCGTTGTGCCAAAAGAACTTGTCTTTGACAATACGCCACTCAACAAACTTTGGAATAGACGTCAATGCACAAAGTTCAACGGCGTACCTTATATAATTCAAAAAGGCGCAGAAGCGGTATTTTCTAAGGAAGGACAAAAACAAATCCGCGCCAATATCGCATACTATAAGGAAAACGCGCGTATTATTCACGAAGCGCTTGAGCAAAAGGGAATTTGGCATACGGGCGGTATCAACTCTCCGTATATATGGTTACAGTGTCCTAAGGGTATGACGAGTTGGGAATACTTCGACCACTTGCTTACTAAGGCAAACGTAGTCGGCACTCCCGGCGCAGGCTTTGGCGAAATGGGCGAGGGGTATTTCCGTCTGACGGCTTTTGGAGACAGAGAAACTACGCTCGAAGCGGTCAAGAGGATTTTAGAGAATAGTTAGGCTTTTCGACTAAAGATACATATGGCAAAGAAGTTTTCAGAAGAAGAGATAGCCGATATGCTCGATAAATTGGAGCAAATGCACCCCAACGCCGAATGCGAGTTGAAATACGGCACGCCGTTTGAGTTGTTGGTTGCGGTAATCTTGTCGGCGCAATGCACCGATAAGCGAGTAAATCAAGTTACGGAAAAACTATTTAAGGTATATAATACGCCATATCAGTTTGCCGAGCTTGAAGACGAGGACCTTGCTCCGTATATATTTTCTTGCGGTTTTTACCGCAACAAAGCGCATAATATAATCTCCGCAAGTCGCGATATAGTAACTAAGTTCGGCGGAAACGTACCTGCCTCTATCGAAGAACTTATGACTTTGGCAGGAGTTGGGAAAAAGACGGCTAACGTAGTGTACGCAGTGGCGTTCGGCGGTGACGCCATAGCGGTAGATACTCACGTTTTAAGACTTGCCAATCGCATAGGCTTTTGCGACAGCGACGACCCGCTTAAAGTAGAAAAAGCCCTTATGGAGATTATTCCTAAAGACAAATGGTCGCATGCTCATCACTTACTGATACATCACGGACGGTATACTTGTTCGTCAAGAAGTCCCAAGTGTAATGAGTGTCGGATAAGCGATTATTGCAGAATGTATCTAAACTAGAGAGTAGTATTGATATTCGAGCTAGTAATAAAAGAAGTAAATAGTAGATGTCATTTCGACCGTAGCGGAGAAATCTCAATCTTATTAGGAGAAGTAAAATGAACAAACTTATAAAGATTTATGACGTAGCTCCAAGAGTAAAAAAATACGTCGTGCACACGCCCGTAGTATCCAAGCATTGCTTGCCGGGGCAATTTGTAATAGTTATAGTCGAAGAAGGGGGAGAGAGAGTTCCCTTCACTATTTGCGACTATGACAGAGAGAAAGAAACCATAACTCTTCTAGTGCAGGAAGTAGGTTATTCTACGCATAGAATGGCTATGCTCAAAGAGGGCGACGAGTTATTTGCATTGGTAGGACCTCTCGGCAATGCGACCGACCTTGACGAATACGAGAATTTAGTGCTTGTCGGCGGAGGTATAGGTTGCGCGGTAATATATCCGCAGGCAAAACTCCGCAAGTCTAAGGGCTTGAAAAGCGACGTTATTATGGGCGCAAGAACGAAGGATTTGCTCTTTGATATAGACGAGTTTAAGGCTAATTGCGAAAACGTGTATATCTCAACGGACGACGGCTCTATGGGTACCAAGGGATTTGTCACCACGGTTTTGCAAGAGAGAATCGACGCGGGCGACAAGATAGACTGCGTACTCGTCGTAGGTCCTATGATTATGATGAAAAACGTCAGCGAATTGACGAGGAAGTACAATATACCTACCGTCGTATCCATGAACACAATTATGGTTGACGGCACGGGAATGTGTGGCGGTTGCAGACTTACCGTCGACGGACAAACCAAGTACGCTTGCGTAGACGGTCCTGAATTTGACGGACACAAAGTAGATTTCGACGAAGCAATGACTAGGTCGAAGTTCTATCGCGAACATGAGCAGAAATGTAATTTGAGAGGCTGAGAAAATGAATAACGCGCCAAGAAATAAGACCTTGCATCAATCACCGCAAGAGAGAGTAAATAATTTCAAAGAAGTAAATTTAGGTTTTGACGACGCTCTAATGCAAGAGGAAGCGTCTAGATGTATAAATTGTAAAAACGCGCCTTGTCGCACAGGCTGTCCGGTAGGTATAGACATACCCGGGTTTATCAAATGCCTTACGCAAAACGATAAGGATGGAGCATTGGACGTAATAAGCCAGTCGTCGCTTTTGCCTGCAATTTGCGGAAGAGTATGTCCGCAAGAAAATCAATGCGAGGGCAAATGTATCCGAAGAGCTAAGTTGGGCGGAAGCGTAGCAATAGGCGCTTTAGAGCGATACGTTGGCGACTACGGTCTACAAAAGGGTACGGCTTCAATGAAAGCTCCCAAGCTAAACGGCAAGAGCGTTGCCGTAATAGGTAGCGGACCGGCAGGACTTGCTTGCGCCGCAGATTGCGCTCAGGCAGGTTTCAAAGTTACAATATTCGAGGCATTTCATAAAGCAGGCGGAGTTTTGGTATACGGTATACCAGAATTCAGACTTCCCAAAGACGACGTTGTAGCAAAGGAGATAGACAAGCTCAAAGCTCTCGGCGTGGAGTTTAAGCTCAACACAGTAGTGGGCAAAGCAATCACTTTTGACGAGCTTAAGGAGCAGTATGACGCTATATTTATAGGTACCGGCGCAGGATTGCCGATGTTTATGAATATTCCGGGCGAAAATCTCAACGGCGTATCTTCTGCCAACGAGCTTTTGACGAGAGCCAACCTTATGCAAGCATATAAAGAGGACGCTATCACTCCGATATATTGCGGTAAGTCTATTGCGGTAATAGGCGCAGGCAACGTAGCTATGGACGCCGCCCGTACTGCCAAAAGAATCGGCGGTGGCGAAGTATACATAATCTATCGCAGAGGTAGAGAAGAAATGCCGGCAAGAGCCGAAGAAATAGACCACGCAGAGGAAGAAGGTATCAAGTTGGTACTTCTCACCAATCCTGTAGAGATACTCGGCAAGGACGGAAAGGTATGCGGTATCAAGTGCGTGAAGATGCAACTTGGCGAGCCCGACGCGTCGGGTCGTAGAAGACCGGAGCCAATCGAGGGAAGCGAATTTGTTATAGACGTAGACCAAGTTATCATAGCGCTTGGCACAAGTCCTAATCCTCTTATCCGCAAGTCTTGCGAGGGTATGGAATTCTCCAAGAAGGGAACTATAGTAGTCGATGAAGAAACAATGAAGACGAGTATCGACGGTATTTACTCGGGCGGTGACGCAGTAACAGGTGCGGCGACGGTTATACTGGCTATGGGCGCGGGTAGAAAAGCCGCTAAGTCTATTATAGAGAGATTCGCCTCGAAGTGAGGTGTCGTAATTTTGCACGGCAATAACGCTTCCTTTACTTCTTCAAACTCTCTTGACGTACATAAAGTACGACTGCGTTCGTTTTCATTGTCAAAAAAACGTTCTCGCTCGTGAAAATCTTACGCCACTCCCTTTTCGCCGAACAGTTAGGCTCGAAGTGAGGCAGGCAAATATAATGTCATTTCGACCGAAACGGAGTGAAGTGGAGAAATCTCAATCAAAATATAAAACTAGAGAATGTTAAGACTTTGGATATTGGTTTAGCCGATATACAAAGTCTTGATAAAAGTAAGGAAAGAATATGTATCTAGACATAGCAACAATATTCGTAAAAGCCGGCAACGGCGGAGATGGCATAGTATCATTTCACACCGAAAAGTACGTCGCGCAAGGCGGACCTGACGGTGGCGACGGAGGCAACGGCGGAGACGTGATTTTTGTAGTAGACAAAAGCGCGTCTACTCTCATTGACTTCAAATTTGCCAAGCACTTCCGCGCGGAAAACGGAGAAAACGGCGGAGCTAAGAATTGCAAGGGCAAGAGCGGAAAATCTCTGTATATTAAAGTCCCAAGAGGTACTATAATCAAAGAAAAGAGCAGTGGCAACGTGCTTGCTGATATGTACTATGACGACAGCGAGTTCTTGTTGCAAAGAGGCGGACTTGGCGGAAAGGGAAACGCTCGATTTGCCACCGCACAGCGCAAAGCTCCGAGATTTAGTCAAAGGGGAGAAAGAACGCAAGAGATAGAACTTACTTTGGAACTTAAGACCATTGCAGACGTAGGCTTGGTAGGCTTTCCCAACGTGGGTAAGTCAACAATTTTGTCAGTCGTATCGTCGGCAAAACCAAAGATTGCCAACTATCATTTTACCACGCTCACTCCCAATCTCGGCGTAGTAAAGTATTATGACAGAGATTTCGTACTTGCCGATATACCGGGGCTTATCGAGGGAGCAAGCGAGGGCGCGGGTCTTGGACACAACTTCCTAAGGCACGTTGAGAGAGTGCGTCTTATCGTTCACGTCGTGGATATATCGGGTATCGAGGGACGCGACCCGTATGAGGACTACGTTACTATCAACGGAGAACTTGAGAATTACTCTACAAAACTTGCAGGTTTACCGCAAATTGTTGTCGCCAACAAGTGCGACTTGTTAGAGGATGAGAGCGTAATAGAAGATTTTGAGAAAAAGATAGGTCAAAAGGCAATTAGGGTATCGGCAATATCTAACAGCGGAACTAAAGAAATGCTTTCGCAAATCGTAGAACTGCTCGATACTTTGCCCGAGCCAGAGCCTATGGAAACCGTAGACTTTGAAGAAAATCGCAACGACACTGTGTCCTATATCGTCACAATCGATGAAGACGGAGTATACGAAGTACACGGCGGACTTATCAATATGTTGGTGCGTAATGTAGTACTTGACGATTACGAGTCTTTTAGATACTTCCAAAAGATGCTAAAAGACAGAGGCGTAATCAAAGAACTCGTCAAGAACGGGTGTAAAGAAGGGGATACCGTAAGGATTGCCGATATAGAGTTTGATTTTGTTGAATAATCGACCGCGTATTTCAGCCGTCTTTTTACCCTAACGGCTAGGACGCCCTCGGGGTCACGTACGGCAAGTACGCTCACCGCTCGGTTGCCACCGCACGGGCAAAAATACGACTAAACTCCGCGATCGCGCGGTACTAAGCAGTTTTACTATTAAAAGGAGATAATATGACAAGCAGTCAAAGAGCGTCGCTCAGGTCGCTTGCAATGCAAATGCAACCTACGACGCACATAGGAAAAAACGGAATAAGCGAAACGCTTATAAAGCAAATTGACGAGCAGTTGGAGAGTAGAGAACTTATCAAGATTGCCGTCTTGAAAAACGCGGAATTTTCGGCAAAAGAGATTGCCGAAGAACTTGCTCAAAGTTCAGGCGCGGAAGTGGTTCAGGTCTTGGGTAGCAAGATTACGCTTTATCGCGTATCGAAGAAGAGCGGTATTAAACATATTCTCTAAACGCTAGTTTAATTGATAGACAAACGCCTTAATAAGTATTATAATATACGTGTATTATAATACTTTGCAGGCGTATTTTTATTTCTGCTAAATATCCAAAATAATACGACGAATCTAAAAGAAAAGGTATCTAATGATTAAGAAGTTTAAGTTGCCCAAAGGCACGCAAGATCACTTGCCGAACGATTGCTATTCCAAAAGAGTAGTAGAAGGGAAGCTTATGGATTGCTTCAAATTTTACGGCTACAGCGAGATAGAATCTCCCATATTGGAGAGATATGAACTCTTTGACAGCGGTGTTGGCAAAGTTGAACTCAATAAATTGTTCAAAGTCACCGACGTTGACGGCGACTTGTTGGTTTTGCGACC
The DNA here is from genome assembly GCA_029060065.1 of Clostridia bacterium. Taxonomy (GTDB): domain Bacteria; phylum Bacillota; class Clostridia; order Christensenellales; family UBA3700; genus RACS-045. Next base: position 14,809 of record JAIDUT010000043.1, on the reverse strand, counting down.
CGATATAACTATGCCTATATCGCGTATAGTATGCACCAAGTTGCAAGAGAGCCAAAGACTATGTTATCTAGGCAAGTCTTTTAGCGCAATAGAGAATGAAGGCAAGCTACGCGAGTTTACTCAAGCCGGCGTGGAGATAATGGGAGCGCACGGCGATAGTATCGACGTTGAAGTAGTTATGCTTGCAATCAAGAGCTTGCTTGCTACAGGACTAGACGACTTCCAAATCGAACTTGGCAACGTAGGATTTTTCAAGGGCTTGCTTGACGCATACGACGCTAGCGAGGACGACAGAGATATTTTAACCAACTGTATTGAGTCAAAAAACGGTATCAAGCTCTATTCGCTTTCAGGCGAAATGGATAAGAAAATGCTTGACACACTTGCCCGGTTGCCGATGCTATTCGGCGGAGAAGAGATACTCGGACAAGCCGAGAAAATGTGTCTTAACGCGCAAATGCGCTTGGCAGTGGACAACCTTAAAGCCGTATACGCCGGTATCAAAAGTCTTGGCTACGAGAAGTATGTCACTTTTGATTTAAGTGGCGTCGGCAAGATGAAGTACTATTCGGGTATGGTTATGCGCGGTATAATCAAGAACCTTGGCAGACCTATTCTTTCGGGCGGTCGTTACGATAAACTTTGCGACGCGTTTGGGAAAAGCATACCAGCCGTTGGCTTCGCAATAGGCATAGGATATTTGACGACGGCGCTTGACAATCAGAAAAAATTGCATATTGCTCCCGAAGTCGACGTAGTAGTAGGCTATACGCCGGAAAATATGAGCAAGGCGGAGAGCAAAGCTAAAGAACTTGTATCTAAAGGCGTCAATGCAAAATGCACTTTTGCCACGACAAAAGACGACCTCGTCAAAATCAAGGATATGCTTAAGGCTAAGAAAGGTATTTTCCTTGGAAGCAAGACGGAGGAGGTATAATATGCAAGACAAAGTTACTTTCGCATTGGCAAAGGGCAGACTTGCCGAAAAGAGCGTAGACATATTAGAGAAGTGCGGTATTGATTGCCGTCGCATATTAGAGCCTTCTCGCAAACTCGTTATGAGCGACGCAAGCGGAAAATTCGAGTTTATTTTTGTAAAGCCAAGCGATGTCCCGATTTACGTCGAGCATGGCGTAGCCGACGTGGGAGTAGTGGGCAAAGATACTCTGATGGAAGAAAGTCGCGACGTATACGAACTCATTGATTTAGGATTTGCAAAGTGCAGGCTTTGCTTGGCAGGATACAAAGACTTCGATTTGTCTAAGCCTCGCAATATCCTCAAAGTCGCTACTAAATACGTCAACGTAGCAAAGGACTATTTCGACGGCAAAGGGCAAAACGTAGAGATCATACCTCTTCACGGTTCTATAGAACTCGGACCTATAGTAGGACTTAGCGACATTATTCTCGACATTGTAGAGAGCGGTAAGACCTTGCAGGAGAATAATCTCGCCGTACTGGAAGAGATAGTCAACTGTTCGGCAAGACTTATTATCAACAAAGTTTCGCTCAAGACCAAGGCTGACGTAATTAAACCTTTAGTCAAAAGCATTGACGAAATAATCAAAAACAAAGAAAACTAACGAGGCATTTATGGTACCTATTCTAAGATACGGCGCAGACGACATGAGCAGAGTTTTTTCAAGAACTCAACTTGACAACAGCGAGTATATCGCCACTGTCAACGCTATAATAGCCGACGTAAGAAAAAGGGGCGACGAAGCGCTCTTTGAGTACGCTCTTAAATTTGACAAGCAGGAAATCAACGCTGACAATATACTTGTTAGCAAAGAGGAAATCGATAAGGCGTATACCTTGGTAGACGGCGATTTGATTGAGAGTATACGCAAGGCAAAGACAAGTATTCTTGCATACCACTCTCGCCAAAAAGATAAGTTTGTCAATGAGTTTTTCTCATCGGGGAGCAATGGCAAGAGTAAGCTCGGTTGGATATACAGACCGCTTTCAAGAGTTGGATTGTACGTCCCGGGCGGAAAGGCCAGTTATCCATCTACGGTGCTAATGACGGCGTTGCCGGCAAAGGCGTCGGGCGTAGGCGAGATAATAGTAACAACTCCAAATATCAACAACCCTGCGATACTCGTAGCCTGCAAAGAATGCGGTATAGATAAAATATACAAAGTAGGCGGAGCTCAGGCAATCTCGGCTTTGGCATACGGCACGCAGTCCATTCCCAAAGTAGACCTTATTGCAGGACCCGGCAACGTATTTGTTACGCTTGCAAAAAAGCAAGTGTTCGGACACGTAGCCATAGATATGATTGCCGGACCGAGCGAAATACTGGTAATTGCCGACGACAGTGCAGACCCGATATTGCTTGCAGGCGACCTATTATCGCAGGCGGAACATGACGAGCAAGCGGCAAGCATACTGGTGACTACAAGCGAGAGAATTGCTAAAGAAGTCGATAGAGAACTGGCAAGACAGACGGCGCTTTTATCGCGCAAAGAAATAATAGAAAAGTCGCTTGCTACCAACGGAACGATTGTACTTGCCAAGGATATGGACGAAGCCGTTGTTATCGCAGATAAAGTTGCTCCCGAGCATTTGGAAGTATGCGCAAAGGACGCTGATAAGATAGCTTTGAAGCTGTCTAACGCAGGAGCTATTTTTGTAGGCAACTATTCGCCCGAACCGCTTGGGGATTACTTTGCAGGTCCGTCGCACGTTTTGCCTACCAGCGGAAGCGCAAGGTATTCTTCGGTGCTTTCGGTAGATACCTTTATGAAGAAGATAAGCTACATTGAATACGATAAAGACGATTTATTGAGCATAGGCGACGACGTCATTCGATTGGCGCAGTCGGAGGGATTTACGGCGCACGCAAATACTATAGAGCTTAGAAAAAACAAGTAATTGGAGGAATATATGAGAAAGTCACAGATAGAGAGAAATACCAAGGAAACGCAAATAGTTCTTTCGCTCAACCTTGACGGCGACGGTAAATACGACGTGGATACGGGCGTAGGCTTTTTTGACCATATGATGACGTTGTTTGCATGTCATTCGGGTTTTGACCTCACCGTTAAATGCAAAGGCGATGTACGCGTGGACGGACATCATTCTGTTGAGGACATTGGTATCGTGCTTGGCAAGGCTATCGCGCAGGCTTTGGGCGACAAGGTGGGTATCAAGAGATACGCAAGCGTAACCATTCCTATGGACGAGAGTTTGGCGAGTGTGACTGTGGATATCAGCGGAAGACAGTTTTTGGTATTCAACGCCGAGGGAATGACGGGCAAGGTAGGAGATTTTGATATAGAACTTGTCGAAGAGTTTTTCCGCGCGGTTGCTAACCAAGCTGGCTTGACTTTGCATATCAATTTGCACTACGGTAGCAACAATCACCATAAAATAGAGGCAATCTTCAAGGCGTTTGCAAGAGCGCTTAAAGAGGCGACGACGGTTGTCAGCAACAAAATTCCATCTTCAAAGGGTATGCTCGAATGATAGCTGTAATCGACTACGGTATGGGCAATCTCAGAAGCGTGCAAAAGGCTTTTGAATATATAGGGCAGTCCGCTAAAATCACTGACAAAGCCGTTGATTTGGCAAATGCAAGTCATATAGTTTTGCCGGGGGTCGGCGCGTTCAAAGACGCAATGACGGCGCTTACTCAGAGCGGAATTGTTGACACGCTCAAAAAAGAGATTGCAAAGGGCAAACCCTTTTTGGGAATATGCCTTGGTATGCAAATGCTCTTTGACAAGAGTTACGAAGACGGCAAGCATCAGGGACTTGGACTAATCAAGGGCGAAGTAGTCAGGTTTGACACAAAACTCAAAGTTCCGCATATAGGCTGGAATGAATTGCGACTAAAAAAGCGTACTCGACTTTTTGACGGCGTGGACGACATGAATTTTTATTTCGTACACAGTTATCACGCAAGCTATTGCAATGAAGAGGACGTAGAAACTACTTGTATTTACGATTACGAGTTCGTAGCCTCCGTCAACAAAGACAACGTATGGGGCGCGCAATTTCATCCCGAAAAGAGCGGAGATACTGGTCTTAAACTCTTATCTAATTTTTCGAAAATCAGATAGGAGTTTGAAGTAATAAGTAATAGTGAAAAGTGAATAGTGAATAGGTATTGTGATTTCTAATGGATATCTTAATTTCGAGCGAAGTCGAGAAATCTCAATCGATTTGACGTCATTCTGAGCGAAGCGTAGCGAAGTCGAAGAATCTAAACCTAAAAAATATAGGAGTGCAAATGATACTTTTTCCTGCGGTTGACGTATTGGACAATAGAGCCGTGAGATTATTATACGGCAAGAGAGAAGATGTAACTGTCTACGGAAAGCCTGTAGATATGGCTTTGAAGTGGCAGGATATGGGGGCGGAGTACCTTCATATTGTTGACCTCAACGGCGCGTTCGACGACTCTACCGTCAATAGAGATACTCTTATCGAGCTTATTAAAAACGTGTCTATTCCCGTGCAAATAGGCGGGGGCATAAAGACCTTTGACAAAATTAAGTTTTATCTTGAAGAAGTGGGCGCAAGTAGAGTTATTGTGGGTACGGCTTGCGTCACAAATCCCAATTTAATGGACAAGGCTTGTGCAAAATACGGCAAAAAGATTGCTTGCGGTATCGACGCAAAAGACGGCTTAGTGGCTATAAAAGGTTGGGTTGAAAAGAGCAACCTGACGCCGTTGCAAGTGGCTATGGATATGAAAGAGCGTGGAGCGGATACCGTGATATATACGGATATAAACAGAGACGGAGCATTGTGCGGTGTCAACGTAGACGCTACGCAAAGACTTTCCGAGCAAAGCGGTATGAATATAATCGCAAGCGGAGGAATGGCTACGCTTGACGACGTAAGGGCTGTCAAGGAAAAGAACATATACGGAGCTATACTGGGTAGAGCGATTTACACCGGAGCTATTGATTTGAGCAAAGCTCTTGAAATATCTAAACAATAGTAAGACTAAAAAGTAGGAGCAGAAGTGTTAAACAAGAGAATAATTCCATGTCTTGACATCAACAAAGGCAGAGTAGTCAAGGGAGTGAATTTTGTCAACTTAATAGACGCAGGCAATCCTGTGGAAGTAGCCAAAGCGTACAATTCGATGCGCGCAGACGAGATAGTATTCTTGGACATCACGGCTACGCACGAGGGACGTGATACTCTTTACGACGTTATAGCAAGGTCTGCGGAGCAAGTCTTTATTCCGTTGACGGTTGGCGGAGGTATCTCTTCTGTCGAGCATTTTCGTGCGCTTCTGAATCTTGGCGCAGACAAGATTAGTATCAACTCGTCGGCAGTACGCAATCCCAATTTAATCACCGATTCGGCGCTCAAATTCGGCAGACAGTGCGTAGTAGTCGCTATAGACGCTAAACGCAATGACAAAGGCTCTTTTGACGTGTATCTCAACGGCGGAAGAATCAACACGGGTATTGACGCTATCGAGTGGGCAATCGAGGCAGAGAAAAAAGGCGCGGGCGAAATTCTTTTGACGTCTATGGACGGCGACGGAACTAAGGCAGGGTATGACCTTGAATTGACAAGAAGAGTATGCCAAGCTGTCAATATTCCTGTCATTGCAAGCGGAGGCGCTGGAAAGATGAGCCACTTCAAAGACGTTCTTGACGACAGCGTAGGCGCGGACGCGGCGCTTGCGGCGTCGCTCTTTCACTTTAAGGAGTTGGAGATAAAGACGCTTAAGGAATACCTTAAGAACGAGGGTATACCGGTAAGAATGTGATGAGTACGTCATTTCGAGAATAGCAAAGAGAAGTGGATAGAACAGAATCGGAATCGATGTCATTTCGACCGAAGCGTAGCGAAGTGGAGAAATCTCAAAAAATAGAGCAAATAAGATAGAATCTAACAAACACGGAGATAAATATGGAACAAATCAAATTCAAGTTCAATAGCGACGGACTTATATGCGCGATAGCGCAGGACGTATACACGGGCGAAGTACTTATGCAAGCATATATGAACCAAGAGGCGATAGATAAGACGTTAGAGAGCGGTTACGCACATTATTATAGCCGTTCAAGGAAATGCCTTTGGAAGAAGGGCGAAACGTCGGGACATCTTCAAAAAGTAAAGAAGGTACTTTATGACTGCGATTGCGATTGCTTGCTTTTGCTTATCGAACAAATAGGTTCTGCGTGTCATACGGGCAATAGAAGTTGTTTTTACCGTACGTTGAAAGAGTTTGAGTTTGTACCCGATTACAAGGTTGTGTTCGAGGACGTCGAAACCATAAGACAGCGTAAAGAAAATCCGGTTGAGGGTTCGTATACAAATTATCTCTTTGATAAAGGCGTGGAAAAGATATGCAAAAAGGTGGGCGAAGAGGCTACAGAAACGGTAATTTCAGCCGTAGCCGGCAAGAAAGGCGAACTCGTAGGCGAATTGTCGGACTTATTATATCATGCTCTTGTGCTGACAGAGGCTTGCGGAATAACTATTCAGGACGTATTCCAAGAGGTCATGGCAAGAAAGGGTAAAGCGCCCAATCCTAAATACGGCGAGGATAAAATTCAGTCAAACACCGACAAGATAAAGCAAGATAAATAATATCAAAATATATATTGCATTAAATTAAAATATGTGATAAAATATATAGAAATTATAAAATACGCAAAGGAGTTATTTATGGGCAAGAGAACGTTATTATCATTCAGTCCGCAAATCAAAGTTGTTGACGCCACGTTGAGAGACGGGGGACTTGTCAATAGTTTTTATTTTGAAGACGAGTTTGTCAAGAAATTGTACCAAACGAATATTCAAGCGGGAGTTGATTATATGGAGTTCGGCTATAAGGCTTCGAGCGCTATTTTTGACAAGAGCAAATTCGGCAAATGGAAATTCTGCGAGGAAAAAGATTTGAGAGAGATAGTCGGCAACAACGATTCCGACCTCAAGATTGCCGTTATGGCAGACGTCGGCAGAACCGACATTGATAAGGATATTATTCCCAAGAACGAGAGCGTAATAGATATGGTAAGAGTAGCAAGCTATATCAATACCATTCCGTCGGCTATCGAAATGGTGGAGAATTGCGCAAAGAAAGGTTATGAAACGACCGTAAACATAATGGCAATATCTCATGCCAATGAGAGCGACCTCCACGAAGCATTGGAACTCATAGGAAATTCTTCCGCCAACGGAGTATATCTTGTAGACAGTTACGGTTCGCTCTATCCCGAGCAAATAAGAAAACTTGCGGACAGGTATCTCGATATGGGCGCAAAGTACAACAAGTTCGTAGGTATCCACGCTCACAACAACCAACAGCTTGCATTCGCCAACACAATCGAGTGCGTAGTCTCAGGCGTAAACTACCTTGACGCGACGGTCAGTTCTCTCGGCAGAGGCGCAGGCAACTGTCCGCTCGAGTTGTTGATAGGTTTCTTGAAGAATCCAAAATACAAGTTGCATCCTATTCTCAAGTTCATTGAAGAAGAGATTCTTAAACTCAAGAAGAGCGGTGTAGTTTGGGGATACGATATTCCGTATCTTATCACAGGCGTACTCGATAGACACCCGTCGGGAGCGATAGATTGTATCAAGAACAATCGCACCGATTATGCTAATATATATCTTGAGTTAATGGGACTGGAATAGTTGTTCGGCTCGAAAAAAGGCTAGGCAAATCTAAAATGCGCCTTTTTCGCCAATATAGCCTTTAGTTCACGCCGACGTACATATAGTACGACGACCTTCGCTAAAAACTATCTTGCCAAAAAATTCGCTATTTGATTTTTTGCCTATCTTTCTTCTCACCGAACTGGATTGAGAAGTCGGCAAATCCAAGCAACCAAGAAAGAGAGTATTGATTGGCGAATTAGAGCAGTTGAACAAACAATAAAAGCATAGTCATAAGTCATTTCGAGCTAAGTCGAGAAATCTCTACTGATAGCAAACGCTTGACATTGCGACTAAAATATTATAATATAAATTAATTGAATAGCATACACCATGGAGTGATTATGAAGTTAAACGGTTCACAAATCTTAATAGAGTCATTATTAGAGCAGGGAGTAGACACCATTTTCGGTTATCCGGGCGGTTCGGTTCTCAATATTTACGATGCTTTGTATTCCTATCAGGACAAGCTAAAGCACGTTCTTACGGCTCATGAGCAAGGCGCGTCGCACGCGGCTGACGGCTATGCAAGAGCTACGGGCAAAGTAGGCGTAGTTCTCGCTACTTCCGGTCCGGGCGCAACCAACCTTATCACGGGTATTGCCACTGCGTTTATGGATAGCGTACCAATGGTGGCAATCACGGGCAACGTAGGCACTTCGCTTATAGGTCTTGACTCATTCCAAGAAGTGTATATTGCTGGTATAACAATGCCTATCACAAAGCACAATTTCGTAGTACGTAGCGTTGAAGAACTTCACGACGTAATGAGAGAGGCTTTCAGAATTGCGCAAAGCGGAAGACCTGGTCCTGTACTTGTAGATATTCCTAAGGACGTAACGTCCAACGTATGCGAATTCACGCCTATGCCAAAAGTAGAGGCCGACGAGTACGTCAAGGCTGACAAGAGCGTAATAGAAGAAACGGCAAGACTTATCAACAACGCAAAAAGACCTGCTATACTTTTCGGCGGTGGCGTACTTATATCGCAAGGCGAAAAGGAGCTTCTCGAGCTTATGCAAAAGGCGCAGATACCTGCTACTCATACGCTTATGGCGGCGGGAGTACTCGGTTGGGGCGAAAAACTCAATCTTGGACTTATAGGCATGCACGGCTCTATGTCGGCAGGCAGAACTATTGCGGGTAGCGACTTGGTTATTGCTGTCGGCACGAGATTTTCCGATAGAGTTGCCACGGCAAAAGAGAAGTTTATCCGCGAAGCAAAGGTTATACATATAGATATAGATGCGGCAGAGATTAACAAGAACGTAGCAAGCGACTTAAGCGTAATCGGCGACGTAAAAGAAGTATTGACGCAGTTATTACCGCTTGTCAAGAAAGCAAAGCACGACGAGTGGCTTGAGCAAATTGCAGAGTGGAAAAAGTACGATTATCAGCCTAAGGACAAAGAGGGCGTTTTAAGACCTCATCAAATTATACAGGCAATATCCGATGAGATAGGCGAGGACGGAATTATAGTCACTGACGTTGGTCAACACCAAATGTGGGCGGCTCAATATTCCAAGCGTACTAAGTGCAGAAGTTTCCTTACGTCAGGCGGACTTGGCACAATGGGTTACGGCTACGGCGCGTCGATAGGAGCGCAGACTGCATTCCCAAGCAGAAAGGTTGCGCACGTCACCGGCGACGGTTCTTTCCATATGAATCTCAACGAGTTGTGTACCAGCGTAAGTTACGGATTGCCAATCGTCAGCGTAGTTATCAACAACAACGTTCTTGGTATGGTTCGTCAATGGCAGACGCAATTCTACGGAAAGAGATATTCGCAGACTACGCTTGATAGAGCTACCGATTATGTCAAACTTGCCGAGGCTTTCGGCGGAAAGGGATATAGAGCAACCACGCTTGACGAGTTCAAACTTGCTTTGAGCGAAGCGTACAAGTCGGGAAAGCCCTGCATAATAGAAGCTGTTATCGACAGGGATGAAAAGGTATTGCCAATGATACCGGCAGGACAAAGCATAGACGAAATAATAATGTAAGCAATGTTTAGCAAATACTAAGCTACTTAATATAATAAATTTTATATTTTTGGAGGATACAAAAATGATTAAGAAGTATTATGATACTGATTGCGATTTGAAGCTTTTTGACGGAAAGACCGTAGCAGTTATCGGTTTTGGCTCACAAGGCCACGCGCACGCAATGAACCTCGCAGACAGCGGTGTAAAGGTAGTCGTAGGTCTTAGAGAAGGCTCAAGACACGCTGAGAAAGCCCTCAAGGCAGGACTTAAAGTTATGTCTGTTAAGGACGCCGCTAAGGCAGGCGATTTTGTAATGATGCTCGTTCCTGACGAAACTTGCGCAGATATATATGAGGCTGAAGTAAAGCCGTTTATGACAGCGGGCAAGGTATTGATGTTTGCTCACGGTCTTAACATTCATTTCAAACTTATTAAGCCGTCTAAGGACATCGACGTAATCATGGTTGCTCCTAAGGGACCAGGTCACACGGTTAGAAGTCAATACGAAGAGGGTAAGGGCGTTCCTTCTCTTATCGCTGTATATCAAGACGCTTCCGGCAAGGCTAAAGACTACGCTTTGGCATACGCAAGCGGTATCGGCGCAGGCAGAGCAGGTATTTTGGAAACCACTTTCAGAGAAGAAACCGAAACCGACTTGTTCGGCGAGCAAGCAGTTCTTTGCGGTGGCGTAACGGAATTGATGAAAGCAGGTTTCGACACGTTGGTTGAGGCAGGCTACGCTCCTGAAATGGCATACTTCGAGTGTATACATGAAATGAAGCTCATCGTTGACCTTATCAACAAGGGCGGTTTTGAATTGATGAGATATTCTATCTCCAACACGGCTGAGTACGGCGACTATCGCACAGGCAGAAGACTTATCACCGAAGAAACGAGAAAGGAAATGAAGAAAGTTTTGCGTGAAATTCAAGACGGTACGTTCTGTTCCGAGTGGATGACGGAAAACAAGAGCGGTAAGTGCGCTCACTTCCTTGCAACCCGTCAATTAGAGCTTGAGCATCCGCTTGAGAAAGTCGGCAAAGAACTCCGTACAATGATGAGCTGGCTCAAGAAGTAAGGAGTTCGACGAGAAGGAAGATGTCGCAATTTTACACGACAATAATTCTTCCTATACGTCTTCAAACTCACTTGACGTACATATAGTACGCCTGCGTTCGTTTTCATCGTCTAGAAAAAATTCTTGTTTGTGAAAATCTTACGCCACTACCATCTCATCGAACTGTTCGGTTCAAAGTAAGGCTAGGCAAACAGTTGGTCAAAATAATATAAAAAATCTAGTCAAATAAGTCGTTTATTTAATAAATGGCTTATTTGACTAACTAAATATTACTTATATTACGCGTGTAATATAATAACAATATGTAATAACAAAATAAATTAGCGGTTAAATTTACATGACCGCAAAGAAGGAAAATATGAAACTTAGAAGTGAATATTTGACAAAAGGGGTCGAAACGGCTCCGCAAAGGTCGCTCTTGTATGCGTGCGGTTATACCAAGGAAGAATTGGAACGTCCGCTCATAGGCGTGGTATCTGCTCACAGTGAAATTGTGCCGGGGCATATACATCTAGACAAAATCACCGAAGCTGTAAAGGCTGGCATAAGACTTGCCGGCGGTACGCCGATAATGGTACCGTCGATAGGCGTTTGCGACGGCATAGCTATGGGGCATATCGGAATGAAATATTCCTTGGCATCAAGAGAACTTATTGCCGACAGTGTCGAAACTATGACTATGGCGCACTGCTTTGACGGATTGGTACTTGTTCCCAACTGCGATAAGATAGTTCCGGGCATGGTTATGGCTGCGGTGAGAATGAATGTTCCTGCAGTAGTAATGAGCGGTGGACCTATGCTTGCAGGCACCGTATGTGGTCAAGAAACTTCGCTTTCTAAGATGTTTGAGGCAGTCGGCGCGAGAAAAGCCGATATTATAGACGATAAAGAACTTCTCGAGTATGAAGAGAATTGCTGTCCGTCTTGCGGTTCTTGTTCGGGTATGTATACAGCCAATTCAATGAACTGCCTTTGCGAGGCTATCGGTATAGCTCTACCGGGTAACGGAACTATTCCTGCAGTTATGAGTTCAAGAATAGCTTTGGCAAAACACGCAGGTATGGCAATTATGGATTTAGTTAAGAGAGGAGTAAAGGCAAGAGATATTATCAACGAGAAGTCTATCCGCAATGCTTTGGCTTGCGATATGGCTTTGGGTTGCTCCAGCAACAGCGTATTGCACTTGCTTGCAATTTCCAACGAAGCAGGCTTCCCGCTTGACCTAAAGACTATCAATGAGATAAGCGCGCGTACGCCCAATCTTTGTCACCTAGCTCCGGCAGGTCCTACTCATATGCAAGACCTCAACTCGGCGGGCGGTGTTCAAGCTGTGCTTAGCGAACTTGCTAAGAAAAATCTTATTGACACGACGGCAATCACTGCGACAGGCAAAACTGTCGGCGAAAATATCAAGAACGCAAGCGTTAAGGACTACAATACAATCAAGTCTATCGACGCTCCGTATTCTACCACAGGCGGTATAGCAATACTTTGGGGTAATATTGCCAAGAACGGTTGCGTAGTTAAGCGTAGCGCGGTCGCTCCCGAAATGCTAGTTCACTCGGGACCGGCAAGAGTATACGATTGCGAAGACGACGCAATCAGCGCAATCTACGGCGGAAAAATCAAAGCCGGCGACGTAGTCGTAATAAGATTCGAAGGACCTAAAGGCGGTCCGGGCATGAGAGAAATGCTAAACCCGACTTCTGCTTTGGCAGGTATGAAACTCGATAAGAGCGTAGCGCTCATTACTGACGGAAGATTTTCCGGAGCTTCCCGTGGCGCGTCAATCGGTCACGTTTCTCCCGAATCTGCCGAGGGCGGAGAGATTGCTCTAATAAAAGAGGGCGATATCATAGATATCGATATCCCAAATAACTCCGTCAACGTACGCGTGGACGACAAAGAGTTGCAAGCGCGCAGAGCAAATCTTGTAGTAAAAGAACCGAATATTAAGACAGGTTGGCTTGCAAGATACGCTCGACTTGTTACAAGTGCAGACAAAGGCGCTGTGTTGAAGTGATTTGGAGATAAGGGAGCACCGTAATTTTGCACGGAAACAACGCTTCCTATAATTCTTCAAACTCACTTGACGTACGGCAAGTACGCCTGCGTTCGTTTTCATTGTCTAGAAAACGTTCTTGCTCGTGAAAATCTTGCGCCACTCCCTTATCTCCAAATCGTTTGGTTCTAAGCGAGGCTAGGCGCTGTCATTTCAACCGTAGTGGAGAAATCTCTACCGAATAATGGACTTAATGTAACTAATAACAAAAATAAAGGACAAAATATCATATGTTGACAATAGATAAAGTATATCATGCCCAACAGGTGTTAAAAGAAGCTATAAGAGAAACAGACGTAATATACGCTCCCAAAATCAAGGAGGGGGCAGAGGTATTTCTCAAGACGGAAAATCTTCAAGTCACAGGTTCTTTTAAGGTGCGCGGAGCTTATTACAAGATTTCGCAACTCAGCGACGAAGAGAAGAAAAAAGGCGTTATCGCATGCTCTGCAGGCAATCACGCGCAAGGCGTAGCGCTATCTGCTAAGAAGAACGGTATCAAGTCTTTGATATGTCTTCCCGACGGCGCTCCTATATCCAAGGTAAACGCTACGAGAAGTTACGGCGCGGATATATGTCTTGTCAAGGGCGTATATGACGATGCTTACAATACTGCGCTAAAACTCAAGGAAGAAAAGGGTTATACCTTTATTCACCCTTTCAATGACGAGGACGTAATAGCCGGACAAGGCACTATAGGTCTTGAGATACTTAGTCAAATCAATGACCTTGACGCAATAGTCGTACCCGTCGGCGGTGGCGGACTTATAGCCGGACTTGCTTTTTCGGCAAAGTCGCTGAAGCCGTCAATCAAGATTTACGGCGTACAGGCGAGTGGCGCTCCAAGTATGCAAAAGTCTTTCAAAGAGCATAAGATTGTCAAACTCGACAGCGTACACACTATAGCGGACGGTATTGCCGTCAAAGAACCGGGCAGTCTTACATATGAGTTAATATCCAAGTACGTTGACGATATTGTTACCGTAAACGATGACGAAATATCGGCGGCAATACTTGCTTTAATTGAACAACACAAAATGGTTGCCGAAGGAGCAGGCGCAGTATCGGTAGCGGCTACTATGTTCAATAAGATACCTACCGACGGCAAGAGAATATGTTGTCTGGTGTCGGGCGGTAACATAGACGTTACAATACTTTCGAGAGTTATCAAGCGCGGACTTGTAATGAGCGGACGTAACTATATCGTTACATTAGAACTTGTTGACAAGCCAGGACAGCTTACCGACGTTTCTAAAATCATATCAGATATGGGCGGTAACGTAATTTCTATTCACCATGAGCGCTCCAACGAGGGGAGCGACGTCAACGGTTGTTTCCTTCATATCCAAATCGAAACCAAAAATTTCGAGCATATTCACAGCATAGAAAGCGAGCTTAGAAAAGCAGGCTTTAAGATAGTATAGGAGGTATTATTATGAAAGTAGTCAGCACGACAAATGCGCCTCAAGCAATCGGACCTTATTCGCAGGCAATGATTAGCGGAGGTATGGTATACACTTCGGGACAAATCGCAATCAATCCTGCAAACGGTAATATAGAGGCGACGACGATAGAGGAGCAGACACACCAAGTCTGCAAGAATGTCAAAGCAGTCTTAGAGGCAAGCGGTTCTTCGCTTGACAAGGTTGTCAAGACGGTATGTTTCTTGGCAGATATGGGCGACTTCGCTACGTTTAATAGCATATATGCCGAGTATTTCACTTCCAAGCCCGCAAGGTCTTGCGTAGCGGTTAAGACTTTGCCAAAGAATGTGTTAGTGGAAATCGACACAATAGCGGAAGTTTAATTGAAAATCTTCGCCTAAAGTGACATAATCAAAGCAGAATTTATCGCTTCTTAGCCGTCATATTGATATATGTCATTTCGACTGAAGCTAAGCGGAATTGAGAAATCTCAACCGCATGAAATTAATTATAAAACCACGCAAGTTTTTGCGTGGTTTATTATTTTACTCACATAACTTCTATAACAGGTGAAGTTTTTCTAATATTTCTAAAAAAAGTATACTTTTACTGACCCTAATAT
>JAIDUT010000042.1 GCA_029060065.1 Clostridia bacterium | reverse complement strand
TGGACGGCAAAGCATTGGTAGACGGCGATGCTAATGCAGATAAGTATGACGGTGAATACAACGGCATAAACGAGATACACACAATACAGGTCACGTTCAAAGACGCATCATATGAAGTAGTATTCAATCCGGATAACGGTGGAACGTCGTCACCAACGAAAGAAACATACGGATACGGACAGTTCTTAAAGAAACCAACTCCCGACCCGGTCAACGGAGATAAGTTATTTGTAGGCTGGTATTTTGATGACGTTGTTATAGACGACAACGGAAACGAAAAGACGGAAAACAGAGCATGGAGATTTAACTCGGTAGGAGATATACCGCAAGACAGAGTAACTAGAGCGGTGACGTTGACGGCAAAGTGGATAAGCGCTGACACGCTTATATCCATATCCGCGGAAGTCAATCCGACGAGTAAATTTATAGCGTTGTCGCAATTGCAAGAGGGTGACTTAATCGTAACAGCGGTATACGGGTCAAAGGAAGACCCTAATATAAAGCAACCTGTAGTATTGACATGGTCGCAGTTCTCGAGTGGAATAACATACGCAACGACAGATAAGATGTTGCACGTAACAAAGGACGGATATAAAGTAACTGTAAATTACACGTACAACTCACACACCGAGAGCGACAGTGTGAATATCGACGTATTGCCTATATCAGTCAATACAAGTAAACTTACCTTTGCAGATAAGACAGTAATCTATGACGGAACTGATACAGTGGTAACAATGGATCCGGTAAAAGGCAAGTTGCCTGACGAAATAGAGGACGTAACATATTTATACACCAAGAACGGTGTAGACGTAGACCCGTCAGAAGTTCACGGAGTAGGCACATGGATAGTAACTGCGCAGTTTAAGACGAGTTCAGCGGACTACTATGCGGAGCCAATGCAAGCGACGTTGAAGATATCCAGACCTACAGAGCTGGAGAAGCCTACGTTCATAGGCGGAGTAACGTATGACGGAACGGAGAAGAATATAGAGGACTATCTCAATGATTTTGACCCTGACTATATGCAGATTATTAGAGATGTTACGGGTAAGGCAGTAGGAAGATATTCCGCAATAATCCAGCTTACAGACGGAACGTGGGCAGACGGCACTACAGATGACGTGCTGATAACGTGGACGATAGACAAGGCTACGTTAATACCTAAGTGGGATAACTGGGAGTTTGTAGCAAGCGATACAAGCAACGGATTTGCGCCTGTAATCTCCGATATGGCAAGCGGACTTGCAAGCGGAGATAGCGTAGACTACGCTACAGACTTTACGTACAAGATATATGACGAAGAGGGTAACCCACTGAGCGAAAGCGAAGTTAGCGAAGTAGGTTCATACAAGATAGTGGCAAGCATAAACGCAAGCAGTGATTTGTATAAGAACTACCAATTCGACGGAGCAAGCAACGAGTGGTACTTCGTAGTAGTACCTCAATCAGGTATGGAAGTCTTGACGATAGAGTGGAGCGACACAGAGTTCCTGCATGACGGCAAGAAGCATATCCCGACATACGTAGTAAAGGACAGAAACGGCAACGTATTGGACAACGCAAGCGTAAAACAGATACTTACCTTTGATAACTACGTAGAAAAGACAGAGATAGCAACGTACACTATAAAAGTAACGGTAAAGGATAGCGACAGATACTTTATCCGAAGCGGAGCGATATGCAAGTTTAAGATAGTAGAGGAATTAGGGGACGAACCGCCTGCAGAGGGCGAAGAACCTGTAACACCGCCGAGCGGAGATAATCCGACGGGCGGAAGCGGAACGCTAGACGAGTTGCTAAAACAGTTCAAAGAATTCTTGCACTGGCAGTTGATAGTAAGTCCAATATGTATCTTGTTGATAGTAATATTTGCAGGCAAAGGCGCAAGTTATCTATCTAAGAGCAAGCAAAACAAGAAGATGGCGGAGAGTAGGTACAAGACGTACTACGCTTGGACTGCTTTAGGACTTGCGTCAGCAAGCTGGACAGTAATAGCATGCGTATTGATAGGACTAGCGGTATTGAGCTTTGTATTTATGCTGATAGCAAAGAGCAAGTTCAACAAGTCATTAATATATGCCGAGGGTTTGAGAGAGGAATACGAGCGTAATAAGAAAGAAGAAGAAAAAGAGAATATGCGTATGATGCTTATGGGCATGATGGGCGGAAACGCAGGTAACGGACAGGGCGGACCGCAAGGCGCATACATGGGCGGTTATGGACTTGGCGCAGAAGAGATACGCGGAATAGTGTCAGAAACAATGACGGCGATGCTCCCGGGCGTACAACAAATGCTTCCGCAACAAGCTTCGACTAATGACGGACTTGTAGAAAAACTTATAGAGCAAAATGAAAAGTTGATGCAACAACTTTCCGAACAGAAGAATACCGAGCGAGTTGTCGAGCGAGAGGTCGCATCTTCTACTGCTAATGACGAAGTTCTTAAGCAAATGATGCACAACCAAGAACAGCTCATGGAAAAAATCTTGGAACTATCGGCTAATCAATCACAACCTCAGATAATTGAGAAAGAAGTCCCTGTCGAGAAGATAGTGGAAAAAGTAGTCGAAGTACCTGTAGAAAAAATAGTAGAGAAAGAAGTTAAAGTAGAAGTACCGGTTGAGAAAATCGTAGAGGTGCCTGTAGAGGTAGAGAAGATTGTCGAGAAAGAGGTAGTAAAAGAAGTCAAGGTAGAAGTACCTGTAAAAGCAGAGCCGAAACCTAAGAAAGAAGTAGCTCCAAGACTTACTCTTGACGAAGCTTACGCTTTACTTACTAAAGAGCAAAAGAAGTACTTTGACGGACTTAAAGAATATGTGTTGACTAAATACAAGTGCAAAGAGAAGAAGTCTACGTACTTTGT
>JAIDUT010000041.1 GCA_029060065.1 Clostridia bacterium | reverse complement strand
TTTGATAATTTCAAAAAATCCGTTGACAATATTTTTGATTTATATTATATTGTATTAGCGTAAATTAAATATGGCTCCATGGTCAAGCGGTCAAGACATCGCCCTTTCACGGCGGTAACTCGGGTTCGATTCCCGATGGAGTCACCATAGAAAACAACCGACACAATGTCGGTTGTTTTCTTATGTCGAACTCCACGGAAATCGTAACTTACTTGAATATCAATAACTTGTGATAGAGCAGTAAATGGGTGTAAGATAAAGACTGAGCGGTTCGCATTGAGCGAAGCGAAATCTTGGCGACTTGTTCGCCAAATTCCCGATACTATCGAAGTAGTTAATCGACAATATATTCCCATACGATAGGGCAATTACCATTCCATGTTTTCTCCCACCCGCTTAATGGAGCGGATAGCTCGCAATAAATCGTAAGATTGGGGCAGTTCACAAAAGCTAACGTTCCGATTTTTACTACGCCTGTCGGTATGATTATCTTTGTCAAATTGACGCAAGAATTAAAAGCGCCTTGACCAATATCGGTAATTCCA
The DNA here is from genome assembly GCA_029060065.1 of Clostridia bacterium. Lineage (GTDB taxonomy): Bacteria > Bacillota > Clostridia > Christensenellales > UBA3700 > RACS-045. The sequence goes on along the minus strand of JAIDUT010000041.1, from coordinate 21,662 downwards.
TGAGGTAGTTCAATATTTTTCAGATTTCTACAACCTGAGAATGCTGACATGCCGATTTCCATTACGCTGGAAGGAATTTCGATACTTTCCAGACTGCTACAATTTTTGAAAACGCCGTCGCATAAGATTTCCACTCCCGACGGAATAACTATGCTTGTCAAATCAGCGCAATTAGCAAATGCGTAAAAACCGATAAAATCTACTCCGGTAGGAATTTCGATACTTGTCAATCCTTTGCATCCCTCGAAAGCAGATGAGCCTATACTTTTCACGTAATCGGGTATAATGCTGTTTTTGCACCCCAAAACCAATCTATCGTTTTGTTTTTCGATTAAACAATTATCTTGGCTCTTATAAACGGAATTGTTTGGTTCCACCGTTATGCTTGTCAAGTCCTCGCAATTATAAAAAGCATAATAATCAATGCTTGTTATATCAGCCGGTATAACCAAGTTGCTGACCAATTCGCCGTTGAGATACAACTTGCGAGCATATTCCAACGGGTTTGATAAACTACCTTTGAAATTAATTTTGCACCAACTTGACATATCTGTGATGTATACGCCTTTCAAAGCGGTGCATCCGTCAAATGCGAATGAGCCGATACTTAATATGTTGGGAGATATTGAAATACTAATCATATTGCTACAATTTCTAAAAGCATAATTGTCAATGTTTGTAACCGGTTTGCCTTGATAAGTGGAAGGGATGACGATTTGAGTACTATTATTATCTGTATCCAAACCTTTTACGGTATAAGAAGCGTTATCTGAATTTAATTTGAATAAAAATCCGTTTGAATCTTGATTTCCGCTATTCAACTCGTTGTCTTGACTTCCACTAGACAGGGAATTGTTTCCGCTCGAAGTTTCTCCGTCGTTATTATTATCGCAACCTACTGCTAACAAAAGAGCGCATATCATAGTCAACGTTATTAAAAGTATCAAAAATTTTTTATTCACAGTTTGACCTCCGATGTTTAATATTTTTGCTTGCCTATTTTCTACTCACTATTATATCGTTAGTCTAATAAATATGCAAGTATTTTGAAAAGACAATAGTTGGTATCGTATATTGTTGTAAATCATTATCAACTAATAAAGCACACATTTTTTTTAATAAGAATATATTCTAACGGGAGGTAACTATGTATAACTTTAACAATCAAAATTATCCTATGTATAACAATCAAATCAGAAGAATGGTAAATCCGGATAACGTTAACGACTTCGAAACGTTGCAAAATGCGAGAAAAGATTTAATTGGTGAATTAGAAGCTATAATACAATATGACGATCACTTACATAAAACGGAAAACGAGTTGGCTAAAATTACTTGGGAAAATATAAGGAATGAAGAGATGACGCATGTAGGTGAGCTATTAGGACTTATTAACTATTTGGCGCCATATCAAAAGCCATTTGTGGAAAAAGGATTGAAAGAATTTTATGACAGAATGCAAAATAAGTCGTAAAAAGAATGGGGATGGACGGTTTTTCCGTCCATTTTTTAGCGCGCGTAAGTAGCGAATATCTTTGTATATCTTAAATATATAATTACTTGCCTTTTAATTTAAGTTTTTGTATAATATATCTTGCAAGCGATGATTGTTTGCTGTACTTGAAAGGATAAAATGAAGCGCTTGAAAATTTCAAAGATAACAGCTTATCACTATATAAAATTCGTAGGGCGATTGCTTTTGTGCTTGGCAGTCTTTATTTATTATGTCGTAAAGAAAGTTGAGAACGTCCAAGTCGACCCCTTGCTTGACGAACTAAGGTCAAATAAAAAATTAGCGGTGATTTTATTACTAATATGGATTGTTTTCGTAATTGAAACGATATCACGGTTTTTCCCGTCGAGATTGGAAAGCATAGGTTGTCAAAAACAGTTTAAGCGCAACTACGTACCTAAAGAGCCGACAGAAAAGCCAATTAAACAATCGGGGTGGAGAACGTTCGCCGTAACGGTGGCTTGGATAGCGCTCAATGCGGTATTCGTTACGTTATACTTTACTAAGGTAATCGACGGCGGAGTATTGATAATACTCAGTTTGCTTTATTCGGTGGGAGATATGGTGTGTATACTTTTCTTTTGTCCATTCCAAGTATTGTTTATGCAAAATCGATGTTGCGTTTCTTGTCGTATATACAACTGGGACTATCCAATGATGTTTACGCCGATCGTGTTTATAAAAAATGCGTTTTGTATTTCAATATTTGTTTTAGCTTTGGCGCTAGTGGTGGTATGGGAGATTTTATATCGCAAGTATCCTGAAAGATTTTGTAGGAACACTAACCAAGCGCTTTCGTGCGCCAACTGTAAAGAAAAGTTGTGCAAACATAAAACTCATTTGCAAAGTTTTATTAAAAAATTTAGACCGTAGAGATAAGTATGAAGTATGCAGTAATTGACGTAGGCTCCAATTCCGTAAGACTTATGATAAGCGAGGAGTTGAGAACGTTATACAAAAAGATAAATACAACTCGCCTCGCGACGGGACTTGCTTTAAGCGGTAGGTTGAACCAAGATAGAATGCTTGCGACGGCGATAGCTATTGAGGAATACGTCGAGGAAGCAAAAGCCGAGAAGTGCGATGATATTTTCGTATTTGCTACTGAAGCCGTGAGAAGCGCTAGCAATAAAGACGAGTTTATCAAGATGTTGAGTGACAAAGGTATTTATATCGATGTGATTGCAAGTCAAGACGAAGCTAGGTTGGGTTTTGAAGGCGCATATACTGACGGAATATGTTGTGTTTTGGACATAGGCGGAGGTAGCGCAGAGCTTGCAGTGGGTGATAACAACTCTTTGTCGTACGCTAAGAGTTTGCCAATAGGGTTGGTACGTATATACGATAATTGTAAAGAGAATTTGGAGGCTATCGACGAGTACGTGGCAAGTATGATACGCGAGTACGGAAAATTGCCAAAGTTCGATAATTTGCTTGCAATAGGCGGTACGGCTACGACTTTCGTCGCAATAAAAGAAAAGATGAAAATCTATAATCCGCATGTTGTAGACGGATACGTCTTGACAAAAGAAGTCGTCGATGAGTTGACTGCGCAAATACACGCTATGGACACGCAAGAGAGATTGCTTTTGGCGGGGTTAGAGCCGAAGAGAGCGGACGTTATTGTGGGCGGAGGGAAACTTTTGTCGGCAATTATGAGTATGCTTGGACGTAATTCTCTCATAGTTAGGGAAAGCGATAATCAAGAGGGATACTTAAAATTAAAAATCAAAGATTGAAATTTGATTAATTTGAAATATGTATTTTGAAATAAATATTGTAATAGCGCATTAATAAAGAATTTTCACAAATTTCTAAAAAACTCTTGACAAAAGTCTTTTTTTCATTTATTATTGTAAAGCATTGACTAGACGTTTTTAATATCGCGGGTTGGAGCAGTGGTAGCTCGTCGGGCTCATAACCCGAAGGTCGTTGGTTCGAATCCTTCACCCGCAACCATTATCGCCGGTGTAGCTTAGTTGGTCTATAGCGGTCGGTTCATACCCGACAGGTCATTGGTTCAAATCCGATCACCGGTACCAAAAAATAAGAACTTCATTTGAAGTTCTTATTTTTTACTCTAAACTTAACTCTTTTTCGAGTTTCTATTTAACTGTTTAGTTTTTTTTGCCGTCGTAATTTCTATTTACTCTCATAGCGTTGAGAATTGCCACTATAGCTACGCCGACGTCGCCTATTACGGCTAGCCACATGCCCGTTATGCCAAGGGCGGAGAGAAGCATTATCAATGCTTTGACAGCAAGTGATACGACGATATTTTGCATTACGACAGCCATTGTCTTTTTTGCTATGCGTTTTGCGGTGGCAATACCGCTTAGGTCGTCCTGCATGAGAACTACGTCGGACGCTTCTATTGCGGCGTCGCTACCTACACCGCCCATTGCGATACCTATATCGGAGCGCATTAGAACGGGCGCGTCGTTTATGCCGTCGCCGACGAAGCAGAGGACGTCGCCTTTCTTTTTATCGGCGAGCATTTTTTCTACGTTTTCTACTTTATTTTGCGGTAGCAAAGACGCTTTGTAGCTTGTCAAGCCAAGCTCTTGAGCTACGCTTTTGGCAATATTTTCGTTGTCGCCTGTCAGCATTACCGTATTGCAATTCATTGCATTTAGTTTAGATATGACTGATTTTGCTTCGGGTTTTATCTCGTCGCTTATGAGCAAAGAGCCGACAAACTTATCGCCGTGAGCAACGTACACTACGGTGCCTATACCGTCTTGCGGTATATAGGGTATATTGTTTTCTATCATCAGCTTTTCATTACCGCAATATATTACGTCGCCATCCTTTGTCGCAATTATGCCTTGACCTGCTACGTTAGTCTGAGTGTATTCGTTTTGCACGTCTTTGCCATAGCAAGCAATAATAGATTTGGCGATTGGGTGAGAGGAGCCTTGTTCTGCGATACTTGCAAGACGTAAGACTTCGTCTTTACTTTCCTCGGGAGATATAGCCGTGACTGCAAAATTGCCCTTTGTCAACGTGCCTGTCTTGTCGAATACGAAAGTATTGGCTTTGTTAAGAAGTTCTAAATAATTTGAACCCTTGACGAGTATTCCGTGTCTAGACGCAGAGCCTATGCCGGCAAAGAAAGACAGAGGTATGGATACAACTAGAGCGCAAGGACAGGACACAACTAAAAAGCTCAAAGCTCTGTATACCCAACTATACCAATCGCGAGTGATTATTCCCGGGATAATTGCGAGTGCCAATGCCATGCATACTACAATCGGCGTATAGTATTTGGCAAACTTGGTAATGAAATTCTCAGCCTTTGATTTGCGAGAGGAAGCATTTTCAACAAGTTCCAGAATTTTAGAAACAGTGGAATCGTAAAAGACTTTTGTCACTCTTACGTGAATTTGCGACGTCATGTTGACGCATCCGCTTATAACTTCTTCGTTGACGCGAACTTCGCGAGGCAGAGATTCGCCCGTCAACGCCTTGGTATCCAAGGTCGTAGACCCTTTGACTATAACGCCGTCGAGAGGTACTTTTTCTCCGGCATTGATTATTATAATTTCACCGATAGCAACTTCTTCGGGATCGACCTGTTCTACTGTTTCGCCACGCATTACGTTGGCGTAATCGGGGCGTATGTCCATAAGCGAGGAGATGGATTTGCGAGATTTGCCCGTAGCATAACCTTGGAAAAATTCTCCCACTTGATAGAATAGCAATACGGCGCAGGCTTCGTCAAATCCCTCTACGTCTTTGCCCGAAGCGCCTGTATATATGCCAAGCGCAAAAGCGCCGATAGTCGCTACTCCCATCAAGAAGTTTTCATCCAATACTTGACCGTGAGAGATATTGCGAATTGCTTTGAAAAGCACGTCGTAGCCAATTACGATATAGATTGCAAAGTATAGGGAAAAGGGGAGTATCCACCCGACTTTGCTGTTGGTGACGCTTGCAAGGTCAACTATCTTGTCTAAGATAATTACTATTACAAAAGCCACAAGCGCTATCAATATTCTCGTAAGCTCCTTTTTTTGTTTTCGACTCAAGTTCAAATTCTTCATTTATATTTCCTTGTTAGTTTTATATTTTTTAGATAGTTTATAATTGTACTTTTGAACAACTATTCAATTAATCGCTATAAAAAAACGGGAAATCCCTTTTGCATAGCTGGGGAGCATAATATTGAAATATGCTCCCATTTATTAATTAGCGAATAATTCTTGTGTCAGGCTCAACTTTTTTGCAAACTTTTACGACTTCGTCCATAATCTCTTCAAAACGAGAATCGTCGGCTTCAATCGTCATTTTCTGCGTTAAAAAGTTAACGTTGATTTGACTTACGCCGTCAATCTTTGCAATGTTGCGCTCCATCTTAGCCGCGCAGTTTGCGCAATCTAAGTCCTCTAGCTTAAAAATCTTTTTCATAAATATACCTCCATAATATTTTTTATTCATTGACGTGGGAAAGACCGCATTGCATTATCTGTGTCACGTGGTCGTCGTCCAAAGAATATTTGACTTCTTTGCCCTCTTTGACGCCCTTGACGAGTTTGATATTGCGAAGCACTCGCAGTTGATGAGATACGGCAGATACGCTCATATCGAGAATATCGGCAATTTCACCTACGCACAAGTCGCGGATTTGCAGACAACTCAAAATCTTTGCTCTGGTCGGGTCGCCTAGGGCTTTGAATAGTTCTGCTAGAGCATACGTAGTATCCATGCTTGGCAGTTGTTCTCTGATTGAAGTTGTATTATCTTTTTGTTCGTTCATATTTCCTCGGCGCCCAATTTCAGTCCATTGGGCTGTTACTGGTTACATTTGAACGATTATTCAAATGTTCAATATTATTATATTCTCCGTTTTTTGATTTGTCAATACTTTTTTGAAATAAATTTTTTATAAACGAAAGATTTGAGAAAAGAGTATATTGCAAACTCGACAAATAAATGATAATATAAATATAAGGAGTAAATATTTATGGTAATCAAAAACAAAATTGTAATATACGCATTTTTAGCTGTCCTTATTGTGGGGCTTGCGGTAGCGGGTATAGCTTTGGTTGTACATAATAATAACAAAACACAGGGCTACGTAAAAACTAAAGCCGTAGTTATAGACTATAGAGAAAGGTTCGACTATGACGATTATGAAATGATGTATTGCGAAGTAGTTGAGTATATAGTTGACGGAGTTGCTTACAAAGCGTCAAATGACGTATGGACGAACGTGCCGAAAGCAATCGGCAAAGAGATAGAAATAGCTTACAACCCTTATAATCCGTCGCAGTGCGTCTTTGTAAAAAGCCAGAACGTCTTTCCGATAATATGTTTTGTCATTAGTGGATTATGTTTAGTAGCGTTAATATTGCAAGCAGTAAAGGATATATCGGAAAAAAGAAAGCGTAATGACGACTATTACGAACATAATTTGATAGCTTGACAATACTATAAAAAACTAATTAAAGTATGCGAAAGATAAACATAAAAGAATTTATATATAATCTATTGGCGGAAATATTCGTAGATAAGTATAACTGTATAGCTTGCGACGCAGAGTTGAGAGAACCGTCTAAGTACGGACTTTGCGAGCAGTGTAAATCCAAGTTGACTTTTATTCAAAGCAGGGTGTGCAAGAAATGCGGAAGATTGCAAGTCAACGAAGCCGACTACTGCATGACGTGTCAAGAGCATAAGCGAGAATTCGATTTCGCCCGCTCTTGCGTAGTCTATGACGACGTAGCGAAAGAAATAGTCAGAGGAATTAAGTTCGGCGGTAAGAAGTATTTTGCCAAGTATATTGCCAATTTTCTTGTTGAGAAATATCAAAGCACTTTTGACGGAGTTAATATTGACGTAGTGATACCTGTTCCTCTTACTAAGAAAAAGAAGTCCGCCAGAGGATATAATCAATCTTGGGATATTGCAAAGGCGTTCGCAAAAGCAGTAGACTTAACGGCTGACGAGAGTATTGTAGTGAAAATCAAGGATACCAAAGAGCAGGCAAGGTTGAGCGGAGCAGAGCGAGAGGAAAATACTATCGGCGCATTTGAGGTCAAATATGCGGAAAAGGTAAGAGATAAAATTATTCTTATAGTAGACGACGTTATGACGACCGGTAGCACTGCGAGCGAGATTGCGAAAATGCTAAAAAAGGCAAAAGCGAAAGAAGTCTATCTATTGACTTTTTCCAGTACAAAATATAAAGTCGAGGGGGAATCTAATGAAAACAAGGTGGTATAAAGACGCGGTAATTTATCAAATTTACCCGCGTAGTTTTTGCGACGGCAACGGCGACGGTATAGGCGACATTCGGGGTATAATATCCAAACTTGACTATATAAAAAGTCTGGGCGTAGATGCGGTATGGTTATCGCCTGTATACAAATCTCCCAACGATGACAACGGCTATGACATAAGCGATTATAGAGATATAATGGACGAGTTCGGCACGTTAGACGACTGGAAAGAGATGATTGAGGGAATGCACAGCCGAGGAATTAGGCTGATAATGGACTTGGTCGTCAATCATACTTCGGACGAACATGCATGGTTTGTGGAAAGTCGCAATAAAGACAGCGAGTATAGAGATTACTATATCTGGCGTAAAGGCAGAGGAAAGAACGGTAAGAAACCGCCCAACAACTGGACGTCCAATTTCGTAGGACCGGCTTGGGAATATGACGAGAAGAGCGGTGAATGGTATCTGCATTTGTTTTCTAAAAAGCAACCTGACCTTAATTGGGAAAATCCTAAGGTACGCCAAGAAGTCGCAGATATATGCAACTATTGGTTTGATTTAGGCGTAGACGGCTTTAGATGCGACGTTATCACATATATATCAAAAAAGGATGGTTTGCCCAACGGTAGGTTGAAATTTCCGCTCATAGGAGATGAAAATTATATCGTAGGTCCAAATTACCATAAGTATATCCACGAACTCAATGAGCGAAGTTTTTCGCGCTATGACAGCATGACTGTGGGCGAATCAATCGGAATAACTCCCGACAACGCTTATGACGCTATCGATGAGAGCGTAGGCGAGCTGGATACGGTTTTTAGTTTTGACCATATGGGCGTAGATTTCAAAATGCAAGTAATACCCGCGAAATTTAATCTTGTCAAGTACAAGAAAATACTAGATAGGTGGCAACAACTTCCTAAGACGTGTCAGCCCACGATATTCCTTGAAAATCACGATCAACCTCGCAGTTTGCCGAGATTTTCGGGAGATTACGGGGATAAGCGAGAACTCGCAGGTATGGCGCTTGCCACGTCGATACTTTTTATGAGAGCTACGCCATATATATATCAAGGTCAAGAGATTGGAATGACGAATTGCGCCTTTAAGCAAGAAGACTATAAGGACATAATGTCCGTCAATGCTTTGAAAATGATAAAAAAAGTTTGTCCGCTTCTTTTGCCCTATGCGCGAAAAGTATTGCTCAAAAGGGCGAGAGACCATGCGCGTACGCCAATGCAATGGACGGCAGGCGATAACGCAGGATTTTCGACAGCCGAGCCTTGGATGAAGATAAATCCAAATTACAAGGATATAAACGTAGAAGACAGCGAGAGCAGAGAAGAAAGTTTGCTTAATTTCTATCGTAAAGCGCTTGCTTACCGCAAGGGCAATGACGTTATTATAAACGGTGACTTCAAGTTGGTTTATCCAAAGAGTAAATATATATTTGCCTATATTAGAGAGTATGAGGGCAAAAAACTTTTTGTAATCGTCAATTTCAAAAACAAACAAGTAAACTTCAAACTTCCCAAAGACTTGAATTTTGACATAAGTAAGCTGGCGCTTTCAAATTATGCAGACGCCTCCGAAGCTTTGCTTAGTATGAAGTTGAGAGAGTACGAAGCGTTGGTTTATGAGTTATGAGATTAAATTAACAATATAAATTACAAGATACTATTCGTATTTGAATAGTATCTTTTTGTATAACGAAATTATTGCTCTTCCTTAGGAGGCGATGAATCTTCTTCTTTTTCAGCATATTCCTGCGCGTAGGCGTCGTTCATTGCTTGCGTAGTTATATCTCCGCCTTTTTCTATAGAGTTGTCGCTGATTTCCGGCGTAGCTACTTGGATATCGGGCATAGCGTCAGGAGTTTGAGAAGTTGCGTCTTCGTCGTTTTCCGTCAAGTTTTGCAGGCGTTGAGCGCGCAAAGTTTCAAGTTGCTTGTTAATAGCGTCCCTCTTCTTGGTAGTAAGTCGATATCCCAGCATCGGTAATAGAGATAAAACGAAGCACAGACCGACAAAAATCGTATAGAAGAATACCAGTTTTATTTTAGTGGATTGACTTTGAATATCTGTACCTTGTTGGTATTTGCAGACCTTAAGAAGAATAGTCGGCGTAAATATACCTGTGATGACAGTCATAATCGTAGTGACTATAGTCGCAGAAAAGGTTACGGTGCCTTCTAAGCGTTTGCCACCGCTTTGCAATTCGATTTCGTTGAGTACGTCTGCATTAAAGATATTAGGCAAAAGATTAGAAGATCCAAATTGCAAGCCTATAAGGAAAAGACTTGCTATAAACGCTATTTGCCAGCCTATACCGCCTTGCTTAAAGTATATATATGCAATAAAGAATGCCAGCGTGTTGGCAAGTAACGAGTAAACGCCGAATATTGTATAGACCTTGATAGGGTCCATTTTTTTAATGAGTTTTTTGACGATAAGCATACTTATTACCGTACCTATTCCGGTAGGGAGTCCTATAAGAATGTACTTAGAGGTATCGCCGAGTAGAGCGCCTGCTACGAATATACCGAAGCCCATACCGAGAAGTCGTACTTCTCTGATTGCGTTAGCGAGCGTCAAAAACCAAAAATTCTTGTTTTTTACCACGTGGGATAAGCCGTCAAGTGGAGAGCTTTTTTTGTTATTGTAGGGTACGCGCTCTTTTACTTTAAGCATTGCGTTTGCCATAAAAGCTACGTAGAGTACTGCGCATAATGCCAAGGCGATAATATACATTGTATTTTTAGAATAATATCCGCTTGTCACGTTGCCGTCTTTGTCGTATTTATATTGAAAGAAACCAAATATTAATATTATTACGAGCGGGGCAGAACTCATGATAGAACTAAAAAATCCGTTGGTCGAAAGCAAAGAGTTGCGTTCCCTTTCGTTGGGAGTCATTACTATCGCAACAGAATTGGCTGTAGCAGTCAATGTTACAAGCCCGTTATAAATTACGTTGACTGCCACAAGATAGAACATTGCAAGCAGAGTATTGGCATTGGAGAAAGGCGTATAGAACATCAAAAAGCCGAATAACCCCATAGGTATTGCCGATATCAAAGCTATAGGACGGAATTTGCCTCTTTTGCCGTGGAAGTTGTCGATAAAGGTCATTATGCCAAAGCCAACCGCAAAGCCGACTAGCGCAACTATTACATTGAGAATTTGTTGATTAGTTTCGTTGAGTTTAATAATATTGTTTATGTAATCACTTTTGTAATTAGTGATCATGCCGATAAACATGCTGTAAAAGCCTGTTCCCAGCACGTAAGAGAAAAGTTCGTGTTTGGAGATGTGAGTTTTCGTCGAATCGAGGTTGTCAACAGTGATTATATTTTCATCTGTCTGCCTAGATTTGCGTTTTGACATTTTCCCTCCACATATACTCTTTTTTTCTTGTATCCAAATATTACATAAAATTTCACAAATAATACATAAATTCAATACGATATAATTATAGCATACCTATTTTGATAAAGCAAGAAATATTTTAAGTAAGTTTTATTTGATAAATGCAAGCAAACTGTCGTTTTACTTAATAAATATAATCGTTTTAATAATAAACCATCGCAAGAAATCCTAAAAATACTAAAAATAGACAGATAAATGTAAATGATAATTACGAAGAGAAGTAATTGTAAGAGTGAATAGGTAAGAGTGAATAGGTAAGAGTGAAGAAGTAAAAGGGAAGAAGTAAAAAAGACAAATCTGAATTAGATTTGTCTTTTTTGGCGCCCTCAATAGGACTCGAACCTATGACACTGCGGTTAACAGCCGCATGCTCTACCGACTGAGCTATAAGGGCATTTGCACAATAAGCATATTTATATTAATGTAAATTAACGTATTTGTCAAGAGTTTTTTCTCAATTTTTCAAAAAATTGTTTTACGTACTTTTTCTGCCGTTTTATATTATGCTTTACTTAGTAATTTTGTTACATAAAAAAGGACGGCAAGTTATTCTTGCCGTCTTTTAACTTTAACTAATAATTCGGCTTACTTAGCCTTTTTTGCTTTCTTAGCGTCTTCTTTAGCTTTAGCCTTTTCAGCTTTTTTCTTGGCTTTATCTTCTTCGTCGCCACCTATGTTCTTGAGGACCATACCTACGCCCTTAAAGAACTTGCCGTTCATAATGGTAACTACGCCGTCAACCATCTTCATATTGAACATACCTTGCGAGGAGAATGCCAAAGCTCTCATTGGGGAAGTCTTCATTACTTCGTAAATCATGAGGTAGTTCGGGTCATCCTTTTTGGCTTTCATGCTCATTCTGATTGCAGGCTTTGCTATCTTAAGCGCAAATCTTGCGAGTCCGCTTGTATGCGCCATATCTTCAAAGGAATCATCCTCAGTGAATTCGCCTTTCTTAGCCATTTTGCGGTAATCTTCTTTAATATCAAGACCTGACATCGCTACGAATTCTTCTTTGGTAATTTCCTTGCTTGCGCTAGGGGAGGAGTACCATGTGCCTTCAGGAGTCGGGGTAATTTCAGCAGTATCGGTAGAAGTTACCGTTACTGTATCTTCAAGACGAATATCTCTGCTTGACGCGCCGATCATAATCTTGAAGTCACCGCTTTCAACTTGCCAATCGCTTGCGTTTGCGTTGTAGAATGCAAAACTGCGCTTGTCAAGAGAGAACGTAACGGTCTTCTTTTCGCCGGGTTCTAGAGATACCTTTTCAAAGCCCTTGAGCTGTTGAGCGGGAGTGTATACGCTTGACTCAACGTCGCCTACGTAAAGCTGTACGATTTCTTTACCTTCAACGTCGCCTACGTTTTGTACGTCTACTGTTACCGTCAAAGTTTCTTTGTCGGTTATGTTCTTGGATGATAATGTGATATTTGAATATTCATAGTTGGTATAAGAAAGTCCGTGACCGAATGGGAAGAGTACCGGTACGTTTGCCGTATTGAAATATCTGTATCCCACGTAAAGACCTTCTCTGTATTCTACGCTGAATCTTGCACCGGGGAAGTTCTGAGTTGAAGGAACGTCTTCGAGTTTAAGCGCAAATGTTTCTGCCAACTTTCCGCATGGGTTAGCCTTACCGAGCAAGAGGTCTACGCATGCGTCGCCTGAAGACTGACCGCCGAGATACATACAAAGAACACTGCGTACTTTGTCGATCCAAGGCATCTCAACGCTTGCGCCCATAGTGAGTACTACGTTGACGTTCTTATTTACTTGAGCAAGTTCGTCAATCAATAAGTTGTGACTTTCCGGCATATTGATATGCTTTCTGTCAAAGCCTTCTGCTTCGTACTTATCAGGCAATCCTGCTACTACAAGTACAGTGTCATAATTCTTTGCAAGTTCTACGGCGTTCTTGCGGAGCTTAGCGTTCTTTTTGACAGATTCGTCAGAAAGGTCGTAACCGCTGGTAAATTCATATTCTACGCCTGCGTCGCGCAAACTTTGTTCTATGCTGGTAATCTTTGTGCAGTTGACGAAAGAAGAGCCTGCGCCTTGGAATCTAGGCTGAATAGCAAGTTCGCCGACGAGCAATACTTTTTGTGACTTGAGTGGCAATGAACCGTCGTTTTTAAGCAAGATTGCGCACTCTTTTGCGATATTCTTTGCAATTTGATAATGTTGCTCTTTATCATATGTAGCGTCTGTCGGATTTTCCTTAGATCTCATTACGAGGTCGAGGATTCTATCAACAGCTTCGTCTAATACGCTTTCATCTAGAGAGCCGTCTTTGACAGCCTTGACGATGAGTTTATCATTCATACCACCGCTTGAAGGCATCTCGAGATCGTGACCGGATTTGATGCCTTCTACACGCTTATTGGTAGCGCCCCAGTCGCTGACAACTAGACCTTCAAATCCCCATTCATTTCTCAATACTTTGTTGAGCAAGAAATTATTTTCCGTAGCGTAAGTGTCATTGATAAGATTGTAAGACGCCATTATTGAGCGAGGTTGAGATTGTTTTACGGCAATTTCAAAAGGCAAGAGATAGAGTTCTCTCAATGTTCTCTCGTCTACGACGGAGTTGATTGTCATACGGTAAGTCTCTTGATTGTTAGCGCAATAGTGCTTAATTGACGTTCCGATGTTCTTGCTTTGAACACCGTTTATAAAACTTGCCGAAAGCATACCCGCAAGGTAGGGGTCTTCGGAGAAGTACTCAAAGTTACGTCCGCAAAGTGGACTTCTTTTAATATTCGTTCCCGGTCCAAGAACCATAGCTACGTTTTCTGCGACTGCTTCTTCGCCTATCGCTTGTCCAAGTGTATAAAGCAATGACTTATCCCAAGACGAAGCTGTAGCCGAAGCGGTGGGGAAGCATATAGCGTCAACCGATACGTTAAGACTGGTAGATACACCGCTTGAGTCTTGTTTTCTCAGTCCGTGAGGTCCGTCGCACATCATAACGGAGGGGATACCCAATCTCTCGACTTCTTTGGTATGCCACATGTCTTTGCCTGAACAAAGACCTGCTTTTTCTTCCAAAGTCATCTGTGCAATTAAATCTGCATATTTCATAATTTTCACTCCTGTGGTATTTTGAATAATAATATAATCATATCATAAATTAATAATGATTTCAATATATTTATATAAATTTTTAATAAAAAATACGGCGTTACAGCCGTATTAGATTTTTGAATATATTAGATAAATTATTCGCCTTTATTGATGGGTGTATGCCCTACGAGTTCGTCAAGAGATACCTCGAGGAAATCCGCAAGTATGCAGAGCCCTTCGATACTTGGTTGACACGTGCCGTTCTCATAGTGAGATATTGTACGTTGAGATACGCCGAGCAACTCTGCAAGAACAGTCTGCGATACTCTCTTGAGCTTTCTAAAAATTCTCAAATTTTTGCTAAAATTCATTATGATTCCCTCTCTTTTGTCTGATAAATTTTATAAGTCAATATACTTTTTGAGCACACTGTATTTATAATATAGCATAATTTTGCGTGCATTTCAAGAGTATTTTTAATTTTTTTATTGCAATATGCAAAGGGGAGGTCGTTTTGTACCTATGTATAAATAATTGTAATTTAATCAACGCATAATATTTATATATAAAAAATACTTAAACAGTTGATATTATGTAAGGTATTTGCTATAATAAATCAGTACAACCAAGGTTAAAAGGAGTAAATATGAGAAATAAAATTACAATAATCGTCTGTATATTGCTCGTTGTGTGCGTCGCTATGTTTGCCACCGCGTGCCAACCTAAAGACGCAGACGGATTGATAAAACTCTCTACGCCGAAGAATTTGGAGCTCAACGGCAGTGTGTTGAGTTGGGACGAGGTAAAAAACGCTAAAGAATATTTTATTTCCATTAACGGAGAAGAGCAAGAGCAAAGCGTCAAGAATACGACTTGCGACTTAAGTTTAATCGTAAGGGGTTACGGTAATTTTTCAATCGCTGTGAGAGCATACGGCGACGGGGAAAAATACGGAACCAGCGACAAAAGCTCGTCTATAACGTATCGCAAGGGTAACGCTCTCGATACGCCTATAATCACTATAACCGATAAAGTGGCGACTTGGACCGCGAGCGACAGAGCGGTTAATTATACTGTCAAGGTTACGGACGCCAAAGGGGGGAAAAAAGACGAGTTGACTAGTGAAACTTTGTCTTACAATTTTGACAATGAAGAACTTTACGGCGAATACGGAGAATATATAATTAGCGTAATTGCAAATCCTGCGTCAGACGACATCGAATATTCTTCCTCTGTCGCAAGTATTAAGTCTTATTACAATTCGACGGTATTGGCAATCCCCGAATTTAGCAGTATGTCCGGTACGACTATCTCTTGGAAAGCCGTATCTGCAGGCGGTGATTATAAGGTTACCTATACTTTGATAATGTTAGACGAGGACGGTAATATCGTAGGTAATTCGGGTGAATTGTCAAGCACGAGTTACGCTTACCGTACGAAGTTTAATTTCGACGAAGTCGGTAAGTATATCTTTAAGGTAAGAGCAAACGGCGACGACAACGTATATCTTACCAGTCCTTACAGTGAAGAAAACGAGAACTATGTAATCAACAAACTTGCGCCTATTGAAGCCAAAGATATGCATTTGACTTACGGTAAAGACGGCTTGGCAAAGCTAACTTGGAAGATATCAGCCGATTCTGAGGCTACTGAACTTACTCTCAATTTCGGCGCTCCTGACCTAACGACAACGGCTTTATCTAAGACAATATCCAATAATCTCAAGTTTATCGAGGCGTCAGTATACGATTTCTATAAGTACGACGCTGACGGAGAGAACGGTATAATTAATCAAGACGGAACTAATATTCTCGTATATCGCGATGAGGATGGCAACACTATAGTTCGTTATAATAGCGTAGAGTATACACTCAAAGATAAAGACGGTAACACTGTAATATGGAAAAATTATTCGCATAATGCAAATAACGTAGATATAATCTTCGATACAAGCAAGAGCGAGTTTGTCTATGATAAAAAAGAATATCACAACGCCGACGGTCAACTTGTAAACCAAGATACCAGACAGTATAAACAACAAATTTTTGACAATTCGGGAAAACCGCGTTACTATTGGGATACGGTTGACGGAGAGAGCGACCTTAAAGTCGCCAGAGATGTAGAGTATGGCTCCGACGGTAAGACTATAACGTATCATACCTTTGAACTTACGCTCGACGACGTATTTATTAAAGATCTATCAGATCCGGACAATAAGTATACTGTCAACGATGAGTTTTACGGAAAACTTTATGACGTGTCGCTTTCTGCAAACCGTAATGATTCTAATAAATATATTGCAAGTCAAAGCGTTACGGTAGGCGGTCAGTATATGAGTTATAAGGTTCCGGAATATAAAGACGGTAAATATATCGTTACTAATGCCGGAGAATATGCTTATATTATCTTAAACGCTTTTATTCATCCCGACAGAGCCGATGAGTTCTCAATCGAAAATAACGTTGATTTCAACGGCTATGAGATTGCGCAGATAGCCAATTTCAAAGGAATTATCGACGGCAATAACCATACAGTGTCTAATATCGTAATAGGCAACAAAGTGTTGACGGCAGAGGGCGTTATGAAGAACGATAACCAAGAAACTTTGCAATATTCTATGTTTGCAAGTATCGACAGTAACGCCGTAATTAGAAACGTGTTCTACGTTGGTATGAGTTTTGCGGGATACGACTTGGAAAAATTAAGCGATGGAGTTAAGGCTATCAAAGTTGCTCCGATTGCTATAGATAACAACGGTACTATTAGCAACGTGCTAGTTCAAATAGATTCTCTCAAGGCAGAAAGCGCCGACGTGGCAGGTATGGTTATTAACAACAACGGAACTATTGATACCGCTTCGGTATATGCTACGCTCGAAGGTAGAAACGTGGGTGGCGTAATGATCAACAATAAAGAAAACGCAACTGTGTCTTTCGTAGGTTTTTACGGCAAGGTTACCGCAACTGTCGGAAAGAGTTTGTCAAAAGAGCAAGTTACGACTATCGGCGGAGCCGGATTTGTTATCAACAATAAGGGCGAGATTAAAGGTAGCTTTGCAATAGGCGCTATTGATGACAATGACAAGAGTTTTGTATCAGTTACGGCAGAGCAACTAAGCGGAATATACGCAGGCGGTTTCGTAGCAATCAATAGCGGTAGTATTACAAATTCTTATAGCGGTGAGTTTACGCTCAATAATATAACGGCTACCGTTACGGCAAACGGAAACAACGCTTACGCTGGAGGTTTCGTAGGATATAATGAAGGCGCTATAGAGTCCAGCTATTCGACGAACGAAGGAGCAGGAAGCACCGCAGGCGGTTTTGTAGGTTTTAATAGCAACGGAGCTAGTATAAAAAGCAGTTATTCTACGGGTGGCGCTCGTAACGCAGACGACAACAGCGACAGAGGCGCATTCGTAGGTAGAAACGAGGGAAGTAACAACATCGTTGATTGCGCAAGCTATTCTAGGGACGGAAGAGATAACAAGGTAGTTGCGGGAGTGACTTCAACAAATAATCTTGAAGAAATCGTAGGAATACTTTACGGCGATAATGAAGCCGGAATGGGTATGGTAGAAGAGGAAGAGAATGGAGTTCGCAAATACCGTAATCCTCTAATAAAAGGTCTAATATACACCAAAGACAATACTCTCACCGCTCGTCCGGGACAGACCGGTAACGACTTGACAGACGTATTGACGCGCGTAGCATTGTTGGGCGATGACGCTCAAGAGATTTCTATTATCGTTCACGGTAAGAATACCGGCAAAGGTAATAAAATAGTTATTGAGCTTAAATCCAACAAAGACGTTGCATCAAGATATATTTACGGATATATTATCTAGTTTTGCAAGTTGCTAGTATAGGCGAATATAAAAAAACTCCCTTCCCGTTTGACGGGGAGGGAGAATTTGTGCATTTTTATAGTCGGCGTACCATTATGTATTCTTGCGGATTTTCATCAACTATTGCAAATCCGACGTTCTTATACATTTTAACTGCGTAATTTTCTTTTTGAACAGCGAGCGAAACGCGTTTATAACTGCGACGTTTAAGTAGCGAAAGCATATTTTGCATTAAATCAGTGCCTATGCCATAGCCTCTATAATCTTTGTATAGTGAAATAGCAAGCGACGGAGTATCGTTATCAATATGTCCGTAATCGTTCATAATTCTTGCCCATACAGCGCCGATAATTTTACCGTTTGTTTCCGCAACTAATGCCACGTCGTCTTTTAGCTTTCCAAAATCTTTGACGTAGACTTGTAATTCCTCCTGTTGTATTATACTTTTGGGAGGCGGATTTATGCCTTTAGGAATAAATATCGCGTTATACAAAAAGTCATCTAATAAAAAGTAGTCGTTTGTTTTCATTTCTCTTATGACGTGTTCCATAAATTTATTATAACAATTTTGAAAGAAAAGTCAAAGAAGTTTTTGTATAAGCCTACCTAATTTTGATTGACAAATGACTTTGAATTAACTATAATGTCAAATGTACCTCAACTAATGCACTCATAGCTCAATTGGATAGAGCGTTCGGCTACGGACCGAAAGGTTGGGAGTTCGAGTCTCTTTGGGTGCACCAAAAGAGTATAATCCGAATTATTTACTTTTTGCAAGTGAGTGATTCGGATTTGTTTTTATATTGGCAAAAACAGAAAAAGATTTGTAAGAAATCACAAGTTGTTCAACTTCTTAATTTAATATACTAGATAATCTTGCTATTTTTGGTACGAAAATGTTATAATAAATAAAACTTGTAATTATAGTGTAATACATTTTAGCTTCAACCATAAAAAAGTCGATAGAGTATATTGCTCTATCGGCTATTTTCATTGTTTAAGTTTATGATATTCGGCGCAACTGTTTTATAATCATTTTTTCCGAAAGTTAATCAATAAAATATTTTCTTAATTTAATTATTTTTCTTCTTTTGGTTTTTCCGATTTTTCTTTCTTCTCGGTTTTTTCAGTAGGCGCGACGGCAGGGGAGGCGGAAGTCGCTGAGATGCCCACGACTTCGTCTACGGCGATAGAGAAGGCTATACCTTTGCCCTCGCTTTTTAGTCCTGCGTTGCGGTAAATTGCGTGAAGTACGTTGTCCTTAATATCGGCAGGAACCAAAATCATAACAATATCTTTATCAGGCTGAATAGCAATGTGGAAGAATTGCTCAGCCTCTTTATTCGCGGTACCGCGCGCATGGATTACTGTTCCGCCACGGGCGCCTTCTTCCTTTGCCGCGTCCATAACGAGTTCTGAAAAGCCCGCGTCTACTATGCATAAAATCATTTCAAAATTGTTCATTATTTGCTCTCCTTAACAGTCAACCTGTTGTTGCTTAAAAAGCCGTAAATCAGCGTTCCTATTACACTTGTCAAAGGTATTGTGCAAGCGACGCCTTTGCCATCCTTTATGGTATGGAATTTCTCTTCTAAGGTATTCATTGCATCCGGGATTTTGTTTTCTTGTATTACACCGAAAATTACTGCCTTCTCACTGTCAGCCAAACCGAGAAAACTCAGCATTTTGGCGTTAGCCGTACCTTCTGCAAGCACGACCATTTGCATATTTACGTCAAAGGACTGTATTAGGTCGGTATAATATTCGGCTTTTTTTCTGGCGACTATAGTCACAAGAAGTTTGAGCCTATTGGTTTTGACCGTATTAGACGCGGTAGCGGAAGGCTTTGCCTTTTGGGAAGAGTGTTGTTTATTTTCTTTTTTGCTATCTTTTGAGTGCTCTTTAGCGCGGTTTTTATCTCCCATATCTCAACCTCCTACTTAAAGTAAATAATCTGCTCGTCGTCAGCGGAGAGTATTCTCTTCATAGCTATCTTATTGCGGACCTTCGCCGACATAATGGCTTTGAAGCCAAGCGCCTGAATTGTGATAAGAGGCGTCATTGCTACCATTGCAACTACGCCGAAAGCGTCGGTCAATATAGAATTCGGACCGCCGTTGACGGCAACGCACGCGCCTACAACTAATGGCAAAATGAAACTTGAAGTCAATGGACCGCTGGCAACGCCACCGGAGTCGAATGCTATCGCTGTGTAAATTCTGGGAACGAAGAACGACAGTCCCAATGAAATAAGATAACCCGGTATCAAATAGTACAACAGCGAGAAATGGAAAATCAGTCTTATTATCGAAAGACATATAGATATGCCTACCGCTATGGATAGCGCAAGCATCATTTCAATTTTCTTGACGCCACCGCCGGTAACTTGTTCGACTTGCTTGTTGAGTACGTGTACCGCAGGCTCTGCCAATACGACAACAAAACCGATAACGAAACCGAATACGGCAAGAATGGCTTTGGAGTAGCTTGCTATCTCCGTACCGAGTTTGTAGCCGATAGGCATAAAGCCTACTTCAACTGCGACTAGGAATATAACCAAGCCCACGAAAGTATAGGCGATACCTATACCGATCTGCGCGAGTTTTTGACGGGGGAGTTTAAGTACTGTGAATTGCAGTACGAGGAAAAACGCTACAATTAGCGCTAAGGCTATGCCTACGTTTTTGACATTGCTTAAAAGAGCGTGACCTATTGACTTAAGACTTTCTTCAACAGTTCCATAAGAGGCTAGGTCGTTTAACGTATCTTGAGATATTTCGCCTTTGGAGCAAAGCGCAAGTATCATAACCGCAATAATAGGACCTATCGAACATAAAGCAATAAGACCAAAACTGTTTTCATTAGCGTCTCTACCTCCGACGGTAGTAGCTATACCAAAGCCAAGCGCCATTATAAATGGAACTGTAATAGGTCCGGTAGTTACGCCACCCGAATCAAAGGAAATAGAAATGAAGTTATTCTTTCCGCATTCTATGAGCACTGCGCAAATTGCAAACAGCATCATATAGAAAAACATTAAAAGCATTGATAGGCTTTTATGAAAAACTATTTTGAGTATTGAAATAATAAGGAAGATTCCAACGCCTACGCCAACGGTAATGATGAGTACCATATTGTTCATAACCTCGCTGACTTGCGAAGCAAGAACGGAAAGGTCAGGCTCTGCAATGGTAATGAGCAAGCCCATTATAAAGCATACGGAGATAAGTACCGCTACCTTTTTTGACTTGGTAAGACCGGTACCTACGTGTCCGCCCATAGGCGTCATGGCAAGGTCTGCGCCCAAATTGAAAAGTCCTATACCCAATATAAGCAATACGGCGCAAATTGCAAAAGTAATTCGCTCTGTTACGTTCAAAGGCGCAAGCGGTGTAAACGAAAGTATAAGCACGATAACCGCAATCGGCAAAACCGAAATAAACGATTCTTTAAGTTTTAATAACAGCGCCTTTATCATTGTTGCTCCAATTTTCTCTTTAACGTATATCAAATTTTATGAAAGTAATCGCATATAAATGACACAATAAATTATATCATATAATTTAGCCTTAGGCAACAATA
>JAIDUT010000040.1 GCA_029060065.1 Clostridia bacterium | reverse complement strand
AAGCGCTAATAGAGAGGATCTTAGAAAAAGACAATACTCCGCAAGTCGTAGAAAAGGAAGTAGTGAAAGAAGTTCCTATCGAGAAGATAGTGGAGAAAGTAGTCGAAGTACCTGTAGAAGTGGAGAAAGTAGTTGAGAAAGAAGTTGTCAAGGAAGTGCCTGTTGAGAAAATCGTCGAAAAAGAAGTAAGAGTAGAGGTGCCTGTTGAGGTAATTAAAGAAGTGCCCGTAGAGGTCGAGAAGATAGTCGAAGTAGAAAAGATTGTCGAGAAAGAAGTACCTGTAGTAGCACCGCCGAAGCCTAAAAAGGAAATAGCTCCAAGACTTACTCTTGACGAAGCGTACGCGCTCCTCACCAAAGAGCAGAAGAAGTATTTTGACGGACTTAAAGAATATGTGTTGACTAAATACAAGTGCAAAGAGAAGAAGTCTACGTACTTCGTAGTCTACGGACAGACGACGACCAATCCGCTCTTGAAGTTGACGGTAAAGAAAGATACTACTGTAGCGCTACTCAAAATGGAAGACGAGTATATGAAAGATTTGCGACGCGACGCGACGGGCGACGGAACAAAGGTCAAAGTCAAGGAAACGGAAGTATTGGTATCAGATGCTCAAGCCTTTGATACTGCAAAGAAGATGGTAGACTTGAGATATGACCAAATTGAGAGATATCAAGATTTGCTCAAAGAGCAAAGGGCAATGAAGGGTAATAAGTAATAGTAAAAGCGGAAGTTTTCTTCCGCTTTTACTTTATTAATTTTGCTAAGTATTTTGTTTTACAAATACTCTATACGGGGATATAATTAATATACAATAAAGAAAGATTTTGGAGGCAATTATGCTAGTAGATGAAAGAATAAATACATTGGCAAAGAATTTGATAAACTTTTCATGCGAACTTAAGAAAGGCGAGAATATTCTGATTGAAGCTACGGGCGTGGATTATCAACTTGTCAACGCATTGATTAAAGAAGTATACAAGGTAGGAGCGTATCCCTTTGTCGAGCTGTATGACAACAGAGTGCAACGCCAATTAATGATGGGCATTGACAGAGAATGCGCAGATAGAATGAGCGATTTTAGTTGTTATAGAATGGACAAAATGGACGCATATATCGGCATAAGAGGCGGAGAAAACGCATACGAATTAAGTGACGTACCTAAAGACAGGCGCGATATGTACAATATATATTACTCGCATCCAGTTCATCACGAGAGAAGAGTCGCCAATACCAAGTGGTGCGTATTGAGATATCCTACGCAGGGTATGAGTCAAATGTCGGCAATGAGTACCGAGCAGTTTGAAGATTTATATTTTGACGTATGCAATCTCGATTATTCTAAAATGGAAAGAGCTATGACACCGCTTGTCGAACTCATGAATAAGACCGACAAGGTTCGCATTGTGGGCAACGGCACTGATTTAACTTTTTCCATAAAAGGCATTGGCGCGGTTAAGTGCGCAGGCAGGAGAAATATCCCCGACGGAGAAGTGTATACGGCTCCCGTCAAAGACAGTGTCAACGGCGTCATAGCTTACAACGTACCATCTGCTAGCAACGGTATGAAATTTGAGAATATCACGCTCAGGTTCAAAGACGGTAAGATTATCGAGGCCACATCGGACAAGACGGAGGAAATCAATAAGATTTTCGACACAGACGAAGGCTCGAGATACGTGGGAGAATTTGCGCTTGGCGTAAATCCTTATATCACAAGGGCTATGGGAGATATTTTGTTTGACGAGAAGATTAGCGGATCGATTCACTTTACTCCGGGGGCTTGCTACAAAGACGCTTTCAACGGCAATAACTCGGCAATACACTGGGATTTGGTACTTGTACAGACCAAAGAAATGGGCGGAGGCGAGATATACTTTGACGACGTACTTGTGCGCAAAGACGGAATTTTCGTACTTGACGAACTTAAAGGACTTAATCCGAATAATCTAAAATAGAGGCTTGTTTAGTTTAGGTTTACGTGATATAATTATAGCAGAATATAAGCAAAGGAGAGATCGGTAATGGCAAACTTTTGTCCATATTGCGGAAGCGGTCTAAAAGCCGGCGCTACTCACTGTTCATCTTGTGGCGCAGGAGTATGCGCAACAAACGACGCAAAGACAAATACGTCCGACTCG
Source organism: Clostridia bacterium (assembly GCA_029060065.1). GTDB lineage: Bacteria > Bacillota > Clostridia > Christensenellales > UBA3700 > RACS-045. The sequence continues at coordinate 7,304 of JAIDUT010000040.1, read as the reverse complement.
GTTGTCGGCGCTGTTGTAGGTACGCTAGTCGCCGTAACTCTTGCGGGCGGATTGACGCGTCAACTCTACTATCACAGAGGCAGATACTTCATAGACCCAATGTGTCACAATCCCTTTGGCGGAAGAATAATAGGACCTCACCGTCCTATACATATACATATCGGACATCATACGTCAATAGGGCGAATGCATCCAATAGGCGGAGGTTCTCGCGGACCTTTAGGCAGACCTCGTCCAATAGGCGGACCCCGTGGCGGAGGCCCTCGAGGTGGCGGACACGGACCTAGATAAGATGGTTTTATTATAATGTAAAGTAAAATTTATGTAAAACAATATGTAGTAAAATGTCGTATTTAATATACATAGGTTATAAAATTCGCTAAAATTAGGTAAATTTACCATATTTTGGCACAAGAAATATTTATAGGGTATTGACATTTCATTATTTTATGATGTACAATGTTAGATACGAAAAAGCAAAATCTTTTAAGAGAGGTTAAAATGGCTAAAGATAAGAAAAATACCCCCACTAACAATGCGGGCAAACCTACTGGATCGTACAGTAGTTACGGCACAAGCGGTTATGGCGCTCCATACGGAGGCGGTTATGGATCGGCAGGCAGAAGCCCTTACGGCGCTAACAACGCTCAACCGGCTATGCAATCGGTAGCGCCTCAAACAAATAACGACGCTAAAGGAAAAGGCAAAAAGAAAGCGGAAAAGGTAAACACGGCAAATTTGAGAGGAAAGCAGAAAAAACTTGCAAAGAAGCAGGCTAAATTTGACGAGAACGATTTGAGAAATTATCCTATGAAAGTGGGTAACTGGATCGGCACGTTTATCTTGCTTGCTATCCCATTCCTCAACGTCATCTGCGCAATATGCTGGTTCTTTGGAGTCGGCAATAGAAGTAGAACGTCATGGATACGCTCATACATCGTGATATGTTTGTTAATCGTATTGATATTCGGCTTGATATTCGGCGTCGGATACGGAGTACTTTCCAACAAAGCTAAGAACGTAGAGGTGGAAATCGGTGGACAATCGTATGGCACTTTGGGTAATTACGGCATTAAAGGTACTGCATATTACTTGGTTTGCTCAATCATTGATACTCCTGTAGGTCAGCAACTCGTTGAAACGATTCTCGCGAAAATGGGCGGTTCCGAAGGCGGTGGAGACGGCAGTGAAGAAGGCGGTGAACCGGGCGACGAAATAACTAGCGAAGACACCAAAAAAGCAATTAAGGAAATGCTTGCTCAGATGATATTGGGAATCAACGTTGAAAATACCAATCCGGATGAGGGTAACAACGGCGGTAACGGCGGTGAAATTACTAACCCTGATGAAGGCAACAATGGCGGTGAAATCACTAATCCCGATGAAGGTAACAACGGCGGTGACGGAGAAAACGTTGAAGGCGAATATCAAGGACTTGTCGCATAATCTAAATTAAACAGACTTAGACGGACTTCTATTGCGGAAGTCCGTTTTTGTTGCGTAAAAGAGGTAATATTGTTAGAATTTTGTCAAATTTGGCTTGCATAAAGGAATTTTATAAAAAATACTTGCAAATGCGGTAAATTATTGTTAGAATAGTAAATGCGTAATAGCGCAATAATAAAAGATATTTATTTTGGAGGAACAATATATTATGGCAAACGTAAAAGTTGCAATCAATGGTTTCGGTCGTATCGGTCGTCTTGCGTTCAGACAAATGTTCGGCGCAAAAGGCTATGACGTCGTTGCAATCAACGACTTGACAAGCCCAAAAATGCTTGCTCATCTCTTGAAGTATGATTCAACACAAGGCAATTATGCAAACGCTCACACCGTTGAGAGTTGCGAAGCAGTTCTCAATGAGGACGGCACTGTTAAGGAAGAAGGCTACATCGTAGTAGACGGCAAGAAAATTACGATTTACGCTAAGCCAAAGGCTAACGAACTTCCTTGGGGAAAACTCGGCGTAGACGTAGTGCTCGAGTGTACAGGATTCTACACCTCTAAGGCAAAGGCTCAAGCTCATATCGACGCCGGCGCTCGTAAGGTTGTTATTTCTGCTCCTGCAGGCAATGACCTTCCTACTATCGTTTACAACGTAAACCACAAGACTTTGAAGGCAAGCGACAATATCATTTCTGCCGCAAGCTGTACTACCAACTGCTTGGCTCCTATGGCTAAGGCTCTTAACGAGTATGCTCCTATCATGTCGGGTATCATGACCACTGTTCACGCTTACACCGGTGACCAAATGCCACTCGACGGACCGCAAAGAAAGGGCGATTTGAGAAGAAGTCGCGCAGCTGCTTGCAATATCGTTCCTAACAGCACCGGCGCTGCAAAGGCTATCGGTCTTGTTATTCCTGAACTCAACGGCAAACTCATCGGTTCTGCTCAAAGAGTTCCGACCCCAACCGGTTCTACTACTATCTTGGTAGCTGTAGTTAAGGGTCAAGCTACTAAGGAAGGTATCAACGAGGCTATGAAGAAGGCTTCTACCGAGTCTTTCGCTTACAACACCGACGAAATCGTTTCCAGCGACATCATCGGAAGCAAGTTCGGTTCTATCTTCGACGCAACTCAAACTATGGTTGCTCCTATGGAAGACGGCAATACTCAAGTACAAGTCGTATCTTGGTATGACAATGAGAATTCTTACACCAGCCAAATGGTAAGAACTATCAAGTACTTTGCTGAATTGAAGTAATCGATACGAATTTCTAATATTGAAAACTAAAACAGAAAGCTCTTGGACAGAATAGCCAAGAGCTTTTTTGTGTTTACAAAAGTATTTATGAATATAGCTAAAGATTGTTTTTATAATCAGTTCCCCAATCCAACATAGCGTCGAGAATAGGTTTTAGTGATTTTCCAATCGAAGATAGAGAATATTCTACGCGTGGTGGAACTTCTGCAAAAGCTTCGCGGTCAATGATACCGTCCTCTTCCAAAGAGCGAAGGTTATCTGTCAGGACCTTTTTGCTTATGCCGGGGATTGATTTTGCAAAATCCGTAAAGCGTTGTTTTTCATTATATACCAAATTGCGTATAATGAGCAATTTCCATTTGTTTCCTATAAGTTGTACGGTTGTAGCAACGGGACATTCGGGTAATTCTTCTCTCGTCAGCATAGCTGTCACTCCTTATTTATTAGTAAGACCAGTATATCAAAGCGCTAGTCAAAAGTCAATAGTTCAAAAATGAAACCATGTTACTAATCTATTACCTGATAATAGATTAGTAACTCTCTTGTATTGGGTTTTTTCTTTTGATATACTTCGGGTGTAATCGATAAGATTACTAAAATAAATTAATTCTTTGGAGGTTTAATATGAACAAAAACAATTTTAACGCTATTAGTCTTGAAAAGGGTGAAATGCACGTTTACGATTTCGGTGGCATTAAATTACATGCATACAGGACGGATGATTTTATTAATGACGAAGTCTTTATTGTTGAAAAGAACGGTAAATCGGTTATTATCGAATCGCCTTGTTTTTTTGATAATAACGCTACGCTTGAAAAATACGTTGCTAAAATGAACGTAGTCGGTATGCTTATAGCATATCATGACGCAGGTGGTAGTTTTTTGCCAAACGTTGAAAAATACGCTACGCAAAATGCAAAAGAATACGGCGAACAGGGCGGTGGTAAGGCATTAATTGACAATTTTGCCAACGTATTCGGCAAGATATTCGATAAATCGTTGCACAAGATTACAAATATTATTGATAACGGGAAAGTAACTATCGGCGGAATTGATTTTATAATAACCAAAACGCACGAAGCATACAATATCGCTATTCCAGAAATTAATGCGGTTTACACGCATATGCTAGGTCACGATTGCCATTCAATCGTAGCGGGCGCCGGACATGCAGACGCTATAATTGCCGAACTTAACGGATATATTTCAAAGGGATACGGACTTATTCTTACCTCGCACTATACGCCGGAAGATTTGAAAGACGCGCAAACAAAAATAGATTATTTGAACCAATTAAAAGATGTTGCGTCTAAATGTAAATCAGCCGAAGAATTTAAGCAGGAAGTTAAGGAACGTTTTCCTAATTATGCCGGCGATAATTATCTTGATATGACGGCAGGTATGTTTTTCGCTTAATATATAATGAATTTTGTGATAAATAACATGGAACAGAATGACAGAAGAAAATATCTAATAGAATACTTATTGTCGGAGAGGCGACAAACAATAGATTTGCCCACAAACGCAAATGAACAGAAAAGGCTACTACGCGCGCTATTCAACGCGCGTATGCCCAAAACCGCAAGCAATGAGTTTATGGAAATACAAGACGCATATTTGAAAGAAGAAATATTGCGTAAAGGCGTAACGGATATTGACGAACTTACGCCTGCAGTGACAGACTTATATCTTTGGCAAGGCGATATAACTACGCTTAAATGCGACGGAATTGTCAATGCTTGCAATTCGCAAATGTTAGGATGTTTTTGCCCAAATCACGGTTGTATAGACAATGCTATCCATACTTTTTCGGGCATACGGTTACGGCAGGAATGCGCTGAAATTATGAATGCTCAAGGCTACGAAGAGCCTACGGGGCAAGCTAAAATCACGAATGCGTACAACTTGCCGTGCAAATACGTCTTGCATACCGTAGGCCCGATAGTATATGGCAGACTTACTCAAAAGCATGAAGAACAGCTTTCGGATTGTTATCGTTCGTGCCTTACGCTTGCCGTTAAAAAAGGGTTGAGGAGCATAGCTTTCTGCTGTATCTCGACGGGCGAATTTCACTTCCCCAACGAGCGCGGGGCGGAAATTGCCGTTAGGACAGTTAAGGAATACAAACGTAAAACAAAAAGTCGAATTAAAGTAATTTTCAATGTTTTTAAGGAATACGATTATGCAATCTACGCTAAATTACTCTCAGCAAATAAATAAGCTAAAGACTGCGTTAAAAAACGCTGACGCCGTGCTAATAGGCGCCGGCGCGGGGCTTTCCGCGTCAGCTGGATTTACCTATAGCGGAAGTAGATTTTACAAGTATTTTGCCGATTTTTCCGATAAGTACGGTATTATCGATATGTATTCGGGCGGGTTTTATCCGTATCAGACTCTGGAAGAGTATTGGGCGTGGTGGTCAAGACATATTTACTATAACCGCTACGTAGAACCGTCGAAGCCTGTATACGACAAACTTTACGGACTGGTAAAAGATAAAGACTATTTCGTCATTACGACCAACGTTGACCATTGTTTTCAAAAAGCAGGCTTTGATAAAAAACGTCTTTTTTATACGCAGGGCGATTACGGATTGTTTCAATGTTCGATACCGTGTCACGAGAAAACTTACGACAACGAAGATCTTATCCGCCGTATGGTTGTTGAACAAAAGGAAATGAAAATCCCGTCGGAGTTGATACCTCTGTGTCCGATATGCGGTAAGCCTATGACGGTAAATTTGCGTTGCGACGATAGGTTTGTGCAGGACGCAGGTTGGGAGGAGGCAAGTCAACGTTACGAGTCGTTTGTAGAAAATCATAAAAACAGCCGAGTTCTTATATTAGAACTCGGCGTGGGTGGCAATACGCCTGTGATTATCAAATACCCGTTTTGGAGATTGACGTATCAAAATCCCAAATCGACTTACGCATGTATCAACTACAAAGTAGCTCTTTGTCCGTCTGAAATAGAGAAACAGGCTATATGTATTGACGACGATATAGGAAAGGCTATCGGGCAAATTGATTTTTAATTCTTTGCGTTTTTACTATCGCTGTAATCTTGATACTTGTTGTCGATAAGTCTTACAAGTTCTTTTACAACTTCAAAGCCCTTTTCCAGTGTGTCGATTTTGAGATTATCCATACCGTCATTGGTGGTGTGGTAATAATCAGTCGGACGCGGGTCTTGAGCATTTATAGTGATGGTTTTGATTCCTGCCTTTGCGAAGGCTGTAGAATCGCTACCGCCTACAGGATTTTCGATAATATGCGACTCTACGCCACAGTTGTCTATGGCTTGCTTTGACAAGTCGGTGAGTTCTTTGTCGAAGGGGACGAATTGCAAAGTATCTTTTTTGACAACGTTGAAGTTGTCCATATCTCTGAACGAGTCGAGGTTGATAGCGTATGTATTGTCATTTACGAGTTCTTTATCGTCCTTGTGCGCTTTGACAAAAGCCATTGCGCCGATAAGTCCGCTTTCTTCTGCGCCAGTACCGAGTACTATGAATTTTGCGTCTTTGGCTATTTCCGTGTCGCTTTCTTGGAAGTGCTTTGCGACTTCGATGCAAGTTGCTACGCCAGATAAATTATCCATAGCGCCGGGAGCGGCAATCTTTTTGTCGTAAGAAAGATACTGTGTCAAGAAGTAAAAACCCGGTAGTAAGAGAACAGGTAAGCAATACATCACGATTGTAGCCATATCCTTTCCGTCGTGCACGTTGCTTGATACTCGCTCGAATACTGTTCTTAGTCCCATAAACGATATGCTTGTTCCCGATTCTAAAACGGTTGTTACAATGGATATAATCAATAATACCACTACGCTGATGACGCCGATACCAGTCTTTATCATCATAGTGTTTGGATTTTTATAGGAGTGCAACCAGCACCAACTACTGTCAATATGCGCCGACAAAATTATATTGTATTTAGCGTTGCCGGATTTCGGAGGAATTACTGCGTATACGTTTTGCGACTCGTCTTTAGGGAAGAGCGGGTCGAGCAAATGGCTGTAGTAAAAAATGTGCGTAATAGCAAATAAGAGCAATAATGCGGATATTACCATCGAAGCGATTGGGGAGAGATAAAATGCGCAAAAAGCTACGAAAGCGCACCAACCTATCCACGGTATCGCGCTGATGCAAGCGTGTCTTGGCGTCTTAAAAGTCTCTGTCACGGCAGTAGCGCCGAGTTCTCTTTCGATTTGATTAGCGATAATTTTAGCGCCTTGCTTTTCTTCTTCGCTACCCGGAAGTCTTGGACCGGTGACGTCGATTACTTCTTTGATAAGAGTGTACATTCTTTGCCCGTGCGGGTATTGGTTGTTTTCCATAACGGAACTCCTTAAAATTTCTATTACCCGAGGTTGGCATCGGATATATTTAGTATATCACAGCCACCGTTCAATTAACAACACAAAAATTCAAAAAATTGAAATAATTATCAAAAAAAGTTTGTTTGTAAATTAATGTACTTTTCATTGACATTTGTCAAATATCTTTTTGAAAATTTTTCAAAAAATTTAGATAAATGGGTAAAGTATTTTTATATGAATATTGACAACAATCTATTAATTATGGTAAAATTTATAC
>JAIDUT010000004.1 GCA_029060065.1 Clostridia bacterium | reverse complement strand
ACTCGGATATCTGGATAAGAGACACCTATAATATAATTAATAAATTTTTTATGATATTCAACAACTCTATGAGGTTTTTTATGATGGATCAAAATACTTTGAAATTAAAACTTAAACAGCTCGTGGATTATGCCAAAGATAACTTATCTCTTCGCAATGAAGACGAGGCTTTCGTGACAAACGCTCTGCTCGATATGTTTTCTTTGGGCGCTCCTACTCAAGATAGCGCGCCGTACGGTGACTTCCAAAGCGATATAGTCGACCCAATCGTAGAATACGCCGTGCAAAACGGTATGGCAAAAGAGGAAGAAAGATTGTTATTTGAAACCAAATTGCTAGGCTTGGTTACCCCTATGCCATCAAGCGTCGTAGATAAGTTCGATACTATAGCAGGCAATAAAGGCGTAAAGTCAGCCACAGATTGGCTCTTTAATTTATCTATTGCCAACAATTATATACGTATGGCAGACATACGCAAAAATATAAAGTGGCAACACATAGGCAAATTCGGCAAAATCGAAATAACGATAAATCTTTCCAAGCCGGAAAAGGACCCAAAACAAATCGCTTTGGCAAAACTATTGCCAAAGACGGGCTACCCGTCCTGTTTACTCTGCCCCGAGAACGTGGGATATGCAGGCAATCTAAACCACCCTGCGCGTCAAACGCTTAGAATTATTCCAATTAAACTCGGAGGTGAAGATTGGTCTATTCAATATTCGCCATACCAATACTACAACGAACATATAATTGCTCTGTCCAACGAGCATAGACCTATGGCGGTCAATAGCGACACTCTGTATAGGCTGATGGACTTTGTAGATTTATTCCCCCATTACTTCATAGGCTCTAATGCGGCTTTGCCTATAGTCGGCGGGTCAATACTCACTCATGACCACTATCAAGGCGGTAGCAAAGTCTTGCCAATGTTCGAAGCCGGCGTACGCAAAAATTACGTCAGCGCTAAATACAAAGGCGTGTCCGTATCGATTGCCGATTGGTATAACAGCGTGGTGAGAGTGAGCGGTACTAACAAATTTGAAGTACACGAAGTGGCAAGCGACGTTCTTAATTGCTGGTCGACTTGGACAGACGAAAGCGTAAACGTTATCTGCAAAACCGACGAACAACACAACGCTGTCACTCCTATCGCCCGCAAGGAAGAAAATACCTATATTATTGATTTAATTCTCCGCAATAACCGTACAGATGAAGCTCACCCATACGGTATATTCCACCCTGAAGAGAGATTACACAATATCAAAAAAGAAGGAATTGGCATAATAGAAGTTATGGGACTCTTCATTCTCCCGGGTAGACTTAAGAGCGAACTTGAAGTAGTAAAAGACTATATCACCGGAAATAAAAATATTGATTTCAAAGAATTGAGCGACACTGAAAATCCTATGTTCAAACACGCCCAAATGATTATTCAACTTGTCAACGACCATGGCTCGAATAAAGATAGAATTTACGCCGATAGAGTTGTGACCGAATACGTCAACGACGCATGCGAACAAATTCTGGAATGTACCGCAGTATTCAAAAACGACGAAAAGGGACAGGACGCTTTCGTCAAGTTTATCGAGCAAGGACTGGGATACAAAGAAGCGTAGAAATTTTAGTTAGGTATATTAAAAGAGATTATTCAGAACGAATAATCTCTTTTTGTTTTCCGTATTTTCTTCAAAGATTTATAAGATTGCGCCTATTGTAAAGTAAAGATTCTTTGACTAATATTCTTTTCTGTCAGCCAAAGCGCGCGAAAGCGATACCTCGTCGGCGTACTCTATATCGCTTCCCATAGAAATACCGCTTGCCAAGCGAGTAACTTTGATACCCATAGGCTTGATTAGTCTTGCTATATACGTAGCGGTCGCTTCCCCTTCTATATCGGGATTGGTAGCCATAATAACTTCCTTGACGCCTACAAGTCTGCCCATCAATTCTTTGATACGAATGTCGTCTACGCCTATTCCCTGCATTGGATTGAGCGTGCCTTGAAGAACGTGGTATACTCCGCTATAGTCTTTGATTTTTTCAAAGGCAATCACGTCCTTTGGCTCTTTGACTACGCAAATTACCGACTTATCTCTCGTAGCGCATATTTCACACACGTCGCCGTCGGTATAATTACCGCATACCGAACAGTAGTGAATACTCTTCTTGGTTTCCACAAGCGCTTTTGCAAAGTCCTCAACTTCCTCTTCGCTCATATTAATAACCTTATAGGCGTATCTTTGGGCGGTCTTTGCGCCCACGCCGGGCAACTTGGAAAATTGCGCAACCAGTCGTGACAAAGGTTGAAAGTATGCCATACTAGATACCTAGACCTGCAAATTTGCCGAGTTTCTCTTCTCTCATTTCCTCTGCCTGAGCAACAGCGTCGTTGAAAGACGCAATAATAAGGTCCTCAAGCATTTCTATATCTTCGGGATCTACTGCTTCGGGTTTTATCTTGAGAGCGGTAACTTGTTTTTCGCACGTCATAGTAACTTCAACAAGTCCGCCACCACTTGTTCCCGTAACTTCAATCGTCTTAAGTTCCTCTTGAGCTTCCATCATCTCTTGTTGCATTTTTTGAGCTTGGCGCATAAGTTGTTGCATATTGCCCATTCCACCGCCAAAACCGCCGAATTTAGCCATAAATCTAAATCTCCTTTTACCTTTTTATTAATATAAATATTTATCAGTATTATTTATTGATATTTTTTGAATTAGTGACGTTGACCATTTCTTCGTCAAACAAGTCTTGCACCTTTTTTACGTCGTTGTTAAGAGCCTTTTCCTTGTCAAAAAAACTTATCTCAACGCCTGTAATCTCAAAGTATCTCTTGCGAATTATATTTTCAAATTGCTTAAGATACTGTCTGACTATTGGTAAATTCTTTTCGCTGTCAACTTTGATATATAGCACTCCGTCTACAAAACTCAAATTTTCGCCGGTGATTCCCGTAGCGCAAGCGTATGCCTGTTGCGCTCCGCTACCCCTTAGCGTATTGAGAAGATAGCCCCACACTTCTCCTAAGTCGAGTTTAAGCGACTCGTCAGCGTCGCCGAAGTGCTTTGCCATAGTTCTTATCTTGGCTTCAACGTCCTTTAATCTTCTTATTACCGCGTCGCCGTCTAAGTCAATCGTCAAATCGCATGCCTTAACTACACTCATTTCCAATGTTATTATTGGCGAGGACGAAGTCCTTAATTCGTTCTCAATACCTACGAATATCTCGATTATACGCACCAACGAGCCGTTGTCGGTGTCGTTGGAAATTGCGACTAGTGAATCGTATATATCTTTAGGCAATGACAAAAAAGCATTTGCGTTAGAACAATTTATGATATACAGCATTGCGCGCATCATTTTGGAAATATCTCTTGCGAGCAGAGCTACGCTCTTGCCAAGCGATACTATCTTATCCGTCACTTCAAGCGCTTTTTTAGCGTCGTGGTCTATGATAGCCGAACAAAGTTCAACAACTAATTTCGGAGAGCTTGCGCCCAATACTTCGAGTACGTCGTCGTAAGTCAACTTGTCTTGAGTATAAGAAAGACACATATCAGCGACAGAAAGCATATCTCTGACGCTACCGTCGCCTGCCTCTGCGATAGCTCTTACGGCTTCTTTTTGATACTTCCTTCCCTCTTTATCCAATATGCCTGCTAAATAATCTGCAAGTTCTGCAGTAGAGAGCAATCTGAAGTCAAATCGCATACAGCGGGATAAAATAGTCTGAGGAAGTTTGTGAACTTCGGTAGTAGCAAGAATAAATACCGTATGCTCAGGCGGTTCTTCCAATGTCTTGAGAAGCGCATTGAAAGCCTGCATCGTCAACATATGAACTTCGTCTATAATATAGACTTTGTACTTACACGCAACGGGAACGTACTTGACCTTTTCTATCAAATCTCTTACGTCATCTACACTGTTGTTGGAAGCGGCGTCCATTTCCAAGATATCCATGTTGTTGGCGCTGAGCAGAGCTTTGCATACCTCACACTTTCCGCACGGCGAACCGTCTTGAAGTGGAGAAAGGCAGTTGATTGCCCTAGCGAATATCTTAGCAGTAGACGTCTTACCTGTTCCGCGCGTACCCGTAAACAAATACGCATGCGAAACCTTACCCGTAAGCACTGCATTTGATAAGGTCTTGATAATATGCTTTTGACCCAACATCTTGTCAAAAGAGTCGGGTCTGTATTTTCTGTATAAAGACGTATATGATGCCATATTCACCTATTGCATTAATATTTATATCTTTAGTCGTCAAAGTTTGACTTACCTTCTTCATTGACAGGTTCGTCTTTAACCTCTTCTTCGACTTTATTAACTTCTTCTGTTACTATATCTTCTAGAACAACACCCGCGTCCTCAAAGACGTTCTGAACTTTTTCTTCGACTACTACGTCGGCGGTGGCTTTAGAATTGTCAGCCTCAACGATAAATGCTCTTACCGCATCAGAGTTTTCCCAACCGAGAATTTCTGCAACTTGAGTATAAGTTCTCTCTTGAGTCTTCTTATCGACAAGTTTTAGTTGTTCTACAAATTCGCCCGCTTCTGCTTCGTTCATAGTGCCTGACGCTTTCTTTCTCGCAAGAACTCTTGATACTGCTTCAACTTGCCTCTTTTCGGTGAACGTATAGAAGAATAAAGGAATTGTGCAAGCCGCCATAGAAAGTCCGCACAAAAGCGTTGTTGCCATCCAGTTGTTTGCTATTACACTGTCATACGTAGCGCGTTCAGTCGCGCTCATGGCGTCTACTATTTCCTTGGTTACAACTTTATTAGCGTCGTCGTATCCTGCCAAACCGAGTACCAATAGCGTAACGAATGCAGTAAGCGCCATACCAATCTTAGATATAAGCGTCTGCATTGAGAAGCATATGCCCTCTGCTCTCTTACCCGTCTTGTCTTCAAGATAGTCAATTGAGTCTGCTATCATAGAGTATGTAAGTATATTGCTAAATCCCGACGGAATACCTGCAATAATGATTATTATGTAGAATGCAATTTGCGAAGGTTTGCCAGTTCCGCTATCTTTCAAACCTATAAAGTACAAGATTACAAGTAGGATACCGCCTATGATGTGCGACCATATCAATATATCTCTCTTGCCAAACTTCTTGGAAAGTATCGGCGTAAGCAAAGTCGCCGCAAGACCGCCCGGTACAACCAACAAGAAAATCATTGACGCTAAATCTTGATTGAGGAAGTTGTACTTTGCAATATAGACGGCAGTGGTCAAATATATTGTACGCAGTCCGCCTAGAGCTCCCATTATTATCATAAGAATAACCGGCTTGTTCTTGGCAAGAAGTTTAAGATTTTCTTTGAGTGACGCTTTCTCTTTATCTTCGTAAAATCTCTCCTTACTGTTCTTAAACCCAATCCAAAAAGTAGGTACGGAAATTAATACAAATACCAATGCGGTTACAGGATAGATCCATTTTAGAGCTTCTTGCGTTACAGGTAAAAGCTGTTCATCCTTGTTAGTATTAGTAAGCACAGGAAGCACGATAGAAATAAGTCCGCTACCTATCGTACAGAACAGACGGGCAACTGTCAAAAGCGTATTTCTCTTGTCCGTGTCCGAAGTCATCGAAGACGCAAGTCCCCAATACGGAACGTCTACCGAAGTATAAGCAATACCCCATAAGAGATAAATTATTGTCGAATATGCAAATTTTGCGTTATCTGACCAATTAGGAAATACCGTAAAGAGTAAAACCGTCAATACCGCAATTGGGATAGGTGAAAACAATAGATAAGGTCTCATCTTACCCCACTTACTACGGGTTCTGTCTACTAGCGTACCCATAACAGGATCGTTAAATGCGTCAAATAGCCTTGCCGCTAAGAACATAATTGCAAGTGCGATTGAACTAGCGCCGACAACGTCTGTCATAAAAACAATAAAGAACGCTGTGACTAGCTGACAGATAATGTTTTGTCCAAGACCTGCTACGGAATAAGACAAAACTTCTGACGGTTGCATTTCTTCTTTTTTCGTCGGGTCTGTGCCGAAGAACTTGCGAAGAAGTTTGTTTTCATTGATTGAAGCCATAATTTCCCTTTCCCTAATGTAAAAATGATTTTTTAATTTACATTATTTTTATGATAACATAAAAAAAACTTTCGGTCAATACCTTAAATTAAAAATAAAATAAAATATATAATAATTTGAAATTTGCTCGCCATTACTAGTTGAATAAAATGCGTAAGACTTGTCTACAATAACTTTGAGCCAATAAATTGCATATAATTTATTAGGACTAACGCTGTGGAGAATTACTATGATAAAAAGAGGCGAACTATATTACGCAGACCTTAGTCCCGTCGTAGGAAGCGAACAAGGCGGTATACGACCGGTACTTGTGGTGCAGAACGACGTAGGTAACAAATACAGCCCCACCGTTATTGCCGCCGCGGTCACCAGTCAAATAAATAAGGCTAAACTGCCTACGCACATAGAACTTTCTGCGGGCGACTTTGGACTAAACAAGGACTCTGTCGTACTACTCGAACAAATACGTACGCTTGATAAAAAGCGACTTAAAGACAAGATAGGCGAAGTTCCGCTTGATACTATGCAAAAAATAAATCAAGCGCTGATGATCAGTCTAGGATTTTATTAAAAAAGACGTACTTGCAATAGCGAGTACGTTTTTTGTACGTCTTTATTTAGTAGACATATCCATCGGAGTATCGCTACTCTCTTCGTTACGTTTTTCGTCCGTATCGGAGTCTGCATATTTGTCTACTAACTTGAATACATAAATCTCGTCGATAATCCTAAAGATTACGCTAGCAATTTCTGCCATGCCCATTCCTAACCCGCCATACGCCAAAAAACACGCTAATACCTTATCATCGCCTGTAAACATAGTGATCACAGCTATCAGCGCGTACAGCATAGGAATTATGCCTATAATTAAGTCCAGAGCCAGTATACGGCGTTTTCTCTTTTTTGCCATATCTTTTTTATAAATCATACTTCTTTCCTTCCATACTGATTTAATTATAACCTATTTATATGTATTGTCAAGTATGACTTTAACTTTGAATATTAGCGAATAAAACTTGTTCTTACTCCGCTCTCGTTCTTAGGCGGTTCTATTCCGTTCTGCTTACCGAGTTCTATACACTTCATAAGCCACACGAGATTGCGGGTGGCGTTACGCATGGTTTGCAATCCCTCTAGGTCTTGCTCTACGTGTTCGGGCTGATTACCGTGTACCATATTCCAATAGCTTGACGAAGCAATAGGCATTTGCGCTATCGTAAAATACTTGTTGAGTACGTCTAAAGACGCGGTAGTACCCGCTCTTCTTGCGCTGGCTACGGCAAACGCAGGTTTTTGTCTGAATACTCGGCTACCTGCATAGAATACTCTGTCAAGAAGCGACAGTATTCTACCGCTTGGGTGCGCATAATATACCGGCGTACCGAATACAAATCCGTCGCACTCGCTAGCCTTTGCAATAAGTTGATTGACAACGTCGTCGTTAAAAATACAAGTGTTGTTTTTTAGTTTTGTTGCGCATTGCAGACAACCTATGCAATCTCTTATGGGCGCGCTTCCGACTTGGAATATCTCATACTCTACTCCGTTTTCTACTAATACCTTTGCCACTTCTTCAAGCGCTCTGTTGGTGCAACCGTTGGCTCTGTTGCTTCCGTTGATAAGTAATACTTTCATAATAGTTCTCCTTTTATTGTTTTACAATCCCCTAAGTTGCCTATCGGCGACAGCTTCCCTTACTAAGTGGCAACTTTTCTATGGTTGAGATTTCTCCATTACGCTTCACTCCAGTCGAAATGACATATATGCAGTCGCTACCTCTTTGTAATAAGTGATATTGCTCTAGCTACGTCGCTGGGCAATACTCCATACTCGCTGTATTCCTTTGTCAAGTCCTTGGCTACTTTCGCCGTAAGATATGCCGACGAATAGGCGCTCTCGATAAGCGGTACACCTTGCGAAAGCATGCCGAGCATAACTCCGCTCAACGTATCACCGCTACCGCCTTTAGAGAGTTCAGGTCCGCCGTTGGTTATAATATATACCTCTTCTCCGTCCGTAATCACACTGCTTGCGCCCTTGAGCAAGAGCGTAACTTTGTATTCTTTTGCAAACGCTTTTGCAATACTTATCGGGTCGTCAAGTATCTCCTCTACGCTCTTTTTACAAAGTCTTGACATCTCTTTGACGTGCGGAGTGAGTATTATATCTGCTTTTGCGCATTTGAGCATTTCAACATTCGACGCAAGAGCATTTAGTCCGTCGGCGTCAATAATGACCTTTATCGGATAATTAATGACAATATACTCTATAATCTTGGCGTTTTCGTTATAGCAATCGCCCATACCCATACCTATTGCCAAACTGCTTACGCTTTGCAATGCTCTGTCAATTTTGTCCTTGTCAAATGTAAAGTATCCGCCTTCGTCAGGCAATCCCATTACAGTGCTTTCCATAACCGTACCTAAGATATTATTGACTTGACTTTGAGGCGTGACAATTACGTTTAGTCCTCCACCGCTACGCAAAGAGCAAAGCCCCATATTGGCAAGCCTTACAGCGCCTAGATAATTTCCGCAACCGCCCAAAATCCCGCTCTTGCCGAAAGTACCTTTGTGTGTGTTGGACTTTCGTTTTGGGAACAGTAATGCCACGTCCTGCTCTTCGACTGCGTTTACAAAATCGGTATATAAGCCTATGCCTACGTCAATGACAGTTAACTTACCCGTCATATCCTTGCCGTCATTGAGATACAATCCTGTCTTAGCGTACTGTACGGTTATAGTCTCGTCAGCCTTTACGCAATTAACGTATCTTCCGTTGTCGCCGTCAAGCCCGCTGGGTATATCTACGCAAATCTTATACGCCGAACTTGAGTTTATCCTATCAATTATATCAACGTATTCTTGCTTTGGCTTTCCCTTAAAACCTGTACCGAATATGCAATCGACTATTATATCAAAGTCGTAGTTACACTCATCTATAGGATATATCCTGTCAAATCCTTTAGATTGCAATATATCGTAATAATATCTGCCGTCCTTACTCATACCCGAGCAAAGATATACGTTGGGATATATGCCTTTGTCAATCATAACGCACGCGAGCGCCAAACCGTCACCGCCGTTGTTGCCCTTACCGCAAATAATAGCTATACTTCCTTGCCATACTCTGCCGTCGAATACTCCCAGCGCAACTCTACGCATTAACTCGACGGAAGGAATTCCGCCGTCAATGGTTGCCTTATCGCAACACGTCATTTGCGCTGTAGTTAGAATTTTTTGCATTTCAATCCTCGTCAACGATTTTCAGCACTGCCAGCGCTTGGGATATATCCTCCCACTCGTAGCCCCTGTACTGCAAAAATCTAATGAGCTTGGCTCTATACTTTGGGTCATGAACGTCTTGATTTTTGCTATGCTTTTTTGCAAGTTCTTCACACGCGTTATCCTTTGGCATTTGAGAAAATACTCTTTCTATTATTTCTTCAGCCACGCCTTTGTTACGTAGTTCCATCTTTAATCTTGTCTTGCCCTTTATATTCGAGTTTAGCGCAACATACGAACGTGCGTACTCCACGTCATTGATATATCCGTAATTCTTACACTTGTCAACAGTGTAGTCAACGATAGCCTTTCCGTACCCTTTTTCATAGAGTTTGTTGGTCAATATCTTTGCTGTAGGAGTATACTTGCTAATATACGTCAAAGCATAATCAAAAGCCTTGTCTTTGTCGCTGTCAAATAAAACCTTGTCAAGAGTAGCTTTGTCTATCTCTTTGCCTATCTCTAACTTGTGATTGTATACCGCAAGTCTACTTACACCCGAATAGAAAGAGCCGTCCACGAAGAGGTTTACCCTATCAATGTTCTTCGACTGCATTGTAATACCAGTAATTATCATCTGCACTTTGCTCCTTTGGTTTTTGGATTACTCTGCGTATTATTATTTATTGATTTCTTACGCTGTAGGCTTTTATTATTGCTTGCATTATTATTTTCTTTGCGCGCCTTAGCAATCGCCTCTTCCTTAGTGGGTTTGACTAAACACTCCTCGCCAAAACCTATGAGGTCTTGACGTCCTGCTTCCTTGAGCGCTTCAACAACGATGTCGTAATTGCTCTTCTTGCGGTATTGCATTAACGCGCGTTGATAAGTCTTTTCCTTTTTAGTCTTAGCAACGTAGATAGGCTCGTAAGTATCGGGGTTTATCCCGGTATAGTACATGCAAGTAGATTTTGTAGACGGCGTGGGATAGAAGTCCTGTACCTGCTCGGGCATATATCCTATCGACTTGAGATACTGAGCAAGTCTTATCGCGTCCTTTAGAGTGCAACCGGGGTGCGACGATATGAGATACGGGACAAGATACTGTTTTTTGCCAAGTTTCTTATTGATAGCGTCGTATTTTTCTTTGAATTTAAGATAAACGTCAAAAGACGGCTTGTTCATTGCCTGCAACGTAGAATCTGAGATATGCTCGGGCGCGACTTTAAGCTGTCCGCTGACGTGGTGCTTTATTAGCTCATACAAAAACTCGGGATTCTTATCATACATCAGATAGTCAAAACGTATTCCCGAACGTATAAATACCTTTTTGATACCCTCGATTTGTCGCAAAGTCTTGAGTAAATCAAGATACTCGCTGTGGTCTACTTTCATTGCTGGGCATGGCTTATAGCCTATGCAAGACCTGTCTTTGCATACGCCCATTGTCTTTTGCTTCTCGCAAGCGGGGTCACGAAAATTCGCGGTAGGTCCGCCAACATCGTGGATATATCCCTTAAAGTCCTTATCTGCTACAAAACTCTGAGCTTCTTTGACAATATTCTCTTTGCTACGCTTTTGCACTATTCGTCCTTGGTGGAATGCTATTGCGCAATAGTTGCAAGCGCCGAAACAGCCCCTGACCGAGGTCAAAGAATACTTGACCTCTTCGATTGCGGGCACTCCCCTCGTATAACTTGGGTGGTACGTTCGCTCATACGGCAAGTCGTAAATCTCGTCCATTTCCTTTACGGACAAAGGATATTGCATAGGATTTTGCACTATGTACTTATCGCCGTGCTTTTGAAGTAGAGTCTTGCCGTGGTATGGGTCATTGTTGGAATATTGCGTATTGAACGCGTTGACGTATTGCAACTTGTCGTCTTTAACTTGCTCGTATGACGGCGAAAATGCTACGGTATGCTCTTCTATACCTTTCTTGAGTTTCGCCGAAAAATTGTCGAAACTCGACAGATAGCATGTACCTCTCACGTCCTTGATTTTATCGAGCGGTACACCCTTTTTGACCATCGAAAATATCTCTTTCAAGGGTCTTTCGCCCATGCCGTATATAAGCAGGTCTGCTTTTGAAGATACCAAAATACTTGGAAGCACAGCGTCTTTCCAATAGTCGTAATGCGCAAATCTTCGAAGAGACGCTTCAATTCCGCCAATGACGATAGGCGAATTGGGATAAAGTCTTTTTAACGCTTTGCAGTATACGTCTACGCACCTATCCGGGCGTTTGCCTACATCGCCACCCTCGCTGTAAACGTCGCGAGTTCGTCTTATCTTTGCGACGGTATAGTTGTTGACCATACTGTCGACAACTCCGCTCGACACCATAAAACCGTATCTTGGCTCTCCAAAACGAGTGAAGTCGTTATCATTTTGAGGTTGTGGAATAATTGCTACGTCGATGCCGAGAGATTGCAAAAGCCTAGACACGATCGCGTGTCCGAAAGACGGGTGGTCGACGTACGCTTCGCCTATCACGTAGACGATATCGACTTGACGGCCGTTGACTTCGCTTTTGCTTATCGGTAAAAATGACATAACTATCCTATTGTGAATTAATTTAACTCTTTAATCGGTTGAGATTTCTCGACTTCGCTCGAAATGACATAATAATTCTCGGTCTAAATAACTAACTAACACGAACGCTTGTCTCGACCGCATAGATTAGTTGTATTTTTGTCCGTGCGAGGGCGAGATGAAGTCGCCAAGTGTACTATATGTACACGTCGATTTCTCGAGTCCCGACGTTAGGGCAAAAAGACGGCTGATATATGCGGTCGGTAGTAAATTTACTTGAAGTATCTGACTCCCGACTCAAAGAGTTTCATATCGTAATTACCTTCTACGTTCTTGTAAAGGTCGGCGTCTATTCTCTCTGCGTGTCCCATTTTGCCAAGTACTCTGCCGTCCGGAGAGATAATACCCTCGATTGCATACATACTGCCGTTGGGGTTGAAAGGCGAAGTCATAGTAGCGTTGCCAGTCATATCTACATATTGCGTAGCTACTTGACCGCCCTTGATAATTTTGTCAAGTTCTCCTGCGCTAGCTACAAATCTGCCCTCGCCGTGGCTGACAGGTACTGCAAATACATCGTCAACCTTTACTCCGCTGAGCCATGGCGACTTGTTGGTAGCAACTCTCACGTTGACTATTGTCGATACGTGTCTAGAGATGTTGTTGAAAGTCAAAGTCGGCGCTTCGCTCTTTTGCTCTCTTATGTCGCCGTAAGGCACAAGTCCGAGTTTAATGAGAGCTTGGAATCCATTGCAAATTCCCAAAGCCAAGCCGTCTCTTTCATATAGCAACTTCATTACCTGCTCGGCAATACGCGGATTTCTGAAAGTAGTCGCAATAAACTTACCGCTACCGTCAGGCTCGTCGCCACCGCTGAAACCGCCCGGGAATGCAAGTATTTGCGCTTCTTGCAATGCTTTAACGATTGCCTTTGCAGAGTCCTCTATGTCCTTTGAAGTTTGGTTCTTAATAATAAGTATATTGGCTTTTGCGCCTGCTCTTTCAAAAGCTCTTGCAGTATCATACTCGCAGTTCGTACCCGGGAAAACAGGAATAAATACTCTCGGTTGAACGATATTTCTAGGAGCCTTTTCGACCTTTCTTGCGCAACAAATAAGGTTCTTGACTTCTCCTTCTGCCGGAGCCGTCGTCGGGAATACCTTGTCAAGAGTTCTTTCAAACGCGTCAACTGCGTCGTTCATCTTAAGTTCTTTTCCGCAAAGGTCTGCTGTATAAGTGCCGTTGAGCGTAGCTACTTTCTCTACGTCAAAGCCTTTTAAGTCGCTTATATCGTCGGCAAGTATGACAAAATCGCCGAACGCCGGAGCAAACATATCTTGAGATATATCGTCCCAATCAGTACCGAGTTTATTACCCATACAAGCCTTGAATACGCTTGAAATGACACCGCCCTCTTCGACTACGTTACAAGCCTTAATCTTACCGTTTGCCATAGCATTATTCATTGCTTCATAAAGTTGCAACGTCTTAGCGAAATCGGGTACAGAATACTCATCCTTAGGTATAGCTACGTGATATATGTCCTTTGCTCCCATATTTTCAGCAAAAGTATTAGTGACAATCTTGCTTGCCTTGCCGATACCCATAGCAAACGATATCAGCGTAGGCGGAACATCGATATGCTCAAAAGTACCGCTCATACTGTCTTTACCGCCTATTGCGCCTACTCCAAAACCTATCTGCGCATACAATGCTCCAAGTAACGCCGACAAAGGTTGTCCCCATCTATCTTTGTCTTGCCCCAGTTTCTTAAAGAACTCTTGCAATGACAGTCTAACCGTGTCTATGCTGATTCCGCAAGCAACTTGTTTAGACAGCGACGTCAAAATGGAATATATTGCGCCTGTAAACGGCGACGCGCTCATTAGTTGTGGCGAACAACCGTACGTGGACACCGTAGCAGTGTCGGTATGTCCGTTGACAGGAGGTTTGCAAGCCATAGCTATTGCAGGAGTAAGTTGATACTTACCTCCAAAAGGCATAAGCACGCTTGACGCGCCTATAGTGCCGTCAAACATCTCGCCAAGTCCCTTTGTGGAGCAAACGTTAAGTCTGGAAAGTTCATTCTTAACAGCTTGAGCAAACTCCCCTTTATCAAAGAAATTTTGCGTATCTTTGTTGATACTGTCCATATAATTCGTGACTTTCTCGACTACGTGAGCCTCTTGCATTTGCTTAACGCCATTGGTGTCAAGGAAAGCTCTCTTCAAATCCACTATGCAATTACCTGCGTAGAACATTCTCATTCTGCCATTGTCGGTAACCTCTGCGACGGGAGTAGCCACAAGGTTTTCGCTCTTTGCATACTCAATAAACTTGTCTACGTTATTCTTGTCGAGAACAACTGCCATTCTCTCTTGCGACTCGGAAATAGCCAGCTCCGTTCCGCTCAAGCCCTCGTACTTCTTGGGCACTCTGTCAAGGAATATATCCAAGCTGTCGGCAAGTTCGCCTATAGCTACGCTTACACCGCCTGCGCCAAAGTCGTTACACTTAACAATAAGCGTAGATACGTCCTTGTTGCGGAAAAGTCTTTGTATTTTTCTCTCGGTAGGCGGATTACCCTTTTGCACTTCTGCTCCGCATACTTCGACTGATTTCTCCGTATGCGCCTTGGAAGAACCCGTTGCGCCACCGCAACCGTCTCTGCCTGTTTCTCCTCCTAGAAGCACTATTATATCTCCCTCAACGGGCTTTCTTCTGACGACGTTCTCCTTTGGAGCGCCTGCGATTACGTAACCCGTCTCAAGTCTTTTTGCCTTGTAATTCTCGTGATACATCTCTGCGACAAGACCCGTCGAAAGTCCTATTTGGTTGCCGTAACTGGAATATCCTGACGCAGCGGTCTTGGTAATAACTCTCTGCGGAAGCTTGCCCTTTAACGTCAAAGATATATCTTCGGTCGGGTCGGAACAACCGGTAACTCTCATAGCCTGATATACGTACGTTCTGCCGGAAAGCGGATCTCTGATTGCTCCGCCAAGACAAGTCGCCGCTCCGCCGAAAGGTTCAATTTCCGTCGGGTGGTTATGAGTTTCGTTCTTGAACATAATAAGCCACTTTTCAGGTTTGCCGTCAACGTCAACTTCGACCTCGACGGAACATGCGTTAATTTCGTCGCTTACGTCGAGATTATCAAGTTTGCCGAGCTTCTTGAGTTTCTTGACTGCTATGGTAGCTATATCCATAAGACATGGATATTTATCCGCTCTCTTAACGTTAAATTCTTGGAATAAATCTCTATAGAGGTCAAGCGCTTTACCTACGTGCGGATTGTTGCTGTCTACGTCGATTTTAGTCAACTCGGTAGCGAAAGTCGTGTGACGGCAGTGATCAGACCAATAGGTATCTATTACCTTGATTTCGCTCTCGGAAGGATTACGCTTTTCTCCCTTAAAGTAATCGCGTACAAAAATCAAATCCTTTTCACTCATAGCAAAGCCGACTTTCTTATGATACTCGCAAATTTGGCTGTCGCTCATATCTATAAATCCGTCTATAGTAGGCACTGTAAGATTTTGCGTGACTTCCTGTTGCAATGTATCGGGAATTTGCATAGAGCCTTCTCTACTCTCAACCGGATTGATGAGGTATTTGCGTACCCTATCGAATTGAGCGTCGCTCAAGCCCTTGAAAGCGTACAATTTAGCGCACTTTATAAGAGGTCTTTGCGACATAGAGAGTAATTGCACGCATTGCATTGCGCTGTCCGCTCTTTGGTCGTACTGACCCGGGAGAAATTCGACAGCCAAAAGCTTGTAGCCGTCAAGATTAGGCATATCTTCATACAAGTTGTCAACCGGAGCTTCGCTGAATATAGTCGTCTTTGCGCTCTCGTAAACTTCTTTGTCAAGATTTTCTATATCGTATCTAATAAACTCTCTCACGTCCTCAACCGCAATGCCAAGCACGTTCTTTATATCGGCGGAAGTCTTTTTTGCCGATACGTTGTAACCGTCTTTTTTCTCTACGAAAATTCTCTTTACCATTTCTTGTTCCTTTTATTATTGATATTTATACTGTTTAGATAGTGTATATATTGTTTGGAGATTTCTCCATTACGCTTCGCTTCAGTCAAAATGACAGATTAAAGATTCTTCGACTGCGCTATGCTACGCTCAGAATGACGTATAAAACCTATTATTTATTTTTCACCCTGCTTTCTACTTCTCGTTCGGCGAAAAGTGAGATAGGCTATTTCTTTATACCGATATCACTTCTATAAAACGCGCCGTCAAAACTAATCTTGCTTACGGCTTCGTACGCCTTTGCTCTGGCTTCGTGAATATCCTTACCCTTTGCAGTTACGCCAAGTACTCTTCCGCCGTTAGTAACGAGTTTGCCGTCCTTGATAGCCGTACCGGCGTGGAAAATCAAAATGTCGTCTGCAACGTCGCCAATCGTGATTTCTTTACCCTTTTGATAGTTCTCGGGATATCCACCGCTTGCCATAACTACGCATACGCAAGCGTCGTCCGTCCACTCAATGTTTAACTTGTCGAGAGTTCCGTCTACGACTGCGTTGAAAATATCGCACAAATCAGTCTTAAGTCTTGGCAATACAACTTGAGTTTCCGGATCTCCGAAACGCGCATTGTACTCTACTACCTTTGCGCCATCGTCCGTAAGCATGAGTCCAAAGTAAAGCACACCCTTAAAAGGTCTACCCTCTTTATTCATAGCGTCTACGGTAGGAAGAATGATTTTCTCCACTACTTCCTTTTCGACTTCTTGGGTATAAATAGCCGAAGGAGAGAACGTGCCCATACCGCCTGTATTAAGACCTTGGTCATTGTCGTACGCCCTCTTATGATCTCTTGCGTTGACCATTGGAATTATCGTCTTGCCGTCGCAGAAAGAAAGTATAGACACTTCCTGTCCAACCATAAACTCTTCGACGATAACTTTCTTGCCGGCATCCTTGAACTTGCTGTCAATCATCATTTCCTTAACGGCTTTGAGCCCTTCTTCTTTGGTATTGCATATTATTACGCCTTTGCCAAGCGCAAGTCCGTCGGCTTTAACGACCAGCGGATACTTAGCGTCAGAAAGATACTCAACAGCCTTGTCGTAACTGTCAAATTCCTCGTAATTAGCCGTAGGAATACCGTATTTTTTCATTAAATACTTGGAAAAGCCTTTGCTAGCCTCGATGATTGCGGAGTTGGCTCTCGGTCCAAATGCTCTGTGTCCCTTTTCCTCAAGTCTGTCTACAAGACCTCCTGCCAGCGGGTCGTCAGGCGCTACCACCGTTAATTCAATGTCTTTATGGCTGTCTACAAAGTCGACTATAGCGTCGAAGTCCATTACCGAAATGGGTACGCACTCGGCAATTTGACTTATACCGCCGTTACCCGGCAAACAGTAGATTTTATCCACCTTTGGACTCTTGGCAAGCGACCAACAAATAGTATGTTCTCTGCCACCGCTTCCGATTACTAATACGTTCATAAAAACTCCTCTTTGTTGAAATTGGTTATTAAACCTTGGCGCTAATACACAAGGTTTAGTGTTTGAAGTGACGATCGCCCGAGAATATCATAGAAATTCCGTACTTATCGCAAGCGTCTATTGAAAGTTGGTCTTTGATACTTCCGCCGGGTTGCATGATTGCGACTATACCACCCTCATGCGCAGCCTCTACGCAATCGTCGAACGGGAAGAATGCGTCGGATGCAAGTACTGCCCCATGTGTGTCCGTCAAAGAGTGTTCGATTGCTTGCTTAGTTGCTCTTATTCTATTGACCTGTCCTCCGCCGATACCCAAAATAGTCTTGTCCTTAGCTATTACTATAGCGTTGGACTTGGTATGCTTGACTACTGTCATAGCAAAAATCATATCTTCGATTTGAGCCTTAGTAGGTTGGGCCTTGGTTACGACTTTGCATTTATTCTTATCGACAACCATTCTGTCAAACTCTTGCACCAAAAGCCCGCCAACGACTTTCTTCATATCGTAGCAATTCTCAGGCACGGCTTTCATAATATTCGGCAATTTCAAAAGTCTGATATTTTGTTTTTGTTTAAGTATAGCGAGAGCTTCGTCGGTGAAGTCGGGCGCAACTACAATCTCAATGAAAATCTTGTGAATCTGTTCTGCAGTTTCCTTGTCAATAGGTCGGTTGGAAGCAACTATACCTCCGAAAATCGAAGTTGGGTCTGCCTCGTAAGCTTTACGGTAAGCCTCGCTTATAGTCTTAGCAGTAGCAACTCCGCAAGGATTTGCGTGCTTAACTGCTACAACGGTAGGCTCGGAAAATTCTCTAAGCAAATCCAATGCGCCGTTGGTATCGTTGATATTGTTGTAAGATAGCTCTTTGCCATGCAACTGCTGAGCTACCGCAAGCGAACATTCCACGTCAAACGCTTCTTTGTAGAATACCGCGTTTTGGTGCGGATTTTCGCCGTATCTCATATCCTGAGCTTTGTCGAAAGCCATAGTAAATTGCTCAGGGAACTCTATATTGAGTTTTTGACGGAGATAATTTGCAATCAAAGTATCGTAATAAGAAGTATGTTGATATACCTTATACATAAGATAGAACTTGGTTTCTTTGGTTATTCCGCCATTCTTGAGTTCGTCAAGTACCTTAGCGTAATCGGCAGGGTCTACCATAACCGCAACGTCTTGATAATTCTTTGCGGCGCTTCTAAGCATAGTCGGTCCGCCGATATCGATATTTTCAATCGCAGTCTGCAAATCGATATTAGGCTTCTTGACCGTTTCTTTGAAAGGATAAAGATTGACAACGACGATATCTATCGGGTCGATATTCATACTTGCAAGGAAATCCATATGCTCCTTGTTATCTCTCATAGCCAAAAGTCCTGCGTGTACCTTTGGGTGCAAAGTCTTTACTCTGCCGTCAAGGCACTCGGGAAAACCCGTAACGGAAGAAATATCAACCGCCTTTATGCCCGCTGTGTTGAGTACTTTCAACGTACCTCCGGTAGAGATTATCTCATAACCGAACTCAATCAAACTCTTTGCCAATTCCACGATACCCGTTTTGTCGGATACGCTAATAAGCGCTTTCTTTGCCATAAACAAACTCCTCTTATATATTAAAAATTATTTATCTTATTGTATATGACAATTGCATACGGACTTTATCACCTTAATCAATGTCATATTATCTTCGTTAGACGGCAGACGCGTCTAATTTTCTTTGCATAACTTTGCAACGACGTTTGGAAGCAGTACGTGTTCGACTTCAAGTATTCTCGCCTGCAAACTCTCGGGCGTATCCCCCTCTATTACAGACACCTTTTCTTGAGCAATGATTTCGCCCGTATCTGCGCCGTAGTCTACATAATGCACTGTGCAACCGCTGACCTTGTCACCGCTTTCAATAACGCTCTTATGTACGTTAAGTCCGTACATACCTTTTCCGCAATGCTTAGGTATAAGCGACGGATGAATATTGATTATTCTCCCTTCGTATTCGTCTACCAAAACCGGCGTAACTATTGCGAGATATCCTGCCAATACGATCAAATCAATATCGTATCCTTTTAGATACTCTACTATTGCCCTATCTCTCGTTTCGTTATTACCGTAGTCCTTTGCCTTGAACGTTTTGCAGTCAATGCCGTGCTTTTTTGCACGCTCGATTGCAAATATTCCCTCTTTGTTGGTAACTACCGCTACAACCTTACCGTCAATCAATCCGCTCAAAGTTCCGTCGATGACAGACTGCATATCGCTTCCGCTACCCGATGCAAATACCGCTATATTTTTCATACGTTCCTTTTTGTCATGCAAAAATGAGATATGCCCTGCAAGATTGCAAGGCACCCCAATTATAATTCTACCTGTCCGTCTTTATCCGTTACTTCGCCGATTACGTAAGCTTCTTCGTCAAGAGCCTTTAGCTCTTCGACTACGGACTTAGCAATAGACTTGTCCACAGCAAGAACCATACCTATACCCATATTAAAGGTATTGCACATCTTTCTGTCGTCAATGCCCGCAATTTCTTGCAAAGCCTTGAAAATTCTCGGCAACGGATAACTTGCTCTGTCAATCTTGACGCCCATACCTCTTGGAATAATTCTTGGAACGTTCTCGATAAAACCACCGCCGGTGATATGCGCGATGCCCTTAATTTCAAACTTCTCTATCAAAGACAAAATCGTCTTTACATATATTTTTGTAGGCGTAAGAACTAACTCTGCGGGAGTGCAACCAAGAGTAGCATTGAACTTATTAAGGCTCTCTTTATCCTCGCCGAAAAGTTTACGTACCAATGAATAGCCGTTGGAATGAATACCGCTTGAAGCTATACCCACCAAAGCGTCGCCGACTTTGATATTCTTGCCGTTGATAATCTTATTTTTCTTAACGATACCTACGGAAAAACCTGCTATGTCGTATTCGTCTTGAGCATAAAATCCCGGCATCTCTGCGGTTTCACCGCCTATCAAAGCGCAACCCGCTTGCCTACAGCCTTCGCTAACGCCCTTGACTATCTCTGCCACCTTTTCCGGTACTAACTTGGACAAAGCTATGTAGTCCAAGAACAATAGCGGTTTAGCTCCTTGACAAACTATGTCGTTTACGCACATAGCAACCGCGTCGATACCTATAGTATCGTGCTTGTCCAATACGAATGCGTATTTGAGCTTTGTACCCACGCCGTCCGTACCTGCAACCAAGCAGTCACTATCCTCTTTATCGCCCAAAGCGTAAAATCCGCCAAAACTTCCAAGGTCGCCAAGCACGCTCTCGTTATAGGTTGTCTTAACGTATTCTTTCATCAACTTGACGGCTTTGTAGCCCGCTTCTACGTCCACACCGGCAGACTTATAATCTATTGCCATATAAATATCTCCTTTACTTGGAAAGTCCCATTCTCTTCATCATTTCTCTGTAGCCCTTGTCTACGTCGTCCATATCTCTTCTAAATCTATCCTTGTCAAGTTTCTCGCCTGTCTTAGCGTCCCAGAAACGGCAAGTGTCCGGAGAAATTTCGTCGGCTAGAATGATATCGCCTTTGAATCTACCGAATTCCAACTTAAAGTCGATAAGCTCTACTCCGATTTCATTAAAGTATGCTTTCATAAAATCGTTGACTTTGAAAGCAAGCTCTTTAATCTTCTCGATTTCTTCCTTCGTAGCAAGTTTGAGAGCCAATGCGTGATAATCGTTGATAAGCGGGTCGCCCAAATCGTCGTTCTTGTAGCTAAACTCAATTACGGTAGTCGCAAGTTCCGTTCCTTCGGCTACGCCGTATCTCTTGGAAAAAGATCCCGCAGCTCTGTTGCGTATAATAACTTCAAGAGGTACTATCTCCACTTTCTTTACAAAAGTCTCTCTCTCATTGATTTCTTCAACATAGTGAGTAGGAACGCCTTTTTCTGCCAAAAGTCTAAACATATGATTGCTACATACGTTGTTGACTACGCCTTTGCCGATAATCGTGCCCTTCTTGAGTCCGTTGAACGCCGTAGCGTCGTCTTTGTAAGATACCAATACGATATCAGGGTCCGTCGTAGCGTACACTTTCTTTGCTTTGCCTTCATAAAGTTGAACGGTCTTTTCCATAATTAATTTAACTCCTTTTGCAATTTTTCGTCTTCGTTTTTAATTTTTTCTGCCATACTAATTTTATAGTCTTGCATTTTTTTCATAAGATTAGGATATTTGACGGAGAGAATTTGTATAGCAAGCAAACCTGCGTTGAGTCCGCCGTTGATAGCTACGCATGCCACAGGGATACCCGACGGCATTTGTACCATTGACAACAAGCTGTCAAGTCCGTCCATAGTCGAACTCTTGACGGGAAGTCCAATTACAGGGATTGGCGTATACGAGGCAATTACTCCTCCGAGATGAGCGGCTTTGCCCGCTGCGCAAATAATAACTTCGATATTGTTATCGACAGCGTTTTTTGCAAAGTCGTGCGCCAAATCAGGCGTACGGTGAGCGGATATTACTCTTACTTCCGCTTCTACGTCAAACTTTTTGAGAATTTCAATAGTAGGTTTAACTACGTCAAGGTCGCTTACGCTACCCATTACGATTGCTACTTTCGGCATATACTGTCACTCCTTAAAAACTTAATATAAATAAATATAAAATTACACAATTATATTAGCATACTCTAATAAAAAATTGCAAGGATTTTGTCGATATAATTCTTTGCATTTTTTCGGCTTAGTTTGCTAAATATAGACTAAACGGTTAATTGTTCTAAATTTGGTCCATCAACTTTTCCCCAACGCGCATTTTCCGCATATATATGCAACTTTTTGCCACTTATCCACATACTTATCCACATCAAAGTTGAGTTATCCACAGTTGCGAAATTCCCAAAATATGGCGCTAGGGTCGATTTATTTTTATTATTTTTCGTTTTAAGCATATAAAAAATATGGATAAATTAGGACAAAACGACGCAATTTAATCGCGTCGTTTTATATATCGAAATTTATGAGGAATGTATTTAATCAAAGTTTTTTGGCAATTTCCTTTAAGAAGTCGACAGTGTTGAGTTTTTTAACTTGTTTATCGCCCTTGTAAATCAATGCAAGGTCGCCCGTCATATACCCCTCTTCAATAGTATCTATAGTCGCCTTATCTAGTTTGTCGGCAAAAGATACAAGCTCGGCTATGCCGTCAAGCTGTCCCCTCTTTCTAAGTCCGCCTGTCCAAGCAAATATCGTAGCTACGGGATTTGTAGAAGTTTCTTCGCCCTTCAAGAATTTGTAATAATGTCTTGTCACAGTGCCGTGAGCCGCCTCGTACTCGTAATTTCCTTCTGGAGATACAAGTACGGAAGTCATCATAGCAAGCGAGCCGAAAGCAGTCGCAACCATATCGCTCATTACGTCTCCGTCGTAGTTCTTGCACGCCCAGATCATACCGCCGTTTGAACGCACTACCCTAGCGACCGCGTCGTCTATAAGCGTATAGAAATATTCAATGCCCGCGTTTTGGAATTTTTCCTTATACTCACTGTCAAAGATTTCTTGGAAAATATCCTTAAATCTATGGTCATACGTCTTAGATATAGTATCTTTTGTCGCAAACCACAAATCTTGCTTTGTGTCCAACGCATAGTTGAAACAACTGCGCGCAAAAGACGATATGCTCTTATCGGTGTTGTGCATACCCATCACGACGCCCGAAGTCTTTGCGTAATCAAATATCTCTATCTCTCTCTTGCCATCCTCGTCTTCTATTACGAGTTTTGCATTGCCCCCCTTCTTAACGTAACCCTCTACGTCCTTATATATATCGCCGTACGCATGACGGGCGATAGTTATCGGCGCAGTCCAGGTCGGAATATACGGAGTAATACCCTTTACCATAATGGGGGCGCGAAATACCGTGCCGTCGAGAATTGCCCTCACGGTGCCGTTGGGGCTTTTCCACATCTGCGTGAGATTATATTCTTTAACTCTTTGAGCGTTGGGAGTAATGGTCGCGCACTTTACGCCGACGCCGTACTTCTTGATAGCATTTGCCGAGTCTACAGTTACTTTATCCCCCGTCTTTTCTCTATTGACAAGTCCCAAATCATAGTATTCGCTTTTGAGTTCTACGTAAGGATTGATAAGAATATCCTTTATCCATGCCCAAATATGTCTTGTCATTTCATCGCCGTCAAGTTCTACTATAGGCGTGGTCATCTTGATTTTTTCCATAAAGTACTCCAAAAAAGTATTTTGTAAATATTACGGATTTAATTATACGTTTTTCAAAGATACTTTGCAAGCATTTGCCTTATTTTTAGAGTAATATTGCAAAACTTTAGAAGAAAATCCCGCAGATTTGGCTTCTTTGCTGTCTTTTATAGCGTCCTCGATTATTATTTCAAGTATGTCTTTAAGATAAAATCCCTTATCTTCGTACAGATATCCCGCCATTGACCCCGGAATGGTATTTATCTCGTTGAGATAAACGCAATTATTTTCCTTATCAATTAAGAAATCGCAACGCACAATACCTTTGCACCCCAGCGCTTGATATAGCTTTGAGGTTATATTCTGTATTTTAATTTTGTCGTTTTCGCTTATTTGAGCAGGAAATATTCTCTTTGCGCTGGTTTTCGTTACCTTTCCGCCAGACATATACTTATCTTCAAACGTTAAAAAGTCTTGCCAACCTACCGGTTCTTCGAGAGTTGAGGGGTAAATATTGCCGTTTTTTCTAAGGCAGGCGCAATTTATTTCCTTAAAATCGGTGAGAGCCTTTTCAATAACTACCTTACTGTCATAATAAAAAGCCGTCTTGAGCTTTTCTTTAAGTTCGTCTTGGTCCTTACTTACTCCTATACCTATAGAAGAACCTTGATTTGCAGGCTTGACTATTAGAGGAAATCCCAATCTTTCAACAATTCTATCCAAGACTTCTTCGCTATCGCCTTCGTTGACAACACCGTAAGGCAAGACAGGCAAAGTAAGTTTCTTACAAATCATTTTGCATAGCGCCTTGTCCATTCCTATACCGCTCGCAATATGCGACGGCGACGTAAAAGGTATATTTTGCACTTCAAAAAATCCCTGCAAAGCTCCATTCTCCCCCTTCCCGCCGTGAGTACAAAGCAAAGCACAGTCTATCTCTGCCAAAAGTTTAAGTTTATTTTTCTTCATTACGTACAAACTCTTACCTTGGAAAATTACCTTCTTCCCTTTAATTGCTTCGCCAGTATACGAATCAACGTTTTTATACTCGTCTAAGATATAAAAACTTTCTTGCCAATATATTGGAAAGACGTTATATTTTTTCTTATCTATCGCTTCTAGAGATTGTAACGCAGTAATGATAGATATATCCTTTTCGCATGAATTTCCGCCGTAAATTAAAGCTATATTTTTCAATCTAAACCTCCAAAAATTTGTTTATTCAATTTATTTGAACAATGTTCAAATAGCTATTAATAGTTATCCGGCAAGTCGTTTTGAAGAAGTAAGACGTCTCCTCTCGTCAGTATTGCGCTAAACAATTCTTTGGCATTATCCAAATGCTCAACTAGGTAAATATTCTTATCGCAAAAGTTACCGGATAACATGCCAAGCCGTATATCTTCCCTATTTACACCTATTAAAATAGCTATATCTGCCACTTCGGCAATACTCTCGCCAAGTTCAAAGTTTACTCTTTTTTGCTCTTTTCCCATTTCGACAATACCTTGAGTAGCCACTATTTTTCTTCCATTGAACATTGCAAGAGTTTCGATAGCAAGTTTTGCTCCGTCTTCGTTGGAGTTGTAACTATCGTCGATTATGGTAATACCCGTAGGTAATTTTATTGTCTGCAATCTATGCTCGACAGGCGTAAGCTGAGATATACCGTCGGAAATTTGAACGATGTTCAACCCAAGACTTACGGCAAGTTGAACGCTGAGCAAAATGTTTTCGAGATTATGCCTACCGATTAACTTACTACTACACGCTCTGCTTTCATCGCCGATATGCAGAATGAACTTTAGACCGTCGCTACTATACTCAACTTCACTGACAAAGATTTTTTTAACGTCTTCTTTAGCGCAAATAAAGACATCGCCGGAGATAGCGCATTTTTTATCGCCCGCAAATTCCTCATACATTTGACGGGTAAACTTATTTTCGCCGTTAAAGACTACTTCACCGCCAATGCCTTGAATATAATCAGCCAACTCTTTCTTGGTATTGTATATATTTTGTTGACTGCCAAAAGCGCCAAGATGTTGCGAGCCCACTCCGGTAATAATACCGTAGGTAGGCTTAACTATTTCGCATAGTTCTTTTATATCCCCAACTTTTCTTGCGCCCATTTCAGCTACGAATATTTGACATTCACTAGGCAGTTCTTTAACTGCCCTACATATTCCAAGCGGAGTATTGAAGTTACTGGGCGTACAGTAAGCGTTATACTTTTGATTGAGAATCGTCGTTAGAACGTTTTTGACAGTTGTTTTGCCGTAGCTACCTGTTATGCCGACCTTAATAATATCTAACTTCTCAAGTGTTTGAGCGCAATTCTTGATATATTTATTGGCAATAGCTTTCTCCACAGGTTTGTTGAGTGCCAAAGCTAAAGCTACAATTTCCGGCATTAGCGCAAATGCCAAAGGTATAAATATAAAAGATAAATTTATCCCTTTTATGACAATTAAATGCCCAAATAAAACAAAAATCAGTATAAAAATTGCTATTATGAGAGCAAAAGAAAAAATTAAACGTTTAGCTCTCGCAGTAAATACAAGAGGCTGATGCGAACATTTATCTCTTTCATCAGTTAAACTTACCAACAATACCACAGCATACAACCCCTGCGTGATAAGTTGGAGATAATAATTCCCAACGTATGCGGATATAAATATAAATATAGCGTTGCAAATCGTAATACAAATTGCCGAACCGTACAATTTTAGACGAATATTTTTCATTTTTTTTGAATTTACTACTCTATATCCTTCTAATTGGACAAGATTCATAATTCTAAATGACAAAGCTACCGCCAATATACAATATATTAATTCGGTTATTACAATAACTCCTATCTGCATATATCACTAAAATAGCTCTTCAAAATCGCTAGAAATTGACCATAGCAATCCAAATAACTATAATGTCCTCCTTTCAAAAATACCAATCCACTATTATATATGCGCTTTCGCAACGTCCTTGCCATATAAGGCGGAGTATCCTTATCCTTTTTGCCCCAAATTATCAAGGTCGGACATTTAATATCTTTTAAGCAATAATTCAAATGAAAGTTGACTATATTCTTAAAAGTTTCTCTCATATCTCCGCTCAACTTTCGGTAGTCCTCCGACCCGCATTTACTGACGTCCATTCTAAGCGCCTTTTTCAACCTATATCCAAACTTTTTACAGAATCTTTTGAATGAAAATCTTGGTTTAAGACCTGCGCTATCCACCAAAACAATACTTTTAATATTACTGTTTTTACTAGCTAAAAGCATAGCCACACGACCGCCGAAAGAGTGTCCGACAAGCACTACTTCTTTCATCGAATATTTATCAATTATTTCCTCAACGCCCTTTGCATAGTCTTCAAGAGTAAGTACTCTTGGCAAAGGGGAGGCTCCAAAACCGTAAAAATCTACGAGAGTACATCTATAATCTGACGAAAAATACTCGCCTGCGCCTCTAAAACTTTCGATACTTCCGCCCCAACCGTGCAAAAAAATAATATCTTGCCCGGCTCCAAGCATAATATGATTAAGCATAATTATTCTCCGCTTAAGTCTAAATTACTTATATGATATAAATA
>JAIDUT010000039.1 GCA_029060065.1 Clostridia bacterium | reverse complement strand
ATCGCTTGAACGCAACGGTAACGTTGCGTCTAGACAGATGATAGTCCAATACAGAACTCGGCTTATAGACTGTCTTGCAAAAATACGCCATAATCGGCGTATTTTTTGTTGTCAAATTGATTAAATTGCTAATTCGTGACAATAATTAACGTATGTTGTACGCGATTATATTTGTTTTGTTTATATTATTGATAGTTACGATTCTTATGTCAAGAAGAAGTCATAAGGGAGATGCATATTCTTTGTCAATGAGCGACAAAGATTTCGAGGACAATATAAAGATTTTGGCGCTGGGAATGAGAAGCGGTGAAAGCGTTGGTTCAATGCCGAATATCAACCTATACTTAAGAAAAATTAAGCAAGCATATAAAATAGTTCTCAAAAAAGTATCTCAAAATGAGCCATTATACGAGGCAGAAAGATGGCTTTATGAAAATTATTACGCATCTACGATAGACGTTAAGCAGAGCGATTATAAATCATTCACTAGGCTTACGCATAAAAAAAATAACGTACGTATAATTCAGCTTGCAAGATTCTTGGTGTCGTCGAACAACTGCTATCTTGATAAAGCTCATATTGCAAAAGGTATATCGCTATTCAATAGTTATACGCCTTTGCATTATGAAGAAACGCTCAATCTTAAAAAGGCGCTTGACTACGCTTTGATAGAGAAAATTTCGATAATTGCCAATCAAATTACTCAGATGGAGAAGCTGAAAAACCATGCTCAAAGGGATATTGAGCCGGTAAAAAGACTTTGCAAATACGACTCGTATTTATATTATTTCAAACATTTCGGCAAGTATATTGACGAAAAATATTTTTATAAAATCAACGATATAAATCTTGACAATATCGACGTAAGTTTTTCTAACAATCTAGTAGACATGAGTGTGTCTATATCTAATTGTATTACGTCTATAAAAGCGTTAAAAGATATTTTTGACGACAAATTTATTATAGAACAATGTTCAATATATTCCATCATGGCGCAGGATGAGATATTCAAGGAAATGGATATTTGTTCGCAATATGCCTATATGTCGGCTATAAGTAAACTATCGACTTTATATGGAGCAAGCGAAAGGTCTGTAGCAAAGAGCGCGATAAGATTAAGTAAGAAATTTGACGTACACTTTGGAGAGATTATATATGATTACCGTTATGCAATCAAAGCCGATTTGCATTCATTAGCTCCCCAAATCTTACAAAAACCTACTACTAAACCCGACCAAAGATTGTACGCGACCGTAGTGGCATTACTGTCTATTGCATTGACTACGCTTAGTATAATTTTTCTCCCTACGTGGAAACTCATGGTTGGGATAGGCGTAATAATGTTTTTTGCGTCATTGCCTCTTGCAAGATTTGTAGTTGCGCTAATTGTCGATAGCATTTTACCTTCGAGAAGCGTAGCGTCGATGAACTACAAAGAACTTCCCGTGGAAGGCAAGACACTTGTCGTTAAGTGTGAATATATTGCTTCTGTTGAGCAAGCAAAAGAAGCATGCGACAACTTGTTGGATTTAGCATTTGCCAACAAAGATAAAATGCTGGAGTATAGTTTGCTTGTAGATTTGAAGTCATCAAAAAATCAAGTAGACGACGCGGATAGCGAAATATATAAAGTATTCGACGGCATGTCAAAATACGAAAATATCAACGTATTTGTTCGCAGACGTAGTAATATAGGCGGAGTTTGGAAAGCCTATGAGAGAAAGCGTGGCGCAACAAATGCGCTAAATAGCGCTTTGATAAGCGGTAGCTGGCAAGATTTTTGCTACGTTTTGAGAAATCAGGAAAAACCTAACTTTGTTTTGCTACTTGACGAGGATAACGCTCTTATGCCGGGCGCCATCAAAAGAGCGGTCAACACTATGTTGCACCCGCTTAATGCAAAATACACGTTGTTGACGTTTTCTTCAAGGTATAAACTTGCGTCGTTGACTACGCCGTGGACTATGAGATATGTTTTGGACAGCGGTGTGGATAGCTATTGCAATTACGGAGATTTTTATTATAAGATTTCCGGCAATGCAATTTATTGCGGAAAGGGAATTTATAGACTTGACGAGTATGTCGAAAAACTAAAGGGCAAGTTGCCTGACGGCAAAATATTAAGCCACGATATTGTCGAGGGCGCAATAGTGTCTGCCGGAAGTTTATCTGTCCCTACCTATGAGGACGCGCCTACGGGGCTAGTAAGTCACGTTGTTAGACAAAATAGATGGCAAAGAGGAGATATTCTTCTATTTCCTTATATTTTCTCTAAAAAAGTAACTCAACCTTTCTATAGATACGTCATGGCGTACAATATAGTCAAGACAATTTTGCCAATTTGCCAGTTTATATTACTGTCAATGTTGATTTTGACGGGAGAGCTATGGCTATTGTTGCCGTTTGCGATAAGTTTTGCGGGTATATATTTGATTAGATTTGGACTTTGCTTGAATGCTCTAAACTACGGCAAGCGTATGAGATACGTACTTAGTCAGTTTGCAGGCGAAGTAGGCGAGATGATTTTCGACTTTTTGACGTTGCCTTTTGAAGCCGTTCAAAGTATTTTGCTTTGGATAAAAATGCTGTTCAAACTTATTTTTGATAGAAAAAATCTTTTGGAATGGAAAACATTTTATTCTACTCAAAGGGGAAATACGCTCTCAAAACACATTGGGCTAGTCTTGCCAAGTTGTATTTTGTCCATAGTTTTGGCGGGAATATTCTTTAGAAATATTGTTTTCTTATCGTATATTGCAATATTCGTAGTCTTTATATTGGCGACGTATATTTTGAGCATAAAGAGAGAATCGGTTAAAAAATTGAAGTCGCAAGACGAAGAATTTTTACGCTCTTTGGCAAATGATACTTTGCGCTATTTTGAAAAGAATATGGGCGAAAAAAGTCTTATATGCGACAATTTTCAAGTATTTCCCAAGCGTGGGGCCAACTCGTTTACCTCTCCGACAAATATCGGCTTTGGTCTTTTATCCATCATATGCGCTCATAAATTGGATAAAATTACGCAGGAAGAAGCATTGCAAAAGCTTAACGACCAAATAGATACAATAGAGGGATTGGAAAAATACGAGGGACATCTGTACAACTGGTATAGTCTTTCCACACAAAAACCGCTTTATCCATATTTTGTGTCGAGTGTTGACAGCGGTAACTTTATTGCCTGTCTTATTACTCTTAAGGCTTACGTCAAAGCTATTGACGCGAAGCTTTACGCTCGCGTAGAAAAACTTATAGAAGATTGCGATTTTGACGCGTTGTTTGACAACTCAAAAGGCAAGTTCTTTATTGGATATAATAAAGACCAAAATAAATTTGAGGGACACTATGATATGCTCGCGTCCGAAGCAAGAACTCTTTGTTATATAGCGTCGGCGGTAAAAGGCAATACGGCATACTTCAACGGACTTTCTAGGAATATTGTTAAACTCAAAGGCAATACTTTAGTGTCATGGTCAGGTACTGCATTTGAATATCTAATGCCACAGATATTTTTAAGCGATTGTGAAAGAAGTCTATTGACAAAGAGCTGTCATAATATCATAGATATTATGGCAAAGTCAAAATGCTGTGATGTGTGGGGTATAAGCGAAAGCTGTTATTTTGAATTTAATGAGGAAAATAGTTATAAATATTTAGCTTTCGGCGTAAGCAGAATTAGCTTAAGCGCGTCTAAAGACAGATGTGTCATTTCGCCTTACTCATCTGCGTTAACTCTAAAATATTCTCCTGCAAAGGCGGTTAAAAACCTTAGAAAACTTGCCGATATGGGGCTGAAAAATTCAATGGGAATGTATGAAGCTATTGATTTTACCAACGGTAAAAATATTGTCGCTACTTTGATGTCGCATCACCAAGGAATGCTTCTTTGCTCTATTGTCAATGCGCTTTTTGACGATTATATTGTCAAGTTATTCATGAGTGACCATGCTATGGCAGGCGGAAAATTAATGCTCGAAGAAAAAATACCCACTTCAAAGAGCAAAACAACCAAGAGATTTGATGCGGTGTACGACGCTAAAACTGCGAACGGATATTGCAAATCAGGCGAGTGTGGCGGTTTTCCCATTGTCAACGCGCTTACCAACGGTCATTATAGCGTTGTTAGTAATTCCAACGGCGGTGGGTATTCCTTTGCAAAGGGCAAGTATATAGATAAATTCAGCAGAGATATTTATGACAACAAAGGCTCATTTTTCTATATCAACGACGGAAAAGAACTATATTGTCCCACTTATGCGCCTATGTATAAGCATAAGTGCGAGTACAGTTATTCGCCTTTCGAAAACAAATTTGTCAATCTGGAAAAAAATTGTCAAATGAGCATATTTATACCGCAACATATAAATTGCGAAGTGCGAAGAATTACTTTGACCAACAATGAAAATTCTATTAAGAAATATACCTGCGGATTTTGCGGAGAGCTTGCGCTCAACGATTTCGGAGGTATGACGTCGCATCCTGCGTTCAACGATATGTTTATATCCACATCTTACGACGAAAGGCTTGACAGCCTTATTGCCAAGAGGAACTCAAGGAGTTTTCACGGAGATTGTTACTCTTCGTTGACGGTGCTCGGAGTAGAAAACCTTAGATACGAAAGTAATTTAGTGAACTTTATAGGAAGAGAAGGAAGTTTTGACTGCCCGATAATATTCAAGAATGGCAAAATGTCCGGAGTATCTGTTGGTGACGTTCTTAATCCATGTTTGGGATTTGTCGGGGACATAACTGTCAATCCCGGTGAAAGTAAGACTGTATATTGCGTAATTACGTACGACAGTGATTTGGGCGCCTTGAAGAACAGCGTTGAACAGGTAAGGTCTACGGATTTTGCAAAATATGCTTATGAAAGCGCAAAGTTGACGGCTTTGTCAAAGACGTATAAGTATCAACTCAATGAAAAGATAAGCGATTTGATATGCAGGCTGTCTACAAGAGTGTTGTACGCGCCTTACGATAGAGAAAAATTGAGCGAAATTTCAAGCAGTTTTGCTGAAATCTTGCCAATGTCATTGGATAGGGCAACTAAATATATATATTTTTGCTACTATAATCAAGACGAAAAGCTTAAAAATCTCATTTATTCCGTTATTTATATGAATATGACGTCTATTAAATGCAATCTCGTCATAGCTTACGTTGCGGAAGAAAGAAAAAATGAGCATATTCTTAAGAGCTTTATAGATTTGACTAATATAGGAGATCTATTGAGTTTGAATTGCTTCAGATTCTTGAATATAGAAGGAATGGATAATGGCGTAATCGAGGAAATTAAGCGCAATGCTTTTATCGTCTTGGATAGTGTTCCGAAGAAAGGCGAAAAGAGCGAAGATAATTTTTCTTGCATTACTGTTCCTATACTTGAAAAGGGCGAAAATATCTCTAAAACTTCTGCAATTTATAGTCCGCTTAATGCAAATATCGTCACGCCTTGCTCTGCAGGAGGCTTTGATACAGACGGGAACTATATTGTCACGTCTAAGCCTGACTTGCCGTACTCTAACGTAATCTGCGGAGAAAAAGGCGGTTTTGTCGTAACGCAAAACGGAGGTGGATTTGATTATTTTGAAAACAGTAATTTGAATAGAGTAACTAAGTTTGAAAATAATCCGATATTCGATACTCCGTGCGAAGAAATATACGTCGATATTGTCGGCATGCACAGATTGAATAAGCTCAACAAAGGCGGTTACGTCAAGCACGGCATTGGCTTTACGCAATTTTGCGGTACTGTAAATCAAGTTGAGTATTGCGTTGAAGAGGGAATTGTCAAAGACGGAAAAGGGAAGTTTGTCAAGATTAAACTTTCAAGAGAAAAGGGAAGTATCGAAACGCAAGTATTGTTTTCGCTCAACGCTATGTTGGGAGATTTGCCTATCAATCAAATGCTTTTTGACGAGCAGATTGACGGCAAAACTATTAAGATAACCAATGCTTACAATAATCAATGCGTATTCGTCAAGTGCGACGTAGAGGCTAACTTACTTCCAAGCAAGGCAAGTTTCAAAACGCTAGGCGGAGATGTATTTATATCTGAATTTAATAGCGATTGCAATCTCGCATCGCACGCTCTTTTGACGAGAAAATTGAGCGGGAGAGAGATTGAAGTCAACTTGGTGATATCTAATGAATATGACTTTTTATCATCGCTAAAATTTGAAAATATAAACGAGTATATTCTTGAACAAAGATATAAATTCGTAGACCTGAATAAATTTGAACTATGTTCAAAAGATAAAAATTTAGATTTATTCTTCAATAAATGGCTTGCTTATCAAGTTGTATCCAGTCGTATCAACGGCAAGTGCGGTTACTATCAGGCAGGCGGAGCAATAGGATTCAGAGATCAACTTCAAGATATGCTTACTATGCTTTATATCGACACAGAGCGAGTAAAAAAGCATATTTTGCTGTCTGCAGAACATCAATATTTAGAGGGCGACGTTCAGCATTGGTGGCATGGAGATTGCTTTGGAGTGAGGACTCATATAACTGACGATAGATTATTCTTGGCATTGTTGACCTTTGAATATATCGATTTTACGGGCGATAGTTTAATCTTGAACAGCATTCAAAAATACCTTGTTTCTCCACCTTTGGAAGAACGCGCGGAGAGTAGATTGGAAGTTCCTAAGAAGAGCGGAGTCGGCGAAAGTCTGTTGTCTCATATCAAGAGAGCGATTGATGCTACGTTGAAATATGGCGAGAGAGGATTGTTGCTCATTGGCGGTGGAGATTGGAACGATGCGCTAAACGAAATCGGTATGCAAAACAAGGGTGAAAGCGTGTGGCTCAGTATGCTGGCTCTTCACGTATTGAGGAAGTTTATCAAGTACCTTGACTTTGACAGAAGACAGGAGTATCTTGCTCATATCGAAAATCTTCAACTTGCTTTGGATAAGTGCGTAAAAGACGGATATTTTATGCGTGCTACAACGGACTACGGCGAGGAGTTGGGAGTCAAAGGCAATTCTCGTTTTGCAAAGGATATACTTTGCCAAAGTTGGAGCGTTATTGCGTCGGTATCATCGAAGAACGTACAAAATACGGCATTACAAAGCGTATCAGACCTTATCGACGGAGAGGTGGGAATTATTAAATTACTATGGCCGGCGCAGAGCAAGGACGCATATTACGGGTATATTTCTTCCTATCCAAAGGGAGTGAGAGAGAATGGCGGTCAATATACTCATGCGTCAGCTTGGTACGCTAAGGCGGTGGCTATGAATGACGTCGTAATAGACGCAGGCGGTAAAAAATACACTGCGCATGACCTTCTCAATATGTTAAATCCTATTGCCAAGAATTCTTCTAAAGAGGGAGCTACGACGTATAAAGGCGAGCCGTACGTCTTGGCAGGCGACGTGTATTCTAATAAAGATAACTACGGCAGAATGGGATGGAGTTGGTACAGCGGATCGGCTAGTATACTGTACGACACGATTATCAGAGATTTTTTGGGTATAAATATCCAAGGCAAAATAATGTCCTTTACCCGTCCAAAACTCAATGATTGGCAGGGAATGCGCGTGACGTATAGATACAAGGGTAGCGTCTATATTATAGAGTTTGACGAGGATAAGGAAGATTGCATAGAATTGCAAGGCGTTAAAATTAAAGGAGATACCGCTATAACTCTTGAAGAAGACGTAGGTAAAAAGTCTGTAAGGGTTTTATTTGTGGGAGCAAGGGGTACTAACGATTAAAATTCATTGACTTTATATATATAAAGATTTATAATATCAGTATGAATTTGTTTGACATTATACAGAAAGATAACGCGCCCTTGGCGGAGAGAATGCGACCCACGACTTTGGATGATTTCGTAGGGCAAAGCCATATCGTAGGCAAGAATAGTTTGCTTAGGAGAGCAATATTGACGGATAGTCTGGGAAGTTGCATTTTCTACGGAGCTCCCGGGTGCGGGAAGACTACGCTTGCCAACATAATCGCCAATACCACAAAGTCCAACTTTGTCAAACTCAACGCTGTATCTTCCGGTATTGCTGACGCAAAAAAGGTCATTGAGGACGCTAGACTGGAAAAGGAGAGGTACGGAGTAAAGACGTATTTGCTTCTCGACGAGTGCCATAGATGGAACAAGGCGCAGTCGGACTGTATGTTGGAGGCTATTGAAAAGGGGCACATCGTGTTTATTGGCTCGACGACGGAAAATCCTTTCGTATCAATGACTAGGGCAATTGTGTCGAGATGCAGGATTTTTGAGTTTAAGCCGTTGTCCGGTGACGATATTAAGAGCATGCTCAAAAGGGCTCTAGCAGATAAAGAAAAGGGGCTTGGAACTTACGATGTCAATATAAGCGAAGAAGCGCTGGACCATTTCGTATGGGCGAGCGACGGGGATATGCGTAACGCTCTCAACGCATTAGAACTTGCAGTAAAGAGTACTTCCGCAGATGATAAAGGTATTATCAACATTGATGTATCGGTAGCAGAGCAGTCGTCGCAAAAGAAGTCCATGAGCATTGACGAAAGTATGTATTACGACATGCTCTCGGCGTTTTGTAAGTCCTTGCGCGGAAGCGACAGCGACGCGGGGCTTTATTGGGCGGAAAGATTAATTCAGGCTGGGTGCGACCCAATGCTTATATTGCGACGCTTAATAGTTCACAGTAGCGAGGACGTAGGTATGGCAGACCCGCAAGCGCTTGTGGTTGCTACGTCTGCATTGACTGCGTATCAAAATATCGGACTTCCCGAAGGGAAAATTCCGCTTTACAATGCAATAATTTATGTATGTGAAGCGCCTAAATCAAACAGCGTGGTTGTTGCAAAGTACGCTGTCGAGCAAGTTGTGTCGGAGAAAAAGGACGACAGGGTGCCTACTTATCTTATGGACAAGAACTATAAAGCGCAAAAGATTTCGGGGTATAAATATCCGCATGACTTTGGCGGTTGGGTAGAGCAACAGTATTTGCCAGATTCTTTGAAAGACGAGCATTTTTATCAGCCGTCGCAAAACGGATTTGAAAAGAACTTGATAAGAGCAAAGATTATTAAAGCTAATAAGCAAGAAAACAAAAAATAAAAAACAGGCATTTTAATGCCTACTTTTTTTGCAAAATCTACAAAATTTTAGTAATTTCAACTTGAAATTGACATTGACGTACGTATATCCAAAACGTATAATTATAGTAAAGTTGAGCAAATGCTTAAATGTGTACTACAACTAAAAGAGAGGTTTTTATGAATGAGATTTTGACTATTACGAATTTGAGTAAAAGATATAAGGGCAACGACAAGTATTCAGTCAAAGATTTGAGCTTTGACGTAAAAGAAGGCG
This sequence comes from Clostridia bacterium, assembly GCA_029060065.1. Lineage (GTDB taxonomy): Bacteria > Bacillota > Clostridia > Christensenellales > UBA3700 > RACS-045. The sequence continues at coordinate 12,699 of JAIDUT010000039.1, read as the reverse complement.
AGTTGTTTGCATTTTTGGGCCCCAACGGTGCGGGTAAGAGTACCACTATCAAGTGCATTACCGGAGCTTTACCTTACAGCGAGGGTAATATTAAGATTTGCGGACACGACTTACACGAAAGTCCTATTGAGGCAAAGAAAAATTTGGGTTACGTGCCTGATAATCACTTTACTTACGACACAATGACAGGCGGAGAATACGTCAACTTTATGGCGGATATTTACGGCGTGGGCGTCAACGATAGAAAGACGAGGGCAGACAAGTACTTCCAACTTTTTGGATTGACCGACGTGATAGGTAAACCTATAGGCGGATATTCCCACGGTATGAAACAAAAGATTTGCGTAATAGGCGCGCTAATTCATAATCCAAAGCTTTGGATACTTGACGAGCCGTTGACGGGCCTTGACCCGCAAAGCGCGTACAACTTAAAAGAGTTGATGAAAGAGCATTGTAAAGAAGGCAACAGCGTACTCTTTTCTTCGCATATAATAGAAGTTGTGGAAAAACTTTGCGACAGACTTGCGATCATTGACAAGGGTAGTTTAATTATCAGCGGTTCTATGGAAGAGATAAGGACGAAGAACGAGGATAATTCTCTTGAAGAGTTCTTCCTTTCGGTTACGCAGGGCGATGTAATAGTCGACGACGGACAAGAAGAATTTAAGTTTTAGAGGTGGCATATGACTGCATTTTTTGCTTTAACAAAACAGTTAATTAAAAACACAGTAAAACCCAACTTCAAAGACGCAAAAGAGAAGAAAAAGTATATTGGCACACTTATCGCGTTGTCAGTATGCCTTGGTATACCGTATGTGTTAATGTTGGTGAATATTTTCGGATTGGTTAAAGCATCCGCGGAACTCGGCTATCTTGCGGAAATTTTGTCCATAGGCTTTTTCGCCAGTCAGTTGTTGACGTTTTTCTTCGGACTTTTTGCGTATATTAATATAATGTATTTCAGCAAAGATAACGAATTTTTATTTACTTTGCCATTAAAGTCGGTGAGTATATTTTGGGCAAAGTTTATTACCATTTTGATATATGAGTTGATTTTCTCCGTATTGACGGTAATTCCCGTCTGCATAGTTTCTATTATTGCTATGGCAACTTTGGGAAAATTCAGCGCAGGGATACTTATCATGATGTTGCCGGCGACGGTTTTACTACCGCTTATGGCAATACTTATTATTGCGTTGATTTCTTTCCCTATTATGAAGATCATGCAGTTTTTCAAAAAACGTCCTATAGTAGGCGCGGTATTTACTATAATTTTATTCATAGCAATTTACGTAGCTATATATCTTCCTATGATGCTCAATGCTCCTTCGGTTGACGGTTCGGAAATTGCAAGCGGAGCAGTGGACGGCTCCGGCAAAGGAATGTCTGCCAGTGAAATATATTCTGCGATATTACCGTCGGTAGCTTCGATAGGCAAATGTTTCTATCATACCTATTTACTTGCAATGTCGATGACAGCGGGCGGAGTTAAAGCCTTTGGGTATGCAATGGCATTTATAGGTATTGTTGTAGCGCTGGCTGTGGTTGGAACTCTACTTGCAATGTGGCAGTTTAAGCGAATATCGCAAGGCGTGTATGAGAATAACGGCGCAACTTCTTCTTCCAAAAAACTAAAAGAAGTCAAGCAGACTTCTCTCAAAAAAGCGCTAATCAAAAAAGAGTTTTCCAGCGTGCTAAAATCAAGTAACCTGCTTATCCAAAGCGGTATGATGGTGTTGTTGCCACCCGTACTGATATTTTTCTTGGGTAGAATGCAAAGCAACACGGTTAATTCTTTTGTCGGACTTGCCGTCGCGGAGTTGATTATAAAACTTATGACGAGTTCCAATACGATAAGTTTACTTGCAGTATCGAGAGACGGCGAAGGAGCTTTGATGGCAAAGACTATGCCGATAAGCGCGCAACAGATTATTTGGTCTAAAATATTCGTAGGATTTGTATTTTCGGCAATCACTGTGGTTTTATCTACCGTAGCATTTTCCTTAATCGGCGGGGTAAACGTACTGCAAGTAGTTGGCTTCTTATGTTCCAACATGCTTTACGCTTGGGCGGTCAACAGATTTTGCGTATATAGAGATCTAAAAAAGCCAAAGGTGCATTGGAAAAATATTCAAGAGATTGTCAATTACAACTTCACAAGCGTAATACCTATGTTTATAGCGTTTATCCCAGGGCTTCTCGTAATGGGTCTGACTATGGTTTACGGCATTATGCTTATGAATCTCAATCCATACGCAGTTGGAGCAAGCTATTTTGTGACTACGCTTTTTGTCAGCGTTATCTATTATCTGGTTATAAAAGGAGTTACTAAAGGTAACGTAGAGGAGTACTGGCAACGCATTGAGTAGTATGTAATTACTCATCTTTATTTGACAAACGTATCTTATCTATGTCATAATCTGAATATGAAGTATTTGGCGATTGATTTAGGTGATGTGCGCACCGGCATAGCAATAAGCGAGAGCGGTATAATAGCCAACGGATTAGAAACGTACAAGAGAGTTGGCTTGCAAAAAGATTTGCAGTATATTGCAGACTTGGTCAAACAGTATAAGATAGACGTCGTAGTATTCGGCTTGCCACTCAATATGGACGGTAGTGAAGGAGAGAGAGTGGAAAAGACCAGATTGTTTGCCGAGAAGTTGCAACCGCTTATAGATGCAAAAATCGACTACGAGGACGAAAGACTTACGTCGGTTGAAGCCGAAAATTTGCTTATAGAAGGCGGAATGAGAAGGGATAAGCGAAAGCAGGTCATTGATAAACTCGCGTCAGTGATAATATTGCAAGCATACTTAGATAGACAGTAATATGGAAAGAGCAATTCAAATGAGTTGCTCTTTTTTGCTCAATATTTTACGCTTAATTTATCGTTGACAGCAAAACATAATGAAAATTCCTTGCAAAATAAAAATAAATAATATAATATAATTATGTAAATATTTAGTTTATTCAATATACGACTTTGGAGGTAGTTATGTCAGGACATAGCAAATGGGCTAACATCAAAAACAAAAAAGGTAAGAGCGACGCCAAGAGAGCAAGCGTGTTTACCAAGATAGGCAGAGAAATTGCCGTTGCTGTAAAGCAAGGCGGACCTGATCCTAATTCTAACTCTAGATTGAGAGACGTCATTGCCAAGGCAAAGGCTAATAATATGCCCAACGATAATATCGAAAGAGGTATTAAGAAAGCAAGCGGAGAGCTTAGCGCCGTCAACTATGAAGAGAACATCTATGAAGGATACGGAGCAGGCGGTGTCGCCGTAATCGTAGAAACGTTGACGGACAATAAGAACCGTACCGCAGGCGATATCCGTCACCACTTTGACAAGTGCGGAGGAGCGATGGGCACGAGCGGTTGCGTATCTTATATGTTTGAAACAAAAGGAGTAATCGTAGTAGACGGAGAGGGAGTAGACGAAGATACCGTCATGATGATAGCTCTAGATTGCGGAGCCAACGACATATTAAATGACGAAGAAGTTTACGAAATATACACCGACCCTAATTCATTGGGAGAAGTGAGAGAAGCTATAGAGAAAGAGGGAACCTTGAAGATTTTGTCAGCTCAAGTCGATAGGATTCCAAGTAATACCGTTAAGCCGGACAAGGACGCAGAAGCAAAGGTACTCAAACTTTTGGACATGCTTGAGGACAACGACGACGTGCAAAACGTTTATCACAACGCAGAACTCGACGAGGAAGACGAGGACTGATTTAAGAGGTCATTTATGAATATGCAAGAAGTGTGTTGCAAGGTAAGAAACGCAACTTATAAATTATCTTTGTACGATACTAAAATGAAGAATGATATTCTTTTGGCGGTTGCAAAGAAGATTGAGCAAAATAAAGATAATATAAAGAAGATAAATTCTATAGACATTGAGAATGCCAAAGGTAAGTTGCCGGAAGCTATGATAGACAGACTTACTTTGACAGACGCTCGCATTGCGCTAATGGCAGAAGGCGTCAGGCAGGTAGCGGACCTTGACGACCCTGTGGGTAAAGTCGTAAGGCAGTGGAAAGTAGAGAGCGGACTGGAAATAAAAAAGGTTAGAGCTCCGTTGGGCGTTATCGGCGTGATTTATGAATCCCGTCCCAACGTAACGGTAGACGTGGCTAGTCTTTGTATTAAGTCGGGTAACGGCGTTGTGCTCAAAGGCGGAAAGGAAGCTATCAATACCAATAGAGTACTCTTTGAAATTATACAAGAAGCTATCGGTGAGTTGGGACTTGACAGGGATATAGTAGGTTTTGTAGACGACGTGGACAGACAGGCGACTTACGATATGTTGCAACAAGCAAAATTCATAGACGTAATAATACCGAGAGGAAGCGATAACCTCAAGAAGTTTGTACTTGCCAATTCGCAAATACCCGTTATAGCTTCGTCTGGCGGTAACTGTCACGTTTACGTAGAAAAGACTGCAGATTTAGATATGGCAAAGAAGATAGTATACAATGCAAAAATGCAAAGAGTGTCGGTATGTAACGCGCAGGAACAGCTTCTTGTGGACCAAGCTATCGCGGACAAGTTCTTGCCGGATATGCTCAAGACACTGCAAGACGGCGGTTGTAAGATTATCGGCGATGAAATAATCCAAGGATTCGCAAAAGACGTTATACCGGCTACCGAAGAAGATTACAAGACGGAAAGGGAAGACTACTATCTGACAGTCAAGGTAGTCAAGGATTACAAAGAGGCGATAGAGCGTATAAATGCCAACGGTACCAAGCACAGTGAAGCTATAGTGTCGACGGACGAAAAGGTTATGAACGTATTTACGACGGCAGTTGACGCAGGTTGTGTATACACCAATGCTTCGACAAGATTTACCGACGGATTTGAGTTCGGCTTTGGCGCGGAGATTGGAATATCTACCCAAAAGTTGCATGCAAGAGGACCGCTCGGACTTGAGCAGTTGACTAGCGAAAAATACGTTGTCACAGGACACGGCGAGATACGCAAATGATAATCTTAGGTATAGACCCAGGACTTGCCATAGTGGGTTACGGCGTAATCGAGGCGCAAAAAGGGGCATTTCGTCCCATAGATTGCGGAGTCATCAACACTCCGAAAGAAGATACCGTACCCGTGAGATTGAACAAAATTTATGACGGTATGCTCTCGTTGATAGAGAGATTCAAGCCTGATTGCATCGCGATAGAAGAGCTGTTTTTCAACACTAATATTACCACCGGTATCAACGTGGCTCAGGCAAGAGGAGTAGTGCTTTTGGCATGTCAACAAAAGGGCTTGAAGATGTATGAGTATACTCCTTTGCAGATAAAGCAGGCATTGACAGGATACGGCAAAGCCGAGAAAAAACAGATACAATTTATGGTCACAAGACTTCTGAATCTCAAAGCAGTGCCAAAACCCGACGACGCGGCGGACGGATTAGCCGTTGCGCTCACGCACGGACAGACCGCAAGGCTTGGCGGATTGTTTGGGATAAGATAGAATGCTGAATGTACCTTAGATCAAATTTGATAACAAATAATAAGGAAATTTTATGTACTATTCGATTACCGGTAAAGTGGTATATTATGAAGAAGGAAAAGTCGTGTTGGAAAACAACGGCATAGCTTATGAACTCGGCGTGTCGGCAAATACCTTGTCAACATTTGCTAAAAAGGGCGAAACCGTTACGGCGTACACGTATCTAAAGGTCGCAGAGGACGAAATGAGCCTCTATGGCTTTTACAGCAAAGAAGAAAAGGCTATGTTTATCAATTTGATCAGCGTCAGCGGAGTAGGACCGAAAACTGCTTTACAAATTCTGTCGGGTATAGATTTGCAGAGGTTGGCTATCGCTATAGTAAACAGCGACGCTAAGACGCTTGCAAAGGTAAAAGGACTTGGTAAAAAGACTGCAGAACGCATAATTTTAGAGCTTAAAGAAAAAATTGCCGAAGTCGGCGGTTCAGACGATAGCGACAGCTTTTTTGGATTGCTCGGCAGTGAAGACACTTCAAAGGATGAAGTGGTTGGCGACGCAGTTTTGGCTTTAGTATCTCTTGGTATCTCCAAGACGGAAGCTGTTAAGGCTGTTGCTGTGGCAAGAACCAAGAGCGATAAATTGGAAAACATAATAATGTTAGCGTTAAGGAGCTTTGATAAATAATGGAATTTTTTGACGACGAAGAAAGATTTATGTCTTCAATGCAAGGCGTAAGCGAAGGGGACAGTGAAAACTCTCTTAGACCTAAAAGCATGTCCGATTACGTCGGTCAGGAGAAGATTAAGGAGAATCTTGAAATATATATCAAAGCGGCAGTAGCCAGAGACGAGGCTCTTGACCACGTGCTTTTGTACGGTCCTCCGGGACTTGGTAAGACGACCTTGGCGCACATTATTGCAAGTGAAATGGGATCGCAGATTAGAATTACTTCCGGACCAGCTATAGAAAAATCTGCAGATTTAGCCGCAATACTTACCAATCTTAACGAAAAAGACGTACTGTTTATTGATGAAATTCATAGACTCAATCGCAACGTGGAAGAAGTGCTGTACCCCGCAATGGAAGACTATGCGCTAGATTTTATGGTGGGCAAAGGACCTAGCGCAAGAAGTATAAGACTGTCGCTTCCGAAGTTTACGCTCATTGGCGCTACGACGAGAGCCGGTATGCTTACTTCGCCATTGCGCGATAGATTTGGAGTAAATTGCCGTTTGGAAATGTATACCCCCGAAGAACTTGCAAGTATAGTCAAGCGTAGCGCAGGACTTTTGGGCGTAGAGATCACCGAAGACGGAGCATATGAGATAGCAAGACGTAGTAGAGGAACTCCGAGAATTGCCAACCGTATTTTGAAGAGAGTGCGCGATTACAGCGAAGTTTTGGCGGAAGGAATTATCGACGCCAAAGTCGCGGACATTGCGCTTGGTAAAATGGAGATTGATAAACTCGGTCTTGACAATGTTGACCGCAAAATTATATTGACAATTATAGATAAATTCAACGGAGGACCGGTCGGACTGGAAACTTTAGCTGCGTCGATAGGCGAGGACGCGGGGACTATAGAGGACGTATACGAGCCGTATCTTATGCAAATTACATTTATCGCCCGTACGCCAAGAGGACGTATTTGTCTTCCGGACGCATATAAGCATTTTGGCAGAAAGGCGAATCAACTTGCCTATGAGCAACTTTCTATGCTCGACAGCGAGGAAAAATAATGAAGACTAGCGATTTTTTCTACGAGCTTCCGCAAGAACTTATAGCGCAGACGCCTATTGAGCCGAGAGACGCTTCTAGGTTGCTGATTTATCATAAAGAAAATTCTAAGATAGACCATAAACATTTTTACGACGTAATCGACTATCTTCAAAAGGGCGACGTGCTTGTCATCAACAATACAAAGGTTATACCTGCTAGAATATTTGCCACAAGACTTCCGCGTACCGATAAGACGATAGAGCATAATACCGAAATTTTACTCTTAAAACGTAAGGAATACGACGTATGGGAGTGTATTACTCGTCCGGCAAAGAAACTCAAAATAGGTACAAGGCTTGACTTTGGCAAAATGAAAGGTGAGGTAATTGGTTTTGGCGAAGAGGGCGTTAGATTTATCAAATTTGCTTTTGACGGAGTTTTTGAAAATATTCTAGAAGAGATAGGCAATATGCCACTTCCGCCGTACATAACTGAAAAGTTAGAGGATAAAAGCAGATATCAAACTGTATACAGTAAGGTGGACGGCTCTTCTGCGGCGCCTACGGCAGGCTTGCATTTTACGCCTCAGCTCTTGCAAAAAATAGAGGAAAAGGGCGTGCAAATTGCCAAGGTTCTTTTGCACGTGGGACTTGGTACGTTTAGACCTGTCAAGGAGGATGATATTCTCAATCACAAAATGCACAGCGAATATTTTGAGATTGATGATGTCAATGCAAAGATTATCAACGACGCCTTGGCAGAGCACAGACGTGTTATATGCGTAGGTACGACTTCCGTTAGAGTAGTTGAAAGCGCAGTGGGCGACGACGGATTTGTCAAGCCAAGCAATGGCGAAACGCAAATATTTATATATCCGGGATACAAATTCAAAGTGGTTAAGGGATTGATTACCAACTTCCATTTACCGGAATCAACTTTGATTATGCTTGTCAGCGCGCTTATTGGCAGAGAAAATACGCTCAATGTATACAATACGGCGGTGAAAGAGCGCTATCGTTTCTTCTCATTCGGGGATGCGATGCTGATTTTATAAGCGATATAATACCGTATTATATTGTCAAGTTACTCAATACGGATTGTAATGCGTGTATTAAACAAGAAAAATTGTTTACTATCTAAAAGAAGAAAAGTTTACATAAAGGACTGTATGGAAAATTTTAAGTATGAAGTTGTTAAAGTATGCAAGCAATCGGGCGCAAGAGTAGGTAGGTTTACCACTCCGCACGGAGTTATTGACACGCCTGTATTTATGCCTGTAGGAACCAACGCGACCGTCAAAGCTCTTACGCCAAAGGAAGTCGAAGATACCAAGGCTTCTATCGTACTTGCCAATACTTATCATTTATATTTGCGACCGGGCGCGGACCTTGTGGAAAGGGCAGGCGGGTTACATAATTTTATGAATTGGCATAAACCGATTTTGACTGACAGTGGCGGTTTTCAAGTTTTTTCTCTTTCTAAAATGAGAAAAATTACAGAAGACGGAGTTACTTTTTCTTCGTACATTGACGGCTCAAAGCACTTTATGGGTCCGGAAGAGTCGATAGCTGTTCAGAATAAATTGGGCGCAGATATAATTATGGCTTTTGACGAGTGTACCGACGGGGTGACTGATTACAAATACGCTAAAGGCGCAATGAACCGTACACTGGGTTGGCTTGCTAGGTCGGTAAAAGCGCATAAAAACCCAAACCAAATGCTATTCCCGATTATCCAAGGCAATATGTACGCAGATTTGCGCGTGGAGAGCGCCAAAAGAACTATTGAGTTCGCAAAGTGCGGTTTTTCTATAGGCGGTTTATCGGTGGGAGAACCTAAGCCGGTCATGTACGAGATGTTGGATATATTGAGAGAGTATTATCCGGAGAATCAACCGCGCTACCTTATGGGCGTAGGCTCGCCGGATTGTCTTGTCGAGGGAGTTATGAGAGGAATAGATATGTTTGACTGCGTACTTCCCACGCGTATGGCTCGCAACGGTTCGGCTTTTACGAGATACGGTAACTTAACTATTCGCAACGCAACGTTCAAAGAAGACTTTTCGCCGGTAGACAGTCAGTGTGATTGTTATTGCTGTCGTAACTTCTCAAGAGCGTATATACGTCATCTTATAAATTCGGGTGAGATACTAGGCGGAGCGTTGTTGTCAATCCACAATATAAGATTCTTAACAAAGCTTATGGAAGATATCAGACAAGCTATTATGGAAGACCGCTTTGGCGACTTTTATAAACAATATACTTCAGATTATACTTGGGGGCATGGCGGAGAAAAGCCATTGCGTAATAATAAGTAGAAAGTTCTTTTTGCGAGTAAATATCTGTAAAAAGTATATAAAATATCAAAAATTAATGAGCAAATCGCTTGTATTTGTCGAGTAAATAAGTTAAACTTGAATAGATATTAAATTGATTGATATAATTTTTATATTGATTTAGGTTGATAAATAACTTATTAAGGAGCAATTATGAATTTATTTAGTTTATTGGCAGAAGATAGCGGTAATTCAGGTGGCAGTTTGTTTGGCGGATCAAGCTGGGTAATGATTGTCGTACTTGTAGTTTTGATGGTAGTAATGTTCGCGGCGTCGATTATTCCTCAAAAGAAACGTCAAAAGAAAGCGCAAGAAATGATGAACGGTATTACAGTAGGAACAAAGGTCAAGACTATTGGCGGATTTGTTGGAGAAGTTAAGAAAGTCAACAACGAAGGCACTTTTACGCTTGACATTAGCGCAAACGGCGACGGAAGTATGATGGTAGTCATTGATAAGTCGGCTATATATACCGTACTTCAATCTGTTAAAGCGCCTACGGGAGAAACTACTTTTGAAGAAAAGGTAGCGCCGGAAGTTGTGGCTATGGATGACGAAGAGGCAGACGCAGAACTCGCTAAAAGAAAAGCTGACAAAAAGAGCAAGAAAGGCGAAGCGGTAAAAGAAGAAGTTAAAGAAACCAACGTTGATTCTTTGGAAAAAACCGACAACAACACACTTTTGAAAGACTAATCAAGATTAAATAGACGCTTTGAGGCGTCTATTTTTTGTTCAATATATAAACATTTGTTTGCCTTATTTCTTATTGCGTAGTATAATAGGTATTGTTAAATAAGGAGAGAGTATGCGCGATATATGGAATCCTTGGCACGGTTGCAAGAAGTGTAGCGAGGGTTGTCAAAATTGTTATATGTACTATCTTGACAGAGTTCACGGCAACTTTGCAAGTAATCAAGTGGTGAAAACTGGCAATATGAATTATCCTTTGTCAAAAAGCCGTAGCGGGAAATTCGTCATACGCAGTGGAGAAATGTTGAGAGTATGTATGACATCCGACTTTTTTATAGAGGAAGCAGACAAATGGCGAGAAGAAGCATGGGACGTCATATACCAAAGACCTGACGTAAAATTTTTTCTTTTAACAAAGCGACCTCAGAGAGTTGAGATGTGTCTGCCTAAAGATTGGGCAGACGGTTGGGAAAACGTATTTTTCAACGTAACGTGCGAAAATCAAAGACGCGCTGACGAGAGAATACCAATAATGCATTCCCTGCCATTCAAGCACAAAGGAATTATGTGCGCACCGCTTATAGGGCAAGTATCTATTGAAAAATATCTAAACGAGGGACAAATAGAACAAGTTATATGCGGAGGCGAAAATTATGACGGAGCAAGGGCATGTCATTACGAGTGGGTAAAACTATTGCATGACGAGTGCGTAAAAGCAGACGTTACTTTTTCTTTTATCGGTACGGGAAATATCTTCGTAAAGGACGGAGTAACGACGCGTATGAGAAATAATCATGAACAGTCGAAACTTGCGTATAATCAAGGATTAAATTACAAGGGAAAGGATATCAAATTTAAGCTGACAGATAGATTAGGACTGCCAATAGACGAGGGTTGCTATGCGCCGAGGTTCAAAGCGCGTTGTATGACTTGTTCAAGCCGTTCGATTTGCAATGGATGCGAGGATTGCGGAAGATGCAAAGACGATTTCGTCTAGCATAAAGAAATCGAAACGTAATTTTATTTATTCTTCATAAAATCTCAATAAGCGCCATATATTATCTCAGGGAGGTAGAGTATATGTCTATAAAGATGACAAAAAGAGATTTTTTGGAGATGTTTTTGGGTGTGTTATTTTCCGTTATAATATCGCTATTGGCGGTAATTATATTTGCGGTGATAGTTAAATACGCCAACTTATCTACTAAGGTCGTAGGTATTGTAAATATATTTCTCAAGATATTTAGTATATTTTTCGGCTCGTTGATAGCGCTCAAGTCGGGGCAGAAAGGTCTTTTCAAAGGCTGTATAATAGGCTTGTTCTTCTCGCTTGTATCTTATTTGATATTTTCGCTTATCAACGGTTCTTTTGCAGTAAATCCATTGACGGCATTTGATATATTGAGCTGTCTTGTAGCGGGACTTCTGAGCGGAGTTTTTGCAGTCAACGTAAGACGAGAAAAATAATTGCTTGATATTGACATGACCAATGACAAATGATATAATTTTATTGCCAAATGATTTATATGCAATAATTATATTAAAAGGAAGAAGCAAAATGGACAGAGAATATTTGAAACAACTTTTTGTCAATATGCAAGAGATAATGAAAATTGATAGCCTTGATGAAAAGTTAGCGTTGTTAAAAGAAAACAATAAAATGATTGTAGCTGAATTATCAATTAATCTCAATGATACCATTGACTTTCTTAATACTTGCAGTGCAAAGGAACTGTTTTGGTCGTGCGCGTTCATTATAGATTTGTCAGAATACTTTAGGACGAAAGAGTTGGTCAAGTGTATTGAAAGCAATATGGCGAGAGTTGCTGAAAAAGGATTGAGAGAAAGCATAAAACTTGAACTTGACTTTATCAGAAATTACGTTTAACTTTGCTATTTATTATTATATATTGATAAAATATATAAAAGAAGTTATTAAATACTTGCAAATTCGTTGAGATTATTATATTATATAGGTAATAAATTTTATGCTATAGTGGAGGATATATGAAACATATCAACAGCATCGTAACAAATTCTATGAAAAAGCAAGGCAATATCGGTTGTGGCGAATGTCAATCAAGTTGTCAATCTGCTTGCAAGACTTCTTGCACGGTAGGCAATCAAAGCTGTAAAAATCGCGACGAGAAAATCAACGCAACGAGAAAGCCTTTAATCTAATTACAGCATAATAATGGTACACGCTTTTAAGTTCGATTATCACGACAAGGCTTATCATTTTGTATGGGACAACGAAAGTGGCAGTCTACACAACGTAGATTATGTCGCTTTTTTGTATGCAAAAAAAAGATACGGACAAGCTTTGAACGAAAAGGAAAACATAGACTTTTCGGCAATAGACAAAGACGACTTGCAAGAACTTGAAGAAGAGTTTGACGAGTTGGAAAAAATGGGGGTACTCAATACCCCTTGTACTTCTTTTGCAAATAAAAAGAAGATTGGCGAAATTAAAGCGCTATGTCTGCAT